>DATJKE010000001.1:0-5434 GCA_035491735.1 Sphingomicrobium sp.
GGCGAACCGCTGCTGATCGTTGCGCCGATGTCGGGCCACTACGCGACGCTGCTGCGCGGTACGGTGGCGCGGATGCTGCCGAAGCATGACGTGTTTATCACCGACTGGCGCGACGCCAAGCTCGTGCCGGTCAAGGACGGCAGCTTCGACCTCGACGACTACATCGATTATCTGATTGAATTCTCCCAAGCCATTTACGAACGGACCGGCAAGCGGCCGCATATGCTGGCGGTGTGCCAGCCATCCGTGCCCGCCTATGCCGCGACCGCAATCATGAACGCCGCCAAACATCCCGCACGGCCGAAGACGCTGACGATGATGGGCGGGCCGGTCGATACGCGCAAAGCGCCGACCGCGGTCAACACGTTGGCGACGCAGCGCCCGCACGCCTGGTTCCAGCAGAATGTGGTTGCTACGGTGCCGCAGATTTACGCGGGCTCCGGACGGAAAGTTTACCCCGGATTCCTTCAACTGGCCGGGTTCATGACCATGAACCTCGGGTCGCACCTCGTCAGCCATTGGGAGATGTTCAAGCATCTGGTGGTGGGCGACGAAGAAGGTGCCGACGCGACGCGCGCTTTCTATGACGAATATCTGTCGGTGTGCGACATGACCGCCGAATTTTACCTTCAGACGGTCGATGTGGTGTTTCAGCGCCATTTGCTGCCGAAAGGCGAGCTCAAGCATCGTGGCAAGCCGGTCGATCCCAAAGCGATCAAGGACACGCCGCTGCTGGCGATCGAGGGCGAGCGGGACGATATTTCGGGCATCGGCCAGACCAAGGCCGGGCTCGACCTGGCGACCGCGCTACCGGCGGCGAAGAAGCAATATCTGCTCGCCAGGGACGTCGGCCACTACGGCATCTTCAACGGCCGCAAGTGGCGCGAAAAGATTGCTCCGGTGGTCGAAAAGTTCATCGCCGCCAACGCTTAGCGGTTCGCCGAATTCCCCTGTCTCGCCGCCATTCAGCGGCTATAGCCGAAGCGGCTAAAGACAGGAGATTGCGATGACGTTGGCTTTCGGAAGGCGCGAATTCCTCGGCGGCGTTGCGGCCGCGGGCCTCCTAAGCGGCTGCAAGGTTTCGAAGACGCCGAGCGGTGGCAGCGCGGCGACCGGCGACCTCGCCGCTCAGTTGCAGGGGATCGCCGAGCAACTCCTCGCAGAATATCCGCAAAATGCGACCATTCTCGGCATTGCCAAAGACAAGCTCGCGCCATTGGCCCACCAGTGGCAGGACCAGACTCCGGCTGGCGTTGCGGCCCGCAAGGAAGCCATCAACAAGCGGCTCGAAACGCTGCGCGCCCTTGATCTCGCCGACGTTTCAGACACCAACAAACTCAATGGCGCGGTCGCGCTGCAGGCGCACGAGCTGGCCCAGGAAGGCTACGCGTTCCCGTTCGGCGATCCGCTCGTGCTCGACCCGAACAACGGCTTTCGCAATACGCCCTATGTGGTGAACCAGCTGGGCAGCAGTTATGTCGACCTGCCCGACTTTCTTGAAAGTCGCCATTCGATAGCGAATGCCGAGGACGCACTCGCATTTGCCGATCGAGTGGACGCCTATGCCCGGAACGTCGACGGCGAGACCGAGCGGTTGAAGCATGACCGCGGAATCGGCGTGATCGCGCCGGATTTCACTCTCGACAAAACAATCGGGATCATCGGCGCCGGAGCTGGTGAAAGGCCGGACCAATCGGCGGTCGTTGCGACGCTCAAAAAGAAACTGGGCGAAGCGGGGCTCTCGGATGACAAGTTAGTCGAGCGCGTGGCGCAATCGATGGCCACCAAGGTCATCCCGGGGCTGCAGCGCCAGCTGGACGAGCTGAAGAAGCATCGCGCGGCGGCGACGTCCGATGCCGGCGTGTGGCACTTCAAGGACGGCGATGCCTATTACGCCTGGGCACTGAAGGCCGGGACAACGACCACCCGATCGCCGGACGATATCCATCAGCTCGGCCAGGAGCAGGTGAAGGCGATCCAGTCCCGCATGGAAGCGATCATGGCCAAGCAGGGCATGACCGGCGGCACGGTTGGAGAGCGGATGGCGGCGCTCGGCAAGGACCCGGCGCAGCTCTATCCCAACACGGCGGCCGGGCGCGAGCAGCTGCTGGCCTATTTGAACGGGCGGATCGCCGACATCCGCACCCGCCTGCCGCAGGCATTTGCGACGATGGTTCCAGGCAAGCTGGTGATCAAGCGTGTGCCCCCGGCGATCGAGGCCGGTGCACCGGGCGGCTATGCCGCGGCGGGATCGATCGACGGCAAGGTGCCGGGCCAATATTATATCAACCTCCGAAGCACCGACGAATGGCCCAAATTCTCTCTGCCAACCCTTTGTTATCATGAGGGAATTCCCGGCCACATCTGGCAGGGCGACTATGCCAACCGAATGGCGCTGATCCGTTCGATGCTGGCCTTCAACGCCTACTCCGAAGGCTGGGCGCTTTATGCCGAGCAACTGGCCGACGAGCTTGGCGTCTATGCCGACGATCCGATGGGCCAGCTCGGCTATCTTCAGTCGTCCAGCTTCCGCGCGTGCCGGCTGGTGGTCGACACCGGCCTCCACGCCAAGCGCTGGACCCGCGACCAGGCCATCGACTGGTTCGTCAAGACCAACGGCGACGATCGGGGATCGGTGACGGGCGAAGTCGACCGCTATTGCTCGATGCCCGGCCAGGCCTGCGGCTACAAGATCGGGCATCTCGAGATCCTGCGCCTACGCGACAAGGCCAAGGCGGACCTCGGTGCGCGCTACGACCTGCGCACGTTCGACGATGCGATTGTCAAGGGCGGCAACACGCCGATGACCCTGCTCTCGACGGTGATCGATCAGTTCATCGCCAAAAGCAAAGGCTAGATCCGCTCCATCCTGAGCCAGCGCGGGTCACCCATCCAGGCGCGGCCGAGCGCAGCCCTGGCTGCCGCCGCCTGGGCAGGTCGGCCCTGCGCCCGCTCGGCTTGGGAAAGGCCGTAAAGAGCCCAGCCATTGTTGGGATATTTGGCCAGCGCGGCGGTGAAGGCCTGGCGAGCTTCGTCATATTTGCCGGCCCGATAGAGCGCGGCGCCCAACGATTGGTTGACCGGATAATACCACCACGGCGGCTCCATGTAGGGGATCCGGTTCTCGATCGCGAGCGCCGCACGGAAATGGCCGATCGCCTGGTTGTGGCGCCCACGGAACGAAGCCTGCTTGCCGAGAGCGACATGCTCGGCCAGCGCCAGCAAATCGGGCGCGGGCATGCCCTGGTCGACCATCGGTTTCAGCGCGTCCGAACCCTGGATGCGCTTCAGTTCGGCCAGTTCATTGTCGAAGCCACGCTGGTTGTTTTGCTCGGCGTAAGCAACGGCACGGGCGTAATGGCGGATGCCCTGCACATATTGAAGCCGGGGGTCGGGCGCGGGCAGGGCCAACACCTCCGCCGGTGAGGCGAACTGCAAGGTCGCGAAATAGGGTGCGGCGTTGATCGCCTGGACCCAGGCCAGTTGCGACGCGGTGCCCGCGTCGACGATCGATGCCAGCCGCTTGGCTTCGTTGATCGCGGTCGGAAGGTCACCGCCCATCTGGGCCGACGTGACGATGAAATGGACGTTGTGGGGATAATAGCCGTAGCGGACGAAACCCTTGTCCCCGGACTCGCGGATGTATGCCTCGTCCTGGTGCGCGGCTTCGATATTGACGCGGATCGAATCCTTCCAGCGCCCGAGCCTGTAGTAGATGTGGGCCGGCATATGGACGAGGTGACCCGCGTCCCTGGCCAGCGACGATAGCCGGTCAGCGGCGGCTTCGGCACGCTTCGGGTCCGGCCCATTTTCCATCAGGTGGATGTAGAGGTGCGGTGCCTGCGGATGGTCGGGATTGCGCGCCAGCACCGTCTCGACCAGGCGGATCGCTTCGCCGAGGCGCGGCTTGGCACTCTGCTTGTCGGGCTCCCAATAATCCCACGGCAGCGTATCCATCGCCGCCTCGGCGGCCAGCAGCGAGATGTCGTCGTGTTGCGGGTAATAGCGGGCGACGGTCAGCATCGCGTCGGCAAAGGCACCGTCGAGATCGGCACGCTTGGCGTTGGGATCGGCCGAGTAGCGCTTGGCCAGCGCCATGATTAGCGCCCGCTCGGGCGGCGCGACGCTTGCCGATCGCTGCTGGGCTTCGGCAATCGACTTCAACGCGAGCTCATTGGCGTCGGGTGTCAGCGGAGCATTGATGTTGGGGCCATAGGCCAAGGATTCGCCCCAGAAGCACATGGCGCAGCCCGGATCGAGCCGCTGCGCCTCGCGGAACGAGGCGATCGCCGCGGCATGGTTGAAGCCATAGGCGAAACCCATGCCCTGGTCGAAATAGCGCTGCGCCTCCGGACTGGAAGTCGTGATCGGGAAGTGGACCTTGCCGAGGCCGTCGTAGAGCCGAATTCCGGCCGGCGTTGCGGCCTGTGCGACGAAGGCAGCGGCCATGGCGATCCGATCGCGCATGGCGGCAGCTTTGGGCCCGCCGCCGCACATTGCCGAAATCGCCGTCGTCGGATCGAGCAGGGCGAGCTGTTGGGGGGTGAATTCATAAGGGGCGCTGACGCCGAGCAACCCGGTCGATACCAGGGCCAATGACAGTCGCATGGTGTGATCCATTGCCGCCTCCCGCTGAGTCGAAGACGGCGCCGTTTAGCAAAATTACGCCAGCGTGACGAACCTACTGACGCAGCGGCTCAGCGCGATCGAGTTGGGCGATCGCCGCTTCGACCATCCGCTGCCACGTGCCGAGATCGCCTGCGGCGGCCATGGCTTCATCTGGTTCCCTCATCGTGTGGAGGACGGCCGACGCCTGGTTGAGATGTTGGGGCCAAGCCATGTCGACCTTTTCCGCGGCGGACGGGTCGCTGCCTTCGGCATTGCTGCTCAGCGCTGCCCCAGCGAGCACCCGGGCGATGCGTTCGGCCAGCGGTCGATTGGATTCCGGCATGGAATTGCTCCTGTCTATTCGAAAGGCTCAACTCACTTGTCCCGGCTCCGGTTCATGCCGCTTCCATTTGCCGCCAAGGCCGAAGAAAGCCGCGACGCCGCCAAGCGCGGCGACAATCCCCATCACAACCAACGCCTTGGAGAAAGGCTCGAGCAGAGCATCGCCCTGTCCCATCAGTACCGCGCCCATGAGAGCGACGACGATCAGGCCGCCGAGCCGCGCCACCGCACTGTTGAAGCCCGAGGCCATGCCGGTCTGGTGCTTGTCGACCGCGGCAAGGACCGTGCTGGTCAGCGGCGCGACGGCGAGCGTCATGCCGATCGACATGATGAGGATCGCCGGAAAGGCGTTGGTCCAATAGGCCTGGTTCGAGGCGATCCGCGTCGCCAGCAGCAGTCCAGCGCCGACAATGATCGGGCCGAGGGTGAGAGGGATGCGCGGCCCGAGCCGGACGGCGAGCTTGCCCATCAGAGGGGACAGGCC
>DATJKE010000002.1:0-25462 GCA_035491735.1 Sphingomicrobium sp.
CTTCGCGCAGCCGATGTTCGGTCAGCGTCTTCACAACATCGACATGCGCACTCATCGCCAGCGCATGGACGCCTGCGTCCGTCCGTCCGGCGGCGTGGAGCGTCGCCAGCTCGCCCGTCATCCGGAACAGCGCCTGCTCCACAGCCTCCTGCACCGACGGGCCATGGTCCTGTCGCTGCCAGCCCATGAACGGCGCGCCGTCAAACTCGACTGTCAGGCGCCAGCGCGTCATCGAAGGACCTTGCCCTTCGCAATGAAAAAGCCGCGCAGCAGCTCCTCGGCACTCATCACTCCCTTGCCGGCACGCTGGACCTGCGTCGGGCGCAGGGCGCCGTTGCCGCAGCCAATGGTTAGCCGATCGTCGATTACCTCGCCCGGTGCGCCGTGACTGGTTGTGATCTCTGCCGCCAGCAGCTTGATCCGTTCGCCATTGGCCTCGAACCAGGCGCCCGGAAACGGGGCCAGTCCCTGGATCTGGCGGACCAGCTCGGCGGCAGGCCGCGACCAGTCGATCCGCGCCTCCTCCTTGCTGATCTTGGCGGCATAGGTAACGCCGTCGTCGGGCTGCTCGATCGGCTCAAATTCGGGCAGGTCGGCCAGCACCTCGACCATCATCACTGCGCCAAGTTTCGCCAATTCTTCCGTTAGTTGTGCGGCGTTCTTATCTTCTATTTCCAGCGCGCGCTTGAGCAGCATCGGCCCTGTGTCGAGTCCGGCCTCCATCTGCATGATGG
This sequence comes from Sphingomicrobium sp., assembly GCA_035491735.1. Classification (GTDB taxonomy): domain Bacteria; phylum Pseudomonadota; class Alphaproteobacteria; order Sphingomonadales; family Sphingomonadaceae; genus Sphingomicrobium. The sequence continues at coordinate 735 of DATJKE010000002.1, forward strand.
TGACGCCGGTCGCCTCGTCGCCGGCCATGATCGCCCTCTGCACCGGCGCCGCGCCGCGCCAGCGCGGCAGTAGCGAACCATGGACATTGAGGCACCCTAGCATCGGCGCGTCGAGGATTGGCTGCGGCAGGATCAGGCCATAGGCTGCCACGACCGCAACATCTGCTTCCAGCTCGGCAAACGCCTCCTGCTCCGCTTCGCCCTTGAGCGATTTGGGGCTGCGAACCTCAATCCCGAGTTCGCCGGCGCGCTCTTCGACCGGAGTCGGACGCTCGGACTTGCCACGGCCGGCGGGGCGGGGCGGCTGGGTGTAGGCTGCCACCACCTCATGGCCCGCGTCGACCAGTGCGTCGAGCGTCGGCACCGCAAAGTCCGGGCTACCCATGAAGATGATCCGCATGGCAAACGCCTATGGCGCGGCTTGCGCCCGCCGCCAAGCGCCCCCTATGTGCCAGCCATGGCGTCTCACCAAATCGAAGCCCTGACCCAGGCCCTGGCGCGCCTGCCGGGACTCGGCCCGCGGTCGGCGCGGCGGGCGGTGCTGCACCTGATGAAAAAGCGCGAGGCGTCGCTGGAGCCGCTGCTCGCCGCGCTCCGGGCCGTGGCCGACACGCTGTCGACCTGCTCGACCTGCGGCAATGTCGATACCAGCGACCCATGCAACATCTGCCGCGATGTGAAGCGCGACGATCGGCTGCTGTGTGTCGTCGAGGAGGTCGCCGACCTGTGGGCGCTGGACCGCTCGCGGCTGTTCCCCGGCCGATATCATGTGCTCGGCGGCCGGCTTTCGGCGCTCGAAGGAGTGCGGCCGGAGGATTTGTCGATCGACAAGCTGCTCGCCCGCGTTTCGGCAGGCGGGATCGATGAGGTCGTCCTGGCAATGAACGCCACGCTCGAAGGCCAGACCACTGCCCATTATCTGGCCGAGCGCCTGGAGAAATTTCCTATTCGTTTGACGCAGTTGGCGCATGGTCTTCCGGTCGGCGGTGAACTCGACTATCTCGACGAGGGAACGCTGGCCCAGGCGCTCCGCGCCCGCCGTCCTGTCGCTTGAACCCACCCAATTGAAAGACTAAATCGCCGCCATGGCCCTTTTGCCCATTTACGAGACGCCCGATCCCATGCTGCGCCAGATTTCGACCCCGGTCGACAAGGTGGACGATGAGCTGCGCGCGCTGATCAAGGACATGTTCGAGACGATGTACGCCGCGCCCGGCATCGGCCTTGCCGCGGTGCAGGTGGGCGTACCCAAGCGCCTGTTGGTGATGGACCTGCAGGAACCGGAAGACCCCGACGATCCGGACAGCAAGCCGGTCAAGGAACCGCGGGTATTCGTCAATCCGGAGATTCTGTCGCACTCCGACCATGAAGTCCCCTACACCGAGGGCTGCCTGTCGGTGCCCGACCAATATGCCGAGGTGATGCGGCCGGACGAAATCCGCGCCCGCTGGCTCGACGAAAATGGCAAAGCCCATGAGGAAGACCTCGACGGTCTGCTCGCCGTCTGCCTCCAGCATGAGATGGACCATCTCGAAGGCATATTGTTCATCGACCATCTGTCGAAGTTGAAGCGCGACATGGTGCTGAAAAAGCTGGCCAAGGCCAGGAAGGAGCGGGCGCTTCGCGCCGCCTGATGAGCGACGGCAACGCGCCCTATCACGCGCATATCTATTATTCCGAAGGCGATCGGCCGGCCGCGAGCGCATTGCGCGACGAGTTCGCGGCGCGCGCCGGCATCCTGTTCGTCGGCGCGATGACCGATCGCGGCGTCGGGCCGCATCCCATCCCGCAATATGAAGTCCACTTCCGCGAGAGCTCGCTCGACAACGTCGTCGCCGCGATCGAGGCGTCGGGCCTGCGCGCATTGGTTCACCCGTTGACCGACGACGATCTCGCCGATCACACCACGCTTGGCCGCTGGATCGGCGAGCCGCTCGAGCTCGACATCACCGTGCTCGATCCGCCCGGCGTCAACCAGGGCGTCCCCCGCTTCGGCAGGTCGGATTTCTAGGTTCTAGGCCAGGCTGGCCGCCGCATTGGCGCAGTCGCTGGCGCATTCGCGGCAGATTTGCGCGCACAGCTTGCAATGCTCATGGTCGTGCCGCTCGCACTCGGCGGCGCATTGCTCGCACATCCGCCCGCATAGCATGAGCAGCTCGCGCAGCATCGGCTGGTCGCTGCCGGTACGCCTGAGCCCCAGCCGCGCGGTCGCTTCGCAAATGTCGGAGCAATCCAGGCACAGCCGGATGCACTGGGCCATGTCCATTGCCTCGGCCATGCAGGCATCGGCGCAGCTCAAACACATCTTCGAGGCATACATCAGGTGATGCACGGCATCGCCCAGGGACTGATTGACGTGATCCTTGGAAGCCGGATGAAGCGCGATCTGCTTGCGGATGGACATATGATCTCCTTGTTAGGCGGCAGCGAAGCACCCGCGCCAAGGTTCCGCAAGTCCGGTTTGCAAACGCGGAAGCCCGTGCATCGCCGGCGGCGCTGTGCTTAACCCGCCGCCGCAATGATCGACTCGTTCGAATTTGCGGGCGCCGAGGACCGGAAGCTGGCTGGCCGCCTCGAGGCGCCATCGGGCCGGGTCCGCGGCTGGGCCCTGTTCGCCCATTGCTTCACCTGCGGGAAGGACAATCTCGCCGCGGTCCGCATCGCCCGCACGCTTGCCGGGCAGGGCATAGGCGTGCTGCGGTTCGATTTTGCCGGCATCGGCGAAAGCGACGGCGAGTTTCACGAGACCAGCTTCGCTTCCAATATCGAGGACATTGCCGCAGCTTGCTCGGCAATGGCCGAGAGTGGCCGGCCGGTCAGCCTGCTGGTCGGCCACAGCCTGGGCGGCGCCGCGGTGCTGGCGGCTGCCGGGCAGTGCAAGACCGTTCGCGCCGTTGCGACGATCAATTCGCCGTTCGACGTCGCCCATGCCCTGTCCCAATTCGCGCCCGACGACCTTGCCGCGATCGAACGCGACGGAATTGCCGACGTCCATCTTGCCCAGCGGCCTTTCCGGGTCAGCAGGGAGCTGGTCGACAGCCTCCGGATGCAGGATCAGGGGCGGCGCATTGCCTCCCTGCATCGGCCGCTGCTGATCCTCCACGCGCCGACCGACAGCAGCGTGTCGATCGACCATGCGACGCAGATCTACGCGGCGGCGCGGCATCCCAAGAGTTTCCTGTCGCTGGACAAGGCCGACCATCTGCTCAGCCGCAAGGAGGACGCCGCGCGCGCCGCGACGCTGATTGCCGCCTGGGCTGACGCCTATGTCGATCCGGACCCGGAGGCGGAACAGCCGAAGGATGTCGAGGCGATCGAAACAGGCCGCGGCAAGTTCCAGCTCCTGATCCGGACCGGCAAGCACCAGCTGTTCGCCGACGAACCGGCCGATTTCGGTGGCCTCGACAGCGGGCCGTCGCCGTTCCAGCTGCTGGGCAGCGCGCTGGCCGCCTGCATGACCATGACCGTCCGCCTTTACGCCGACCGCAAGGAGTGGCCGCTGACGCGAATCCGCACCGCGGTCGGCCATAGCCGGGAGCTCGACCAGGCACCCCGCGACCGTTTCGATGTCCGGCTGGCGTTCGAAGGCGATCTCGATGAGGAGCAACGGGCGCGGATGATCGAGATCGCCGGCAAATGCCCGGTCCACAAGGCGCTGACCGAGGGCGCGCGATTCACGATCATGGAGAGCCCGGAAGCGGCGCCGGCCGAGCCGCCGGAGGCCCATGCCGAGGCGATGGAGCGGGTGACGGAGCGCAACCCCTAGGCTTTTTGCGAGTTGTCTTCCGTTCGACCTGATTGAAATATCAGGAAATTTCCCGATTACTAAGGGTGGAATCCGGGACGAGACTCCGGCCAGCCGCTCGGAAAGTCGCGTTGGTCATGAACTTTGGTTTCAATTCGCCGGATGTCGCCATTGACCTTGGGACGGCCAACACGCTCGTCTTTGTGCCCGGCCAGGGCATTGTCATCGACGAGCCATCGGTGGTTGCGGTTGAAATTGCCAACGGGGCCCGGCGTATCTGCGCGGTTGGAAGCGAAGCCAAGATCCTGATCGGCAAGACGCCGGACAACATGATGACCTACCGGCCGCTGACGGACGGCGTCATCGGCGATCTCGATATCGCTGAGGAGATGATCAAGCACTTCATTCAGAAGGCCATCGGCAGCCCGTCCATCTTTTCGCGCGGGCCTGAAATCGTGGTCTGCGTCCCGTCGAATGCCACGGCCGTCGAGCGCCGGGCTATCCGGGCGGCGGCGTTCAACGCGGGAGGGCGGGAAGTCTGGCTGGTCGAGGAGCCGATGGCGGCCGCAATTGGCGCCGGGCTGCCGGTCGACAAGCCGATCGGTTCCATGGTGGTCGACATCGGCGGCGGCACCACCGAGGTCGGTATCGTCTCGTTGAGAGGACTGACGTTCAGTACGTCGATCCGGGTTGGCGGCGACAAGATGGACGAAGCGATCGCCGCTTATGTGCGCCGGAAATATAATCTGCAGATCGGCGATGCGACGGCGGAGACCATCAAGAAGGAAATCGGCTCGGCCCTGGTTACGCATGAAAGCCATTTGGTGGTCGGCCACGTTCGCGGCCAGGATGTAGCGCGTGGCGTTCCCTGCGAAATTGCGCTTTCCCAGGCAGAAATCGCCGAGGCGCTGCAGGAGCCGATGTCGCAGATCGCCCAGATCGTCTCGGCGTCCCTTGAACAGACCAAGCCGGAAATCGCTGCCGATATCATCGACCGCGGAATCACCATGACCGGGGGCGGGTCGCTCCTGCGGAACATCGATCTCCTGCTCGCGGATGAAACGGGTCTGCCCGTCCAGGTGGCCGAGAACCCGCTGATTTGCGTGGCGCTTGGCGCGGGGCGCACCCTTGAGGACCCTGAATTTCGAGGAACGCTTTGTGCGGCCTAAATCTTGCGGATAGTGCCCTCTGATCGCCCGACGATCATCCCATATTTGCGAATGCTGAGCTTGCTTTGCGCGGTAGTCCCGCCGGGCATCGGGATCAGCCATTGCTCGATCGACAGATTGCCCTTCATCTTGAAGCGGAACCGGTAGCGCTCGCCGACCTGCTCGACCAGGATGGGTCCTGTCGCCTCGCTCATGCTGCCGCTGAAACGGCCGGGCGCGACCTGCCGGATCTTCCACAGCCGCTGATATGGAGCCTTGCCGTCCTCCTGGACGCGCTGCACCAGCTTCAGGACGCCGCTGTCGATTTTCCCGGTGCCGAGGGTCTTGGAGCGGTATGGCTTGCGCATAATCAGCTTGATCGTGCTGAGGCTCTCGGTCTTGCCGTCGAAAAAGCGCATCGGGTCGGATGCTGAATCGGGACTGCTGGTCACGGCCGATGCCGATGCGCCCACCAGAACGATGGGCAGCGCCGCAAACAACAGGCGATTGGCGAATTTCATTCGATCATGTCCTGGCATTCCTGACATAAACGCAGTTTGGCTTGATCGTTTCCAGTCGCAAATCCGGCATGTCCCTGATCCGGACCGCGATCATGGCCTGAGATTGAGGCAGGCCGCAAAGCCGTTGGCCGGATCGAAGGGGACACTAGTGTGACCGTGGACGATGCGCCAGCCTTCGGCCGTTCGCCGGAATCCCAGGGTCGAACGCATCCAGATATCGGTCAGCCCGCCGCCAAGCCGGGTTCCGTGCAGCCGGTTAAGGCTGTGCGAAAAGCCGACATCGCCTCCCACATGGATGACGAGGTCGCGGATTTCGATGCCGACCGGACCTTCCCAGCCGGCGAACCAGCCGGCCATGGCCTGCTCGCTGCGCGCGGATTCCGGGGGAAGTACCAGCGGCGGGATCATTTCGAACGCGACCACGCCGTCGGCCAGCATCGCGACCGCAGCCGCGGCATCCTTGCGCCGGAAGGCATCGACCTGCGCCTCGATCAGCGCCCGGACGGCATCTTCGTCAGTCATGTCAGGATCATCGCAAGAGGGATGTCGCAGCGCAATGAGAAAGCCCTCGATGCGGGGAATAGGCACCGAGGGCTCAACTCAACCACGCACCAGGATTGCGCGGGTGCCAATATGCCCGATTGCTGCTGGCCGATGCGATGGCGTCGAACCCGCCTGTGCCAGCCTGGCACATCGTCAAGGACGTCATTGCAATGACCGCAATCGACCCATTGCGGTCATTAGAGCAACGGCGGCAAAGCGCCCTCTTCGGAGTTCATACGCGCGAGCCCGAGTGCGCCATCAGCGCAGCCGCTGCATTAACCCGGTTGTGGACACCGAGAACTCGGAAAGTCGCATTGACGTGCACTTTGACCGTGCCCTCTGATATGCCGAGCGCGGAAGCAATTTGCTTGTTCGACTTCCCGTCCGCAAGAAGATCCAGGACCTCCTTTTGGCGGACCGTCAATTTCGCCTCGTCGGCTGACGAGCCAGTCTCCGAAGACATCGGCACCGCTGGATCAATTGAGGTTGGCGACACGAAGACCTGGCCGCCGGCAATGGCCTTCAATGCATGCTCCAGTTCAGACGTTGAGCTGTTCTTCGAGATGAAGCCGTGGCTGCCTGCCGAAATTACGTCCAGGATTGTGTTCCGGTCGCAGCCGTCGGCCGTAACGAGCACGCGAAGCGAAGGCCATGCCTCGCAAAGCCGGCGAAGACCTTCGATCCGCTTCATTCCCGGTAGGTCGAACTGAACGACTGCCAAGCTGACCCGCGATCGATACTCTCCGAGCAGGCCCGCGAGCTCGCGAAAGTTCCGGCAGGTAAATACCTTGGAAAAGCTGAGACATGAATCCATCAGGTGGACCAGGCCCGCGCCGCACAGGGCACTTTCATCGGCCACAAGGGCCACTCGATTGTCCCGACTCATGTCTGGCCTTGCGCCCCCAGTTACGCACCGTCAGGTCCGACGCGGACGCTGGTCGATTAGACGCCGCGATGACCCAATCTAAGTCCTTCTATCCACATATTAATTCGAGTTAAATATATCTAAAGTTAATAATAGTGGACAAGGCCACCACCGATCGCCCCCTTCCAGTCTATTACCTTAGGTATATACAGTAAGTAGTAGTCCTTAATCTAGTTGGAGTATTACGAACTAAATCAGCATCGATGCCTAATTACTGGCCGCAATGGCATAGTCCATTAGGTCAAGTCGACTTCAACTTATTGATTCATGTAAATAAAACCCCTCAAGAAGCCCTTTCTTTTGGGCTTTTGGACGCTGAGCGGATGCCACCTGATATCTTCGGTGGCCGTTAGGGGATTATCGCAATGTCTGTTTCAATCTCGATCGACAACAATCGTGCGACGCCCTTGGTATTCGATCCCCTGATCGTCGATCAGTCGGCGGGGATTCAGGATAATGACGTCAATCTTGACTTTACGGACACCGTCGCTTCCAACGATCCGCTTACCGGCGCCGCCTATAACGCCACCTTCCTTGGGCTGATCAATGGCTTGCCGGCATCGCAGCTTAGCGAGGCTGGGAAAGCCTTCGCCGCTAATGTTGAGGGCGCGATCAGCAACACCGACTTCGTCCAGGTAACCGTATCCGGCGGCGACGTGGTGTCCGACCTGTTCTTCTCGGGCTCTGGCGGAGCCGCGCTGAACGGCGTTCTAGTCGCCGGGATGACTACGCTGGCTGGCGACCCAATATATTTGTGGGCAGCCGCAAATAGCGATTTCGCCATTGCGACGACGAGCAATGTGTCGAGCACGGCCGGCCGGGTGGTCGCCGCCTTCTACCTCAACGAAGCCGGCAATCACTTAAGCGCGCAGGTCCAGATGATCACCTTCGAGCCGGTCGACCAGCCGCTGAACCCCAATCCCGACGATGCGCTCAATTTCACCGATGTGTTGAAGATCAGCGCGGCAAGCACCCTGACCTTCAGCTTCGACAATCTCGATTCCGGCAACTTCCTCTACGCGGCCTTCGGGACCACCTCTGCCGGCCTGATCATGACCGGCCAGGATCTGAACGTTAACGATGTGCTGAAGCAGAATGGCACGCCTGGCGCGAATTTCGGGGAAGAGGTCAGCGGCGGTTCGGACCCAACTGACACGCTCAATACCGGTCAGGGGGGAGACGGTGCGACGATCGGGATCAACGCCCAGGACATCAGGCCGGGCGGCGGGATTGGCGTCATCACCTTCGTAACCGGCTTTATCCCGCTGACCGGGATCACCGACGGTTCGACCTTCGGCCATGACGTGCGCGACATCCTCTACGACAATTATATCAACACCAGCAGCGCTTCGATTTTCCTGTCGCAACAGGTGGGAAGCGAAGCTTCAGGCCTGACCATTTCCCTGTGGGAGGCAGGCGGCAACAGCAATGCAGGACTCGATCCGAGCGACAATTCGACGGCCAGCCTGATCGCGGAGGAGGGCTATGGTCCGATCCCCAACCCGCCAGGCGATAATAGCGGCTATATCGGCGACGACGACACCGATGTGCAGCTCAAGAATGACTGGCCAGTCGCGCTCGCCAGCGTCACCATCAGGCGCGGTGGAATCGACTACACATGGACCTCGGCCGGCGGAACGCCCGCTGCGCCGCCTACCTATCAGGGCGTCCAGCTCAACGTTACCTTCAGCGGCAACGCCTTCACCGTGGCCGGCCTGGCCGGCTTTGACAAGATCACCTTCACTGCCGCCGACAATGCCGGAGATCCGCTTGACGGCACCTTCAACCGCGTCACGATCGAGGGCATAGCCGGGAAGGTCGACATCGGCGCCATCTCGCTTTCCCAGGGCACGACGACTCCGCAACCAGTTGGCGACCTGCTACGCACGGACGACGACGGGCCGACCGTCACGGCCACTCCGAGCACCTCCTCGGTACGACACGACGAGACTCCCGGCGTGCAGGCCGATACCGATGTCGCGGGCAGCGCCTTTGTCAGCGGCGGCTCCGGGCCGACCGTGGCGAGCCTGTTCACCAACGTGCCTTCGCCAGGCGACGATCTCGATGTCGCCGGCACCGGCGCGATCGGCTTCGCGCGCAGCACCAACCCGCTGCTGACCGTCGGCGGCAACGCAGGCACCGACGGCGGCGCCGCGCAGGAAGTCACCTATGCGATCAGCGTCGTCAATGGCACTTATTCGGGCGTCCAGACGACCGGTGGCACGCAAATCTTCCTGTACAATGGCACCGGTGCGGCGGTTGGCCTGGTGCTCGGCCGTGTCGGCACCGAGGGCGGCGCCAGCGACAGCCCCAATGGCAGCGGCACCGTCGCATTCGCATTGGCAGCAAATTCAGCGACCGGAGAAGTGTATCTCGCCCAATATCTGTCGTTGCTCCATCCCACTCCGGGCACGTCCTATGACGAGACCATGACCCTTGCCGAGGGTTCCGTGCAGATGTCCGCGACGAGGACTGACGGCGACGGCGATACGGCAACCGATGGGGACAACAACATCGGGCTGCTGATCAAATTCGATGACGACGGTCCGACGCTAACGGCGGTCACGAGCACCACAGCCTCGGTGCGCCACGACGAGACCCCCGGCGTGCAGGCCGACACCGACGTCGCTGGCAGCGACTTCATCAGCGGCGGTTCCGGGCCGACGGTGGCAAGCCTGTTCACTAACGTGCCTTCTCCAGGCGACGACCTCGATGTCGCCGGCACCGGCGCGATTGGCTTTGCGCGCAGCATCAATCCGCTGCTTACGATCACCGGTGGAGATGCCGGCGCCGATGGACCTGCCGCGCAGGAAGTCAGCTATGCGATCAGCGTCGCCAACGGAACCTATTCGGGCGTCCAGACGACGGGTGGCACGCAGATCTTCTTGTATAATGGCACCGGGACGGCGGCGGGCCTGGTGCTTGGCCGAGTAGGCACCGAGGGCGGCGCTAGCGATACGGCCAACCCCAGCGGCACGGTTGCTTTCGCATTGGCAGCAAATTCAGCGACTGGCGAAGTGTTCCTCGCCCAATATCTCTCGCTGTTCCACCCCACTCCGGGTGGGTCTTATGACGAAACGATCACGCTCGCGGACGGCGCCGTGCAGATGGCGGCGACGAGGACCGACGGCGACGGCGATACGATTACCGATGGCGACAATAACATCGGCTTGCTGATCAAGTTCGATGATGACGGACCGACGCTCACAGCGGTCCCCAGCGGGACGGCCTCTGTCCGCCACGACGAAACCCCTGGCGTGGATGCCGATACCGACGTGGCTGGCAGCGCGTTCATCAGTGGTGGCTCGGGGCCGACGGTGGCGAGCCTGTTCACCAACGTGCCCTCGCCAGGCGATGACCTCGATGTCGCCGGCAGCGGCGCGATCGGCTTCGCGCGCAGCACCAACCCGCTGCTGACAATCACCGGTGGCAATAGCGGTGCCGACGGACCTGCCGGGCAGGACGTCACCTATGCGATCAGTGTCGTCAATGGCACCTATTCGGGCGTTCAGACGACCGGCGGCACGCAGGTCTTCCTGTACAATGGCACGGGTACGGCGGCAGGCCTGGTGCTCGGCCGCGTCGGCACCGAGGGCGGTGCCAGTGACACTGCTGATCCCAATGGCACGGTCGCGTTCGCCTTGGCGGCTAATTCAGCAACGGGTGAAGTGTTCCAGGCCCAATATTTGTCGCTGCTCCATCCGACTCCCGGCACGTCTTATGACGAGACTATCACCCTTGCCGAAGGCGCCGTGCAGATGTCGGCGACACGCACCGATGGCGACGGCGACACGATCACCGATGGCGACAACAACATTGGGCTACTGATCAAGTTCGACGACGACGGGCCCAGTGCCAATGGCGTAGCCCAGTCGGGCACCGTCGACGAGGACGGCACGCCCCTCAACGGCGGCCTCGCGGGCGGGACGGATGATGATGCGACTGCAACGAAGATCGCAACGGGCAATGTCTCAGCGATCTTCGGCACCGGTGCGGATGGGCTTGGTGCCTATCTGATCTCCAGCGACGCCGCGAAGATCGCGCTGCTTCCGTCAACCCTGAAATCGCAGGGCGGCACGGTTGTCTATAATGTCGACACCGCGACGAACACGCTCACGGCCTATGTCGAGGTCTCCAACGCCAATGGTGTCGGCTACAACAGCATCGACGATCGCGAAGTGTTCACGCTCGCGCTCAACAGCGTCAGCGGCGCGTTCACCTTCACCTTGATCGACCAGCTCGACCATGCCGCGCCGCCGGCCGGTACGTCGTTCGAGAATGAGATCACGCTCAACCTTGGGGCCGTCCTGTACGTCAGCGACGGCGACGGCGACACGGCGTTCGCCACGGCCGACAAATTGGTGATGACGGTCGACGACGATAGTCCGGCGATCAACTCGTTGGATTCGGCCAACGACATAATCTACAACAACAGTGACAACCCGACTCCCGGCGGCAGCGGCGTGTTCAGCTACTCGATCGGGTTCGACGACCGCGACTCCTACAGCGACCCGGCCGGCGGCCCAGGGCCAGGTTCGGACCTACTCGTCAACTTCACCAGCGGCACGGTCGGGACGGGCGCCGGTAGCGTGATCACCAACCGGGCTATCTCATGGGTCTCCGAGGACGATCTATCTGCGCAGTTCAACTTCTCCTTCAGCTACGTGTCGAACCCCACCACAGGCAGCACGACCAATGCCACGGGCACGCTGATCTTCGACAAGGACGACGGCACCTACAGCATCAGCCTCAACGCTCCGATCGCAAGCTTCGGCGTGCTGTCGCTTAACGACGCAGGCGTTGGTTTCACCGGCTATATCGAAGGGACCGCAACAGAGACGGGTTCTTCGCCACCGGTCACGGTCGCGGCGCTGGCCGAAAACTTTTTCGTTCAATTTACCGGCGACCAGGAAACCAACGGCGGCACCGACGGCAACGGCGCCCAACAGTCCCAAATAGGCAACAACCATAACCTCGACGCTCTCAGCCCGGGTGAGTTGTGGAGCAATGGCGATGACGACGCCTTTGTGGATGGCGAACTTTTCACTCAATCGGCGACTTGGGTGAGCGTGTCCGGCACCGCGGCGGGTGTCGCGGGTGACACCATGCAATCGGGTGAAGTGCTCGACTTCAATTTTTACGAGGATAATCCGGAAGGCTTCATCAATCCGGCCGGCATCGACAAGGCGACGACGTCGACGATCTTCATCGAGTTCGATGGCCTCGACAATGGCGAAGACCTGGTCGTGATCCTCAAGCTACAGGACGCCAACGATCCGAGCATCACCACGACCCGCGCCGTGGTCGTCCAGTATAGCGACATCTTCCATAAGGCCCAGGCCAGCCAGATTCCGGCGTCGTTCGGATTCACCGGCACGCTCGACAACAACGACGGGCTCGTGGTCATCGAAAGCAACGACTACAACATTTCTCTGACGGACAATTGGACGATTAGCGGAGCGCAGGTTCTTGCGTCGACCGAGGGCGTGACCGGCCAAGGCATCAACCTCAACGGCGCGATCGGTGCGGGTGGCGGAAGCCCCTCGACGCTGGTCGGCCTCAACGCCATCCAGGATTCGGGCAAGAATAACGGCGGTACCTGGGATGGCGACGTGTTCAAGATCGTCAACATCGGCTTCCTCACCCTGATCACCCCGGACAGCGAACTCAACTTCGGGGTCAAGGTGATCGACTTCGATGGCGATACGACGGGGTCGCAGACCCTCACCGTCGATATCCTGGGCGACGGAGCGTCGATTATCTAAACGTCACCGTTCGCCTGGTTCGCAACTGCGGCGTCATCCCTGGGGATGGCGCCGCTTTGTCGTGGGCTTACGAGCAAAGCAGCTCACCCAACAGTAGAAGAGCGCTAGCCGCGTTGAAATAAATGGTTAATGACATTCGATTTAATAATAACATAACCAAGGACTTTTGTTTTTTTCCTAATAGTTATAGTTGGTTAACTGCAAATAAATGCTCAATTGTGATTGTCCATTAACCATAGGTCGGATATTACTTCCCCATGTAAGGCGTAAATTCTGTTTTTCTGGGGAGGGACTAAATGCGCCTCAAAGGTACTAGCAAAGCCGATTCGCTACATGGGTCCATGGTTGCCGATACGATCGACGGTGGGCGTGGAAATGACTTTATCTATGGCGAGGGCGGCAACGACATCCTGACCGGTGGTGCGGGCGCGGATGTTTTCGTACTCAGCGTTGGCGGCGGGCACGACATGGTCACCGACTTTAATCCGGCCGAGGATATTCTAGTGCTGGATTATGGCGGTCATTCGCAAACCTATTATGCCGGTTCCTTCAGCAGCGTTTCGAGCTTGTCGCTTGATAGCTCGGCCGACCTGGTTCTCAGTCTGAACGAGTCCGACAGCATCACCTTGGTTGGCGTCCACGGCGTGATCTAGGCCGACTGGCACCACCAATATCTCGTTCCGCCTAGCGGACGGATTTGGAAGGGGCGGGAGCAATCCCGCCCCTTTTTCTGTCCGCAGTGAGCGACAATATGCTGACGCGGGAACCCACGACGGAACAGCATTACCGCCGGCGGCCGGCGCCCATAACAAGCCTGGCAGACGCTATGTCGGCCACGTCCTAGCAAACCTCCGACCGGCTAATGACCGCTTTCGACCCATTGCGGTCATTAGACACTGACGGTTGACGGCGCGGAATCCAAACGCTTGTTAATCCGCGACTTTGACCTAATGTCGATCAGGCGATCCATTGCGGGGGACGGCAATGACGAGTTCTGCGGCAGACGTCTTCGTCTCGTATAAGGCGGAAGATCGGCGTCGGGTCGAGCCACTGGTCGCTGCGCTGGAGGCGGAAGGCTTCAGCGTGTGGTGGGACGCTCATATCGGCGGCGGGACCCACTGGCGCGAAGACATCCAGGATCATCTCGACGCCGCAAAATGCGTAATGGTTGCGTGGACCAAGCGCTCGGTCGGTCACGACGGAGACTTCGTGCGGGATGAGGCCACGCGAGCGCGAAAACGCGGTACCTATTTGCCGGTCCGTCTCGAAGCGGTCGAGCCGCCACTCGGCTTCGGCGAGGTTCAGGCGCTGTCGCTTCACGGCTGGAAGGGTGACCGAACCGACCCGCGCTTCCGCGCCGTTGCGGACGCGGTTCGGAGCCGCATTACGGGCAAGGACGTCGCCCATGATCCAGCGCATTTTGCCGAGCCGCGAGTCTCGCGGCGTGCGGTCGTGGCGGGCGGCGCTGGTGTCGCGGCAGTGGCCGTAGCAGGAGCCGGTGGATGGCTGCTTCTGAAGCCCTCAGCGGCCAACGCCAAGCGGATCGCCGTATTGCCCTTTGCCAACCTGTCCAACGATCCGGAACAGGCCTATTTCTCCGAAGGGGTGGCGGAAGAACTTCGCACCGCCTTGTCGCGGATTGGAATGCAGGTGATCGGCCGAGCCTCCTCCGATGCGGTCAAAGATCTCGATACTGAGGCCGCCGCATCCAAACTCGGCGTGGCCAACATTTTGACCGGCAGCGTCCGACGCTCGCCGGACACCATTCGCGTCAACGCGCAGCTTGTCAGCGGCTCGGATGGTGTCGAGCGCTGGGCGCAGACCTACGACCGCGCCCCGGGTGATGCGATCAAGATTCAAGCCGACATCGCGGCCAATGTCGCCCAGGCGCTGAGCATTGCGCTGGGGCAAGCCGGTCGAGCCGCGCTCACCCTCGGCGGCACCGCCGACAGCGTCGCCCAGGACTTCATCTTGCAAAGCAGGAAGCTCACTAACGAAGCCAGCGGTGCCGAGGCGATCGGCAAGAGCATCGCGCTTGCAAATGAGGCAATTGCCCGAGATCCCGGCTATGCCACTGCTTACGTCGAGAAGGCGGATGCGCTTGCGAGGCTAGCGCAGAATTATCCCTCGACTCCGGCTGAGGCGGCCAACCAACTCGCGGAAGGCGATGCAGCCGCGCGACGCGCCATTGCGCTCGCTCCACGACTGGGCTCGGCATATGCCGCTCTGGCCAACATCGAAGGGAGTCGCCTGCAGTTCGCGAACGTGTTGCCACAGATCAAGCAGGCTCTCGCGCTTTCTCCCGAAGACCCGGCCGTATTGGCGGAGTCTGCCTTCGACCTGACCTACTTTGGTGATGCGACGGAGGCATTGCGGGTTGCCGACCGGTTCATCGCGCTCGATCCGCTTAACGCACGCGCCTACGACAGAAAGTCCCGGGCTCTGACGGTCTTGCGGCGTTATCCGCAGGCAATCGAAGTTGGGCGACGGGGGCTGCAGCTCGCCCCAAATCGATTCAACATCCACATACTTATCGGCGACAGCCTGACGTTGTCAGGTCAGTATGCCGCGGCCAGGGCCGAATATCAGGCGATGCCCGCCGATGATGTGTTTCGGCTGACGGGTGAAGCGATCGTGGCCGCACGGACTGGCGACGCTACCGCAGCTGAACGGACGATGGCACGGCTGAAGCAGTTATACGGCGTTAACCCGAGCTATCAATATAGTCAGATCAACGTTCAGTTGGGGAACGTGGACGGCGCCTTCGCCGAACTCGACAATGCGATTCAGGTAAAAGATGCGGGGTTGACCTCTCTGAAGACGGACCCCTTCCTCGACCCGATCCGCAACGACCGGCGATATGCAGCACTGCTCAAGCGTTTGAACTTCCCCTGAGGATTGCGCGCTAATGACCGGTTTCCACCCAAACCTGCCATTAGCCGAGTGCCCGCTTTCGACCCCTATGGCCAGCAATTGACCCGAAGCGCGGCCGGACAGGGCCCTTGGAAATTCAGTAGGTCAGTTCGCCGGCTGGGCGGATCGGTCAAGCATGATGGGTGCATCGAAGGCCAAACCTATCAGGCCATTTTCGGTCCACTTCACCACGGCGGGTACCAGGATCCCACCTTCGAAGCGGACGTATACGTTGGTGCCCGGACTGAGGTTCGATGCGCCATTACCCATGGCGCCGCCTTCGGAGATGTTGTGCAATGCGAAGCTGCTCGGCGACCCGTCGATTAGCAGCTTTAGCTTGCGCCCTTTCGCTGGCAGCCTGGGATGGCGTCGCTGGTCTGCCGTGCTGGCAGCAATTCGCGGGCGCGATGTTGCAGTGCTGCCGCTAGAACCGACGTCGTCGTGTCTTGCTTCTGCAAGCGGCACGGCGGCCCCGCAAAATCCGCATTCGGCGCTGATCCGTCCGATATACCATTGCGAGCGGCCGCAGCCGGGGCAGTGATTGTCCGCGTTCGTGCGATAGACGATGTGGTGCCCGCGCCGCGCGAGGCTGGCCGCGAAAGAAGATGTTGCCCGCTCGAACACTTGTACGTCCGACATTCGTTGCGCTCCAGCCCACCGAGGACTCCAATGACATCGTAAACACCACTGCTTGAGAAGTGATTACCGGCCGTCAGTCATAAGCAGTTCCCGCTGGACTGCTCTGTCGCAAGTTCGACAATATTTGTCATAAAATTGTAAAATTCCTCAAACGCGGCTGTTAGAATCGGCCCTCTGGGCCGGGGCAGGAGGCCATCCATGATCGACGACGCATCTCGGATCGAGGCCGACTTCCACCTGCTTGTGGAGCAATTGACCGCGCAGATCGAACTTTGCGCCGACGAGCCGCAGAACAGATTCCATTTGGAGACGCTGCAAGCCGCCCGCGCCAAGGCGGTTCAAGGCGTCAAGCTGGTCCACGACTACCGCACCCGGCACCCAAACACGGTGAAATCCGACACTTGAGACGGCCTCCAAAGGCGGATATGTTCATATTTCGTTCCGCGTTTTGGAGAGGCCGATGGATGCCAGCCTGATCATCGTTGCAATCGTCGCGCTGGCCTTCGGCGCGCTGATTGGCTGGTTGCTTGGATCGCGCGGCGGAGAGCAGGGCAGGGCGACCGCCGAATCCCTCCGCATGCAGCTCGATGAGGTAGTCAAGGAACGCGATTCCAACCGGGCTGCGGTGCAGGAGCTCGCTGCGTTTCGTGCCGCTCAGGTCGAACGTGAGAAGGCGTTTGAGGAGAAGGTCGCCGAACTGTCGAAGGCGCGCGAAGAATTGTCCGCACAATTTGCCGAGGTGGGCGGCAAGCTGCTCGAGAGCGCTCAGAAGCAGTTCCTGGAGCGCGCCGACCAGCGCTTTCGCCAGTCGGAAGAAAGCGCCGGCACCAACCTTAAGGCCCTGCTCCAGCCGGTCCACGAAAGGCTGCAGCGTTACGAGGAGGCGGTAACGAAGGTCGAGGAGGAGCGTCGCAAGGATTTCGGCCTGCTCTCCGGCCATATCGAGGCAATGAAGAGCGGTACGGAGAGGGTCTCGGCGGAGGCCGCCAAGCTGGTCAACGCGCTCCGCAACGCACCCAAGGCCCGCGGACGCTGGGGTGAGCAGCAGCTTCGCAACGTGCTCGAGAGCTGCGGCCTCAGCGAACATTGCGATTTCGAAACCGAGGTAAGTCGGTCCGACGAAGACGGCGGCCGGCTTCGCCCCGACGTCATCGTCCGGGTACCCGGCGGCCAGAGCCTGGTGATCGACGCCAAGGTCAGCCTGAATAGCTACCAGGACGCGTTCGGCGCAGTCGACGAAGCCGAGCGCGCCCTGCATCTCGACGCACATGCCGCAGCCATCAAGAACCATGTGAACACGCTCGGCAACAAGGCCTATTGGGCGCAGTTTGACGACGCGCCTGACTATGTCGTGATGTTCATTCCCGGCGAGCACTTCCTTTCCGCCGCGCTCGAGCAAGACGGCAAGCTGTGGGACTATGCATTCGATCGGCGGGTGCTGCTGGCAACGCCTACCAACCTGATCGCCATTGCCCGAACGGTCGCCGCGGTGTGGCGGCAGGAAAAGCTGGCCAAGGAAGCGCGGCAGATCGGCGAACTCGGCAAGGAACTTTATGACCGGCTGGCCGAGGCTGCCTCGGACCTGCGCAAGGTCGGCAGCGGGCTGACTACCGCCGTCAATAATTACAACAGTTTCGTCTCCAGCTTCGAGAGCCGCTCGCTGGTCACCGCACGCAAGTTTCGCGACCTCAACATCGAGCCCAGTGCGCGCGAGATCGAGGTGGTGCAACCGGTTGAGGCGCTGGCGCGCTTCGGGGACGACAAAACCCTGCCGCCGCCATCCGCCAACGAAGACGACGCCGCGGCCTGATCATTTCGCTCGCCATGTAGGAATTCATTTGCCAGCCAGCCGCGGGCTCTTTGAAAGACGAATCGAAACGAATTCCCAATCACGACGGCAAGGGAGCAGCCGTTTGCAAGCTCCCTTGGGCACCGTGAACATAGTGAACATTCGGCCGTGGCGCGACCGCCTAGTGCGCTCTCACCAGGTCGATCGTCCCGTTGGCGTTGGTCAGCGTCAGATGGTTGCCGAAACCCGACACCGTGATTTCCTTGGCGAGCACCCTGGAACCCTGGTTTTCAAAGTTCATGTCCGGGCACGCCATGCGGGTCATCATCGCCGGGCCGGTTGTCAGCGTTGAGCCCTGTTGGCTGTAGCTCGTGCTGATGGAGTTGCAGCCGAACTTCGCGCCGATCCGATTGTCCGGCATGAAATTCATGTAGAAATTCTGCGGCGGAACGGGCCGCCCGTTGATCGCCGCGACGCGCCAGTTCGTGCCGCCAAGCATCATTGCGCCAGGATTGCCCGGTGCAGGATAATTGCCGGCTCCGGGATAGTTGGGCTGTCCCGGATAATTCCCCGGACTGGGGTAATTCTGCTGAGGCGGATAATTGGTCTGCGGCGGATAATTGGTCTGCGGCGGATAGTTGCCCTGTGGCGGATAGTTGGACTGTGGCGGGTAGTTGGACTGTGGCGGGTAGTTGGACTGGGCCGGATTGTTCGGCTGCCCGGTCTCGCTGGTCTCATTGAAATAGGCGATCGGCGCGCCGCAGCCCCGATAGCGCTGCCGGCCGTCGACCCGGACATCGACTGTGTCGGGATAGCTGCGGTCACTCATGCCGTCGTTGCACTGGCGGTGGACGATATTCACTTCCAGGCGCTGCGTCCGGTAGGTTTCGCCGGCGACCCCATTGATCGCGGTCGGGGTCGGGTCGTTGACGCTGACGCTGTTGCCGCGATCGGTAAAGATCAGCTCGCGTCCGATCTCCAGATCCCAGAAAGGCTCGGTGCCGACCGCGCGGTAGGTCGTCTCGCCGCTTGGGTAGCTCGGCGCGGGAACGGGCTGGCCCTGGCCCGGATAGACCGGACCGCCCGGAGGCATCGGCGGTCCGCCCTGTGGATAGCCAGGCTGCGGGTAGCCGGTCGGCGGATAAGGCTGCGGGTACCCCGGATTGGGGTAGCCCGGTTGCGGGTAGCCGGGCTCGGGATAGCCCTGCGGTCCCTGCGGGTTAGGCGGATAGCCAGGTTGCTGGCCGTAACCGTAGGGCTCACAGCCAGTCAGAGCGAGCAGGAAAAGCGGTACAGTGGCGATCGTTTTCATGGCGGAACAAACCTCCCAGGCTGGTTATGGGTTCCGCCAGCTTGCTCTAAGCTGAAAGGCCATTACCGCCGCCGCAACCGCGGCATTGAGGCTGTCGGCCTTGCCTGACATCGGCATCTTCACCAGCAGGTCGCATTCCGCTTCATAGGCTTCCGGCAAGCCCTGGCTCTCATTGCCGATCAGCAGGAAGCACGGCTGCTCATATGTCGCGTCGAGATAATCGTTGGCCGTATTGAGGCTGGTGCCGACCAGCTGGCCGGGCCCGGATCTCAGCCATGGCAGAAACTCCTCCCACCGGGCGGTTGCGACCGCTTGCGTGAAAATGGCTCCCATCGACGCCCGCACCGCCTCGACCGAATAGGGATCGGCGCTGTCGTCGATCAGGATCAGCCCACCGGCGGCGGTGGCATCGCCGGTCCTTAATATGGTGCCGATATTGCCGGGGTCGCGCAGCGCCTGGGCGACGATCCACAGCGGCGAAGCATCGCGGTCTATCGCCGCCAGCGACGTGTCGGGCTGGCGGTAGGCGCCGAGAATCGCCTGCGGATTGTCCTTGCCGCTCATCTTGGAAAGAATGTCGGGCGTGGTCTCGATCACGTCCGCACCTCGCGCCTCTGCAGCGACAATGATCTCCGATGCCAGCGGGTGCACTCCGCCGGCCGCGGAGTAGGCGATAATTTCGGGCAGCCGGCCGCTGTCCCGCGCTTCGGTGAGAATTCGAAGCCCCTCCGCGAGGAACAGCCCCTCCGACTTGCGCGCCTTCTTGTCGCGTAGCGCCCTCAGGCGTTTCACCGTCTCGTTCGAAAAGGAGGTTATCTGGCGAGGCATTATTCCTCGCCAAAGCGCCCTTCGACCAATTCCGCAAGCTCGACCATCGCTGCTTCGGCGCCTTCGCCTTCGCAATGGATGGTGATCGAATCGCCCATCGCCGCCCCGAGCATCATCAATCCCATGATCGAGGTCCCGACTACCCGGTTGCCGTCCTTCTCCACCTCAACCCTGGCGGTGAGCCCGGCGGCGACATTGACGAACTTGGCGCTGGCCCGGGCATGGAGCCCGCGCTTGTTGGTGATCTCGATGGTCTTCGAGATGCAACTCAAGCGGCGGCCTCGCCGAGAATCTCGGAAGCGACCGAGATATATTTACGTCCTGCTTCCCTGGCCGCCGCTACGGCAGCCCGGACGCTCATGGCCTTGCGCGCCCCTTCGAGGCGGATCAGCATCGGCAGGTTTACGCCGGCGATCACCTCGACATTCTCGCTTTTCATCAGGCTGATGGCGAGGTTGGAGGGGGTTCCGCCGAACAGGTCGGTGAGGATGATGACCCCCTCGCCCTGGTCGCAACGCTGGATTGCGTCGGCGATTTCCGTACGGCGCATTTCCATATCGTCTTCGGCGTCAATGCAGATGCCCTCGACCGCCTGCTGGGGGCCGACCACATGTTCCATTGCTGTGATGAACTCGGCCGCCAGTCGGCCGTGAGTCACCAGCACTAATCCGATCATTCACTCACCCGCTTTGTCACTCGCCCGCGCCCCTGGATCCGCGGGTGAACCTTCAATCGTATCGCTCGGCGGCGACAGGAGGTCGCGATGGCGGACATTCGGGGAAAAACCCGCGCCGCGCAACCGCTCTGCCATTTCGACTGCCGCAGCCACCGACCGGTGACGCCCTCCCGTACAGCCGAATGCCACCGTCAGATAGCTTTTGCCGGCGGCCCAATAGCGGGGAATTAAATCGATTAATAGCGTCTCTATCCGGCCGATGGTTTCGGCCCAGGCCGAATCCTCGGCGACATAGTCGCGGACGGCCTGATCTTCGCCTGTGAGAGGCCGGAGCTCATCGATCCAATGCGGATTGGCGACGAAACGCATGTCGAAAACCAGGTCTGCGGCGCGGGATATGCCCCGGGCAAAGCCGAACGAGGCAATCGTCAGCACCGGCTGGTCGATGTCCCCGCCATAGCGGCGCAGCAACTCTTCCCGCAGCTCTGTAGGCGTCAGGTCGGTCGTATCGATTACCACATCGGCGATTCGGCGAAGCGGGCCAGTAAGGTCCCGCTCGCGGGCGATGCCGTCCTCGGCCGGCCGATCGGGAGCCAGCGGATGCCGTCGGCGGGTCTCGTCATAGCGGCGGACCAGTTCGGCGCCGGCGCAATCCAGATAAAGAATTTCCGGCGTGACGCCCTTGATCGAACGGATGAGTTCTGGGACGTCCCAGGGGTCAAAGCCCCGGCTTCGGACGTCCATACCCACCGCTACCGGCACCGTCTGGCGCGCCTCGCGCTCGCCATGGACGAATTGCTCGATCAGTGCGGTGGGGAGATTGTCGACGCAATCCCAGCCCATGTCTTCCAGCGCATCGAGGACGGTCGATTTGCCGGCGCCGGACATGCCGGTGACGAGAAGCAGTCTGGGCAAGGCGGTTTGGCGGTTAGGCACCGGTTAGAATTTAAGACCGAGCCGCTCGAGTGCCAATGCCACTTTCGATGGCGCGGATGCAGTCAGGGCGTCGACATTGATCAGGGGAATGCCGGCACCGAGGATCAGCCGTTCCTGGTCGTCGTCGGGCATCCGTGGGATTTCGCTTGTCAGCTCGACCACCAGGGCTACCGGCACGTTCGCGACCGTTTTCATCTCGACAATGCCGACGCCGCGCACCTCGAGTTTTCCCTTGATCGTGTCGGGCGCTGACGCAATCAGCTTTCCGCCAAGCCGGCGAAGAATGGTGCGGTCGTCGCTGACCAGGGTGAAGCCGCGGTCGAGCATCCGAAGGGCGAGATCGGACTTGCCCGACCCGGATGGGCCGGAAATCAATACCGCGCGACCGTCCAGCGCAACGGTGGATGAGTGAAGGTTTTCGGAGCTGAGACGCGGCCCGCTCATGCGCGATCCGCAGCCTTCAGGATGATGGTGAAACGGGCGCCCGAAGGCGCGTCGTCGCGGTGAGCCACATCGATCTCCCCATCATGACCCTCGACGATCGCGCGGGCGATCGCCAGGCCCAGTCCCGAATGGCGGCCAAAGCCTTCGGCCTCTGGTCTTACTGAATGGAAGCGGTTAAAAATCGCCTCACGCAGCTCCTCGGGGACGCCCGGCCCTTCGTCGTCGATGCGGATCCGGATTTCCTCCCCGACATGGGTCGCGGCAATCTCGACCAGCCCGCCGGGCGGTGAAAAGCTGATCGCATTGTCGATGATATTGTCGATGGCGCGAGCAAGACGGCCGGGTTCGCCCATGACGATCGCGCTGGCGCGGCGCGGGCGGGCGAAGGCCAGCCGCACATTGCCGGTTTCGCGCCTTGTCTCCCAGGCCGCGACTAGCTGCTCGATGAGTTGGCCGAGATCGACCGGCTCGAACCGGGCACGGGCCAGCTCCGCGTCCGTCCGGGCGGCCTCGCCGACGTCGCTGATCAGACGATCCAGCCTGACCACATCCTGGCGAATTACGTCGATCAGTTGCTTGCGCAACGCCGGATCCTCGATCCGTTCCAGGCCGTCGACGGCCGAACGAAGGGAAGCGAGCGGGTTCTTGAGTTCATGGGTTACGTCGGCGGCGAACGCCTCGATATTGTCGATCCGATGCCTCAGTGACTGGCTCATGTCACTGATCGAGCGGGCAAGCAGGCCGATCTCGTCCGTCCGGGAGGGCAGGCGAGGCACCTTGACCTCGCGCGCCCGTCCGAGGCGAACCCGGTGGGCGGCCATGGCGATACGGCGCAATGGCCTGACGATCGTCCGGGCCAGGAATAGCGAGAGGAGGATCGACAATCCGGCGACGCAGCCCAGCGCGATGAGAAGTGACCCGCGCTGCTTGCGAACGCGGTGGGTAAAATCGCGATCGTTGTCAGTGACCAAAAGGGTCGAGCCACCGGCAATCGGCGCGGCCGCCGAGAAGACTGGGGTCAGTTCAGGTGCCTGTCTTATTTCGGTTCGGATCTTGCCCCGCTGGCGGGCTTCCATAACCTCCGGCCAAGCCTGCGCTCGGTCAATCGCCGGCTCGACAAAATCTTCGGGCGTCTCCTCGCCGACCAAGGCATTGAATCCGCGGTCC
Organism: Sphingomicrobium sp.; assembly: GCA_035491735.1. GTDB lineage: Bacteria > Pseudomonadota > Alphaproteobacteria > Sphingomonadales > Sphingomonadaceae > Sphingomicrobium. Next base: position 24,086 of record DATJKE010000002.1, read on the forward strand.
AGTGCTCGCGCAACGTCCTTGGTCCATTTCTGCGTGGTCGGATCGCGGAGCCGGTAGGTCGGCTTGGCCGTTCGCCAGCTGTCGAGCTGGAGTACGCCGTCGGCATCATAGACACGCATTCTCGTGTCGCTTTGGCGACCTAGGCTGGCGAGCATCGCTTGCCGCTCGGCCGTTTCGAAACCAGGTAATGCAGCGGCCGCCAGGCCGGCCTGCGCCTCCACTTTGTGGACGCGCTCTTTCTCCAGCCGGTTGCGGTAGCTGTCCAGGTAAACGATGGAGAGGCCGACCAGCACGAGCGTCAAAACGTTCACCGCAAGGATGCGGTGGGCGAGGGTCCATCGTCCCGACCAGGTCAGGACGAGGTCGCCCTCCTCATTCTTCTCCGAAGCGATATCCGACGCCATAAAGTGTCTCGATAGCATCGAATTCAGGATCGACACCGCGGAACTTGCGGCGGATCCGCTTGATATGGCTGTCGATGGTCCGGTCATCGACGTAAACATCGTCCTGGTAGGCGATGTCGAGCAGCTGGTTGCGCGATTTGACTACCCCCGGCCGCTGGGCAAGCGCTTCCAGGATCAGGAATTCGGTGACGGTGAGGGTCACGTCCTTGCCATCCCAGCGCACCTTGTGACGGGCTGAATCCATCACCAATCGGCCGCGCTCGATCAGGGGCGGCTCTTCCGCCCCGGGCTCGGTGGCGCTGGCCGTTCCACGGGCAAGGTCCTGACGGCGCAGCAGTGCGCGGATGCGGGCAATCAGCAACCGCTGCGAAAATGGCTTGGAGATATAGTCGTCGGCGCCCATCGCGAGGCCCAGCGCCTCATCCAGTTCGTCATCCTTTGACGTCAGGAAGATGACCGGCATGCCGCCCGTCTCGCCGCCCATCTCGCGCACTCGGCGGAGCAGTTCCATCCCGTCCATCTGCGGCATTTTGATATCGAACACCCCGAGATCGGGTGGATTGTCGGCGAATGCCCTGAGCGCTGCCTGCCCGTCAGTATACACACGTGTCAGGAAGCCTTCGGCCTGAAGCGCGATCGACACCGATGTCAGGATGTTGCGATCGTCGTCGACGAGCGCGATCACAGGGCTCATTCCCGCTCCTTAGGCTTCGGCGCTGAGCGATAGCCATCGGTTGCAGGCGAGACAAGCGGGTCGGGGCCCCTCCGGTCGCTTTGACCGGGACCATTGTGATATGTATAGGCCCGTCGCATCGCGAGGCGGCGGCGTCCCGGGCAGGGCGTCGCCCTTGATATTTAAGGGAGAATCGGAGTGAGCGAGCGCACCCCCGCGCACCGGCTGGAAGCCCAGGGCATCGATACCTCGGCAACCATCCACTGGAACCTGACGACTGCACCGTTGGTCGAACAGGCC
>DATJKE010000003.1:0-13343 GCA_035491735.1 Sphingomicrobium sp.
CGTCAGCGCTTCGATTGCATCGAGACCCTCGACCGCGACGCCCTTCAACAGCACATCGACGCCCTGGTCGGCCAGGGTGACTTGCACTTCTCCCGCCCGCTTGGGGGGCAGGATGGCCGCCAGCAACCGACGCAATGGATCGAGCAATGCGAACAGCTGGGGATGGAGGATGTGGCACTCCAACATATCGACGACACGGTTGCTGCCTGCCTCGTTGAAGCCGATCAGAACGCGCCCGCCTGCCTTTAGGGCCCTGAGGGTGGCGCGTCTTCGGGTGCGCGGTGGCGACAAATGCGGAGGCCTGATCTCGGTTTTCAGGCCGTGCTGAGCCAGCGCGCCGGCCACGCGCGACGTGCAATAGTCAGCATAGGCAGCGTCGGTCAGATGCTGCAGCTGGCAGCCCCCACATTCGGGAAAATGGCGGCACGGCGGTTGCTGGTGGCCGGGACCATGTGCGAGCGCGCCATCATCGAGCATTGTGTCGCCCGGGACGGCGAACGGAACATGCCGGCCACTGGCGGTGACGCCGTCGCCTCGGGAGGCAATACGGACAATCGGCTCGCTCACAGAACTGACGGAATTGCCGCGACCAGGTCGTCAGCGATCATCTGCCGACCTGCTGCCTCCGCGGCGCGGCCATGCAGCCAAACCGCAGCGCAGGCCGCCTCGAACGCCCCCAGCCCCCTTGCCCGCATCGCCGCGATCATGCCGGCAAGGACATCTCCGGTACCGGCGCTCGCCAGCCAGGCCGGCGCCGGCGGAGCGAAGCCAAGCCGGCCATCGGGCGATGCGACGAGCGTATCCGGTCCTTTGTAGACGATCACCGATTGCGATCGGCGCGCCGCCTCGAGCGCCCGTTCCGGCTTGGAGCCCACCACCTCTCCGAAAAGCTTGCGGAACTCGCCTTCGTGCGGGGTCAGGATCGTATCATGGCCGTGCAGCCGTTCCGGTTCGCCGATAAGGCCGATGGCGTCGGCGTCGATGACGATCGGCCTGGGCGCGGTCAGGGCCAAAGTCAGCACTTGGGGCAGGTCGCCGAGGCCGGGACCGACGAGGATGCAGCCGATCCGCTCGTCCTGCAGTTCCGCGCCGCCCGTCTGGACGATCGAAGACGGCAAGCTGGCGATCGGCAAAGAGGTCGAGACGCGAACATAACCGGCGCCGCTCCTGGCTGCCGCGCTTGCAGCCAAGGCGATCGCGCCGGGCATTTGACCGGCCAGGCAGTGGACCAAACCCCGCCTGTATTTATGCCCAGCGGGATCGAGCGGCGGCAGTTCAGGCCGCTCGATCTCGAACCAGTCGCTGCCGCCCTCGATGCCGATATCGGCCAGGACCAGGCGCCCCATTCTGGCCATCGCCGGCATCAGCCGGTGCGCAGGCTTAAGCGCACCGAAGGTGACAGTGAGATCGTAGTTTCCGATAGGCGAAAGCAGCACGCCATCATCGCTCGCAACACCGCTGGGCAGGTCGCAAGCCACCGCCACCAGCGCATTGTCGACGAGAAGCAAAAGTCGTTCCACCACAGAGGCTTCAAGACCTCGGCTTACACCGGTCCCGAATAAGCAATCGACCACGATCGAGGCTTCCGCCGCGGCTGTGAACGGCTCGACGGGACCATTCCATTGCGCCCTTGCCCATTTCGCCGCGTCGGCGGACGGCGCGGCAAGTGCCGCCACCCTTACCTCATAGCCAACCTGCTGGAGGTGGCGCGCCGCGACATATCCGTCCCCGCCATTGTTGCCCGGCCCACACAGAATCAGCGTTTCGCGCGGGCCGGCGTAAAGCCGCACTGCCTCGGCAAGGCCCCGCCCTGCCCGTTCCATCAGCGCCGTTTCCGAAGTTCCGGCTTCGATCACCGCCGTTTCGGCGGCGCGCATTCGCTCGGCTGTGAGGATCGGACGGGCCATAGGGCCGCCCCTATCGCAGAAAAGTCGCCAAATGCCACCAGTTCGCGGGGCAAGTCGCGGTCGCCTGATCGCGTTGCTCCTCGGTATCGAACAAGGCGAAACAGGTCGCGCCGCTGCCCGACATTCGGACGAAATTGGCGCCGGCCTGACCGGTTAGCCAAACCAGGACGTTTTCAATCTGCGGCGCCAAGCTCTTGGCCGCGGCCTCCAGATCGTTTCGTCCGCTCCGCCAATCGCCCAGGGACCCACGATCGATACCGTCCCAGGCAGCGAATACATCCGCTGTCGACAGTTGAACGCCGGGATTGGCCAGCAAGACTGGAGTAGTCGCAATTGTGCCGTCATCGAGCAGGTGCAGCTGGTCGCCTGCCCCTTCACCCCTTGCGGCCAGGCTCAGCAAACAGGCGGGCACGTCCGACCCAAGCTCCGGAGCGACCTGACTCGCATGGGCCGGATCGATTTTCCAGATGTTCGTCAGCAAGCGCAGTGCCGCTGCGGCATCGGCCGAACCTCCGCCAATCCCCGAAGCAAGCGGAAGTTTCTTGTTTAGGATCAATCGTGCGCCGGCATTGACCCCCGACGCCTCGCGCAAGGCCCGAGCGGCCGCCATCACCAGATTGTCGTTATTCGACAGCCCTTGAAAGAAGGGGCCGATAATCTCCAGGCTAAGATCGTCCGCCGGCTCCGCCTCAAGTCGATCTCCGTCCGTGCAGAAGGCAAATACCGTCTCCAGCGCGTGCCGCCCGTCGGGAAGCTTGCCCCGGACATGGAGGGCCAGGTTCAATTTGGCGGGCGCCGGCTCCGATAGCCGCATCAAGGTGCGGCGGTGCCTGGCGTCAGGCCGACTTCCATCTTTCGCTCGATCCGGGATTTGGCCTTGTCTTCGGCAGTGATCAAGGCGGCCTGCCACGAGAAGCGCGCTTCGATCCGGCGGCCGGAACTGAACAGCGCGTCTCCGAGATGCTCGTGGATCTCCGATTGTGAGGGATCCCCTGCCGCAGCCTTCGTCAACGTGGTGATCGCCTCCGGCAAACGGCCGCGCTTGTACAGCGCCCAGCCGAGGGAATCAGTGATCGACGCATCGTCGGGACGAAGCGCGCTTGCCTTGCGGATCATCGCTTCGGCGGCGTCGAGGTCCTCGCCTCGCTCGAGCTTGCCGTAGCCGAGGAAATTGAGGAGTAGCGGGTTGTCCGGCTCCAGCATCATCGCGGTTTGAAGTTCCGTCTTGGCATCGGGCCAGCGGTTGGCTTGTTCAAGGCTGGCTGCCCTGAACAGGTACAGCGTCCACAAATTATCGCTGCCGCCCTTTCGCGATCTGGCAATGGCTTCGCCATAGGCAGCCGCGGCCTCGGCATGCCGGTTCATGTCACCCAACACATTCCCGAGGCGAGCATAATCCTGCGGACTGGCATTGGGCGACGACGCCGCCTCCTGAGCCCGGCGAAGGGCAGTTGCTTCATCGCCCTTGTCGCCGAGCAGGCGCGTTTCGAGATCCAGCGCCTCTCCCGCCAGCAAATCATCGGCCGGGATAGAGCGAAGCAAACTCAGGGCGGCATCCGGTCGTCCATCGCCATCGAGCAGCAGGGCGAGCAACAGGACCGCTTCGCTGTTTCCCGGATAGGCGTGGCGAGCTACCTGAGTGAGCGAGATCGGGAGCGCCTTGTTGTCGTCACGGCCAAGGTCAATCGCCAGGGCGATCAGCATCTCGGCATAACCAGCGGCCGGAGTTTCAATCGCAGTCCCGAGCGAGCGCCCTGTCGCGATCCGAGCGCGCGCCGCGGCCAGTGATTCGTCGTCCCCCTGGAGCATGACCAGCGCCTGATCCGGGCGCTTCAAACGAACCAGGGAATCGGCGAAAGCAAGGCGCAGGTGCGCGTTGCGTCCACCGCCCTGCAGCAAGACCTTTTGCGCCAGCGGCAACGCCTCGTCCGGCTTTCCCAAGGCGAACAGCATTGCGGCCCGCTGTTCGTCGGCAATTGGCGCGAGCGGGCTCCCGGCAGGCAGATTCGCCATCATTGCCGGCCCTTCCAACTTGCGGCGCGAAGTCAGGTCCCACGCCTTGATAAGCGGCGCGAACAGTTCCGCCTCAGTCGTTGTCACACCATTTTCGAGGTCGGCCGCGGCGCGCTTGGCCTTGCCGTTCCGCAATGCGTCGGCGGCCAACATCAGCCGGGCATCGATCGGCAACTGATCCCCAGGGATCTCCTTCGCAAGCGATATCGCAAGCTCGGCCTGGCCTGACTGGATCGCGGTTGCGATTGCCCGCCGAGCGATTGTCCGGTCGGCCGGATCGGCGGCTGCCATCGCCGCAAACAGCTTGGCGGAACGGGTCTCATCGCCGTTCATCTCGGCGGCGCGTGCCTGCACATAGGTTTCGAGGGGAATTGCCGCGTTAGAGGCAGTCGCTGCCAGCGCCAAGGCCGTCACGCCGGCAAGAAATTCACATGTTCGGGTAATTGGGACCTCCACCGCCTTCCGGAGCCACCCAGTTGATGTTCTGGGTTGGGTCCTTGATGTCACATGTCTTGCAGTGGACACAATTCTGCGCGTTGATCTGAAGCCGCGGTGAACCACCGTCATCCACAATCTCGTAAACGCCTGCCGGGCAGTAGCGTTGCTCGGGCGCATCATAAAGCGCCAGATTGACCTTGATCGGCACTTCCGCATCCTTGAGCGTCAAGTGGACCGGCTGATCTTCCTCATGGTTCGTATTCGAAACGAAAACCGACGAGAGACGGTCAAAGGTCAGCTTTCCGTCCGCCTTGGGATATTCGATCGGCCGATAATGTTCCTTGCGGCCGATCTGACCGTGATCGGCATGATGCTTCAGCGTCCAGGGCGTCCTTAGCTTCAGATAGTTCAGCCACATGTCGAAGCCGGCGAACAGCGTTCCCACCGTCCCGCCCCATTTGGCCACCGCCGGCTGGGCGTTGCGGACGATCTTCAGCTCATCGGCGATCCAGCTCGAACGGACCGCAGGCTCATAGGACTCAAGAACATCGCCGCGTCGATCGGCAGCGACCGCTTCAAAAGCGGCCTCGGCAGCCAGCATCCCGGACTTCATCGCCGTATGGCTGCCCTTGATCCTCGGCACATTGACGAAGCCTGCCGCGCAGCCAATCAACGTCCCACCCGGGAAGGCGAGCCTGGGGATAGCCTGCCAGCCGCCTTCATTGATCGCACGAGCGCCATATGAGGCGCGCTTGCCGCCTTCAATCTCGGCTCGGATGGCCGGATGGGTCTTCCAGCGCTGGAATTCCTCGAACGGCGAGAGATAGGGATTCTTGTAATCGAGCGCGACCACGAAGCCGAGCGCGACCTGTCCATTGGCTTGGTGATAGAGAAAGCCCCCGCCCCAGGCATCGTCGAGCGGCCATCCCTGGGTGTGGATTACCCGCCCTGGTTGATGCTGGTCAGCAGGAATATCCCATAATTCCTTGATACCAATGCCAAACACCTGCGGACCGCTGTCCTTCCGCAGGTCGAAGATGCGGGTAAGCTCCTTGGTCAGGTGACCGCGAGCGCCCTCGGCGAAGAATGTGTAGCGGGCATGAAGCTCCATTCCTGGCTGGTAATCGGGCTTGTGCGTGCCGTCCCGGGCCACGCCCATGTCGCCGGTCGCGACGCCCATGACGGAGCCATCGTCGTTGAACAGCACCTCCGCCGCCGGAAAGCCGGGAAAGATCTCGACACCCAGCGCTTCCGCCTGGCCCCCCAGCCAGCGGGTCACATTGCCAAGGCTGGCAGTATATTTGCCCTCGTTGTGCATCAGGGGCGGCACAAGGAATTGAGGAATGGCCCAGTGCCGCTTTCTGGTGAGCACCCAATGGAGATTGTCGGTCACGGGAACGGTCAGCGGGCTATCGAGATCGCGCCAGTTTGGCAGCAACTCCTCGATTGCCTTGGGATCGATCACCGCCCCGGAGAGGATATGCGCGCCGACTTCACTACCTTTTTCGAGGACGCAGACCGAAATCTCGCGGCCATTTTCCCCTGCCAGCTGCTTCAGCCGAATGGCAGCGGCCAGCCCGGCCACGCCAGCGCCAACAATGACAACGTCATATTCCATCGATTCGCGCTGGCTCATCACATCCCCTTGTCGCGTCTCGCCGTCATTCCGGCCTTGATTGCCCTGCGATTCCTTGACCGCGCCGTCAACCTTGGACGAGAGGTGAGAATATGGGTGGGGAACAGCAAGCGATCGACCGCGACGCGGTCGACAGCCTGATGGGCTGGTGGATCGAAGCCGGAGTCGACGTGGCCGTGGGTGAGAGCCCGCGCGATTGGCTGCGGCGCATTTCAGCGCCGTCGACTGCCCCGATGACGAATGTCGCCAAGCCGAATCAGGAAACGCTTGCCGAGCTCCACGAGTGGCTGGCGAGCAGCGTTCAGCTGCCGCTGGCCTCGGCGACAGCCCGGCGAATATTGCCTCACGGTCCCCAAGATGCAGCTGTGATGCTGCTCAGCGATTCTCCCGCACTTGAGGATCTTGCCACCAGCCAGCCAATCGGCGGCGAGGCATGGCAAATCGCCGTTAAAATGCTGGCGTCGATCGGCATCGATCCCGACGAGACCTATAGTGCATCGCTATCCTGCTTCCATGCCCCGGGCGCCCGCATGACGGATAAGGACCGGGCCGAATGTGCCGAAATTGCGCGCCGCCACATAGCCCTGGCCAAGCCGAAGCGGCTGATCCTGTTCGGCGACGGCCCATGCAAGGCCCTGCTTGGCGAGCCGTTGACCCGCGCCCGGGGACGCGTTCATCGGATTGAAGGGGTACGCGCTGTAGCAACCTTTCATCCGCGATGGCTGCTACGGCGCCCGCCGGACAAGGCGCTGGCCTGGCGCGACCTGTTGTTGCTGATGAGTGAGAGTGATTGATGAGGCTGACGATTTTCCTCTGTGCAAGTGTAGCGTTGGCCGCTCCGGCGGCCGCCCAGGAAACCAGCGATCCGCTTGCTCCACTGGATGTGGGCTCGGTCGATCAGGCGTCCCAGCAACAAAGTGACATCAAGCCGGCTCCGCCCGCGCAGCCTCCCAAAGTGATTCCCAAGACCTGGCCGGACGTGCTGCTGGCAATCGGCAATGGTGAATGGGAGGCGGCCCGTCTCGGGATCGACGCCCTGCCCAACGATCCGCTCAAGCCCTATGCAAAGGCGGAATTATTTACTGGCAAGGGCTCGCCCAGGGTCGAGCTCGGGTCAATTCTGGCCGTCCTTTCTGAGGCGCCCGAGTTGCCGCAGGCCGAGCAGCTGGCGCGCATGGCGGTGGCCCGCGGCGCGATCCAACCACCTGCGATCATCTGGCCGCGCGCAACCGTGGCGCTGGGTAGTGCGCCGCGCCGAGGCAAGACCCGACCGGTCGAAGGCGAGCCCGCCGCCGACGAGCTGCGCCTGGCAATCGAGCCACTGGTCAAGGTCGATGATGGCGTCGCCGCGGAGGCATTGTTCCTGACCGCCCTGCCCAATCTGTCATTCGAGGCGCGGGCGGAAGCCGCCCAGCGCGTGGCCTGGATGTACTTTGTCAGCGGGCGCGACGCCGACGCCCGGCGGGTCGCCGATTATGGCCGTCCTGGCGCGACCGGCGACTGGGCGGCCCAGGCCGCATGGATCTCCGGGCTCGCGTCCTGGCGGATGAATGACTGGAATGCCGCCTATGCCTCATTCCGTGAGGCGGCATCGCGAGCACGGGAACCGGAATTCAATGCCGCCGCCTATTATTGGACCGCACGGGCCGCCCAGGCCAGCCGCCGCGCCAAGGAAGTTGCGCCGCTTCTGAAGGCGGCGGCGCGTTCGCAAGAAAGCTTTTATGGGTTGATGGCGCGCGAGGCTTTGGGGATGGACAAGCGGCTGCCCAAGTCGGCGACCCCTCGCGACCTCGACCGGATCGAAGCCCTGCCGAACCTCCGCCGCGCTTCCGAACTGCTGGCGATGGGCCGGCGCGCCCAAGCCGAAGAGCTCCTTCGGTACCAGGCCAAGATCAGCAATCCCGCCGATCATCGCTCCTTGGTCCAGGTTGCCAAGAAGCTTGGCTTGCCCGGTGCGCAATTCTGGCTCGCCCATTTCGGCCAACCGGGCGCCCAGGTCGACGCCGCCGATCGCTATCCGATGCCCAACTGGACGCCCTACAACGGTTGGCGGGTCGATCCGGCGCTGGCCTATGCCCATATTATCCAGGAATCGAATTTCCGTACCGACGCGGTCAGTCCGGCCGGCGCGGTCGGCCTTATGCAGGTGAGGCCCGGCACGGCCGGCGACACGGCGCGCAGCCGCGGCACCAGCGTCAGCGCCGCGTCGCTCAAGGATCCGCTGATCAACATCGATTATGGCCAGGCCTTTATCGAACTGATCCGCTCCAACAATGCCACTCGCGGCCAGCTGCCCAAGGTGATTGCTGCCTATAATGCCGGTCCGCTGCCGGTCGAGCGGTGGGCATATTACGACCGCGGTGACCCGGTGCTGTGGATCGAAAGCATCCCCTATTGGGAGACCCGATTCTATGTCCCTTCGGTCCTGCGCAACATGTGGGTAATTCAGGGGCTCGAAGGCGAGGCGACGCCCACCCTGACCTCGCTGGCACAGCATAAATGGCCCGACTTTCCAACCAGGCGCCGTTATTAGAGGTTCTTGTTTTGTTCTAGCGTTGGCCGCATAATGGTCCAATGCCGGTCGAGTCGATTTCCGGGCGAGGCGCGACACGCAACGCGACGCCGACACGCTTCAATTTGAAGGAGCGGGTCGCCGACGGTGACTGGCTCGACAGCGTCGAAAGCCTCGACGGCGTCGTCCCGCGGCGAACGACGGTTACGATCGAGCACCCCAAGTCCATCCTGACCCGCAATAGTTCGCCCGACCTGGGATTCGACCGTTCGATCAATCCCTATCGCGGCTGTGAGCATGGCTGCATTTATTGCTTTGCCAGGCCGACCCACGCCTATCACGACCTCTCGCCGGGCGTGGACTTCGAAAGCCGGCTGTTCGCCAAGCCTGATGCGGCGAAGCTGCTGCATGCAGCCCTATCGAGACCCGGCTATGAGGTGGCGCCGATTGCGCTCGGCACCAACACTGACCCGTATCAGCCGATCGAGGAACATTGGCGGATCACCCGGTCGGTGCTGGAATTGCTGATGGAGACGAAGCATCCCTTCACGATCACCACCAAATCGGACCGGGTGGTTCGCGACCTTGATATTATTGGCCCAGCAGCAAGGTTGGGAATTGCGGCGGTGGCCATCTCGGTGACATCGCTTGATCCCAAGGTGCACCGGACGCTCGAACCGCGGGCTCCTGCCCCGCGGAAGCGGCTGGCGGCGATCAGGGTACTTAGCGATGCCGGTGTTCCAACTTTTGCCTCGATTGCGCCGGTAATTCCCCAGGTTACGGACCATGAACTTGAGGCTTTGGTCGAGGCAGCTGCGGAAGCTGGTGCGCACGGGGCGACCTTCCTTCCAGTCCGCTTGCCCAACGAGGTGGCACCGTTGTTCCGCGCATGGCTCGACCAACATTACCCAGATCGCGCCGCCAAGGTGATGGCGACGATCCAGTCGATCCGTGGCGGGCGCGACAATGATCCGAATTTCTTCACTCGCATGCGCGGCCAGGGCCCCTGGTCCGAACTGATGCGAACACGGTTCGACATTGCCTGCCGCAAGCATAATTTGCCGCGATTGAAGATCCCGCTGCGCCGAGACCTGTTCGAGCCGCCTCAGGGCGACCAATTACGGTTGCTTTGATCGAGTCTAATCGAGATTCGATGGCCGATTTTCGACGAACGGCGGTGACATCGTTCCATGGCGTCGCTAGCCATCCGTCCATGGTTCGTTCTCTCCTTGCCGCGGCATTGCTCGCGACCGCCGCCCCGCTTGCCGCCCAAGTCCATGTCTCGCCGGCGGTCGATCCCAAGGTCGCGCTGTTGCGTGACAAGGCACTGGATGGAGACAATTATGCGTGGGAAATTGTCGAGGGCCTGACTACCGAGGTGGGCCCAAGATTAGCCGGGACCGAGGCCGAGGCTCGCGCTCGCGACTGGGCAGTCAGGAGACTGACAGCCATGGGTTTCGCCAATGTCCGGGTCGAACCGTTCGACATGCCGGTGTGGGTTCGCGGCTATGAACATGCCGAGATCGTCGCTCCCTTTCCGCAGCCGATGGTCGTGGCGGCGCTGGGCAATAGCGGCTCAACCGGTCCAGCAGGCGTGACCGGTGAAATCGTCGCATTCGACAGCGTCGACGCGCTGAAAGCAGCTCCTGATGATTTGGTCCGCGGCAAGATTGTGTTCGTCGATCATCGCATGCCGGCCAACCAGGACGGATCGGGATATGGCGAGTTCGGCGCTCCGCGGCGGCAAGGGCCGACCATCGCCAGCAAAAAGGGTGCGCTGGCGATCGTTATCCGCTCGATCGGCACCGACCATCATCGCAATCCTCATACCGGCGTGATGAGCTTCAGCGACGGTGCCAAGCCTATTCCAGCCGGCGCACTCACGGTGCCAGACGCCGAGCAGTTGGTGCGGATCCTGAAGCGCGGCCAGCCGGTCACGATGCGGCTGGTGCTGCAGAGCCAGACGCATCAAGGACAATCGGCCAATGTCATTGCCGAAGTTCCGGGGCGCGATCCCTCATTGCCGCCGATTTTGGTCGGCGGGCATCTCGACAGCTGGGACCAGGGAACGGGCGCGATCGACGATGGCGCAGGCGTTGCCATCGCCACGGCCGCAGCCAAGCAAATCATGGATGCCGGGCGGCCGCTCAGGACCATCCGCATCATATGGTTCGGCGCAGAGGAACCGGGATTATTCGGCGGCAACGCTTACCGGGCCAAATATGGCAAGCAGCCGCATCACGCGCTGATCGAGAGCGATTTCGGCGCGGACAAGATCTGGAAGGTCGACAGCAAGCTCGGCGATGCCCGCAAGCCCGAGGCCGAAGCGATCGGCAAAGTGCTGGCGCCGCTTGGCATTGTCACCGGCTCATTCACCGAGGCAGACGGATCGGACATTGGTCCGATGCTGGCCGATGGCTTGCCGGGCGTCGGCCTGAGCCAGGATGGCACCCGCTATTTCGACCTGCATCACACGCCCGATGACACGCTCGACAAGATCGATCCTGCCCAGCTGAGGCAGAATGTCGCCGCGTGGACGGCAGTGCTTGGCGTGCTGTCTGGCGGAATTGAGGAGCCAAAAGCGCGCAAGCGGCGTTGATCGTTCGGCAATCTCTTGCCGGGAGGAACGATATGCGCGCTTTGATGATGCTTCCATTGTTGGCGCTGGCCGCGTGCCAGGTAAACAAGGACGAGCAAAACGACTCAATTTCCGCGACCTATAATCAGGACGTGGCAGAGAATGCTGCGTCCGATGTCGGCAACTTCGCCGAAGCTGTTGGCAACGACGTCGAAAACACCGCGGACAAAATCGGCGACAAGGCCGAAAACGTCCAGGTCGAGGTTGATACCAACAAGGCGAATTAGCCTTTCCGATGGCTTGATGCGCTGCTAGGCGCGCTGTTCGCCGGTTCGGGGAGTAGCGCAGTCTGGTAGCGCATCTGCTTTGGGAGCAGAGGGTCGCAGGTTCGAATCCTGTCTCCCCGACCATTTTCGATTTCGACGATCCGGGGGATTGCCGCAAAATCGAAAAACAATTTAGGCTTGATGCCCGGCTTCGCTTGTCCCCCGGACAAGCTGCAGTCCGACATGGTGGGGCCTGTAGCTCAATGGTAGAGCTGGCCGCTCATAACGGCTTGGTTGTAGGTTCGAGTCCTGCCGGGCCCACCAACATCCCGATCCCCCACTAGTGCACGAGCGGCAGAATCAGCGTCAAGTCAGAGGTAGAAAGGCTCAGGTCGCCTCCGGCGAGCCTGGCAAGGCCGCGGACCAGCCGCAGGGCAAAGCCAAGGCCGAGACGCGAGCCTTCACCCTCAGCCGCGGTTGCGTAGGAGGGATCGAATAGCTGGGATTCGCCAAGATGCAGGGTGGCGGCCGGACGGCTAACCGTTACTGCCAAGCGGCCCTTGCCCTCTTTGGCCTCGATTTGGATCAGGTCGTGTGGCGCAGCGGCTTCGATGATGGCGCCTAGAAAACGCTTGAGAAGACGAGTTGCCAGGTCGTGATCAACCTTGGCCCGCAGCTGGCTCAGCTGGGGCGCCATCCGCAGCTGGACGCCGCCGGTCAATGCTTGGCCAGCCAATTCTTCCGCCAGCGGCGGGATAATTTCCGCGAGAGGAACGGCATCACCCTCGCCCGCTTTGCGGCTTTGCAGGCGCGCTGCAAAATCCAGATCTTCGATGGCAGCCAGCAACATCCTGGCCTGCGCGACAATTTCAGCTGCCCGCTGGCGATAGTTGCGGTGTGCGGGGCCCAAATACTGGCCATCAATGATCTCGGCGAAGCCGATGATGGCGTTGAGCGGCGTCTTGATCTCATGGATTGTTTCGCGAAGGGCCTCGGCGTCGCCAGCCAATGGCTTTCCCGCGACAAGAGCAAAGGCCGGAGGCTCTTGCTCGCCGTCGCGCCGGGCAATCCCGCGAAAGCCGAGGAACCGGCCGTCGACCGGTGAAAAGGCGGGAATGCCGGACAGGCGCCACTCACCCTCCAGCGCGGGAGACGGCAAGCTCATCGGAGTGTCTTCGAACGGCAAGCGGTCGGCAAAGGCGCGAACCAGTTCGCGAGGGGCGCCTTCCTCACTGGGCAGGCTTCGACCGATCAGTGCGCCCCGCGGCGCGCCTTCGACCCACCCAATCTCACCGGAAGCATCACATTCCCATCGGAACAGCCCTGGGACAATGGCCGGCTCTGCAGGCGCGGCGGGCGCCATTCGCCGGGGCGGTCGATCCTCGGCATCCGGCTCGAGCGTCTCCCGCTTGCTTTTTAGACGCTCAATCCGCGCGGCGATCTCGCCAATCGATGGCTGCGGCTCCTCCTCTACCGGCGGAGCGACATCGCTAGCCGGTTCCGCCTGGGCAGGTTGATCGCCCCGGATGGTGCGAATGAACGCAGCTACTTCCTTGCTGGCCGCTGCCTGGACCTGGGCCCAGCCGGCCTGGTCGAGCGGAGCGGCGGCGAGCAAGGGCGCTGCCACCTCCAGCCGGTCGCCGGCAAAGATGGCAATCAGCCTCGGCTCGGCGGCTCGGCCCGCAATGCTCCGTGCAGTCGCGGCACGGATCGCCCGAGCGACAGACCGCATTCCGGTCCGCACCATGGTCAGCGCGGCGTCGAGCAGCGCAGGGTCGATTTCATCATGGGGGCGCGACAAGAGGTCAACGAGCTGGCGCCAGCGAACGGTCCGGTCGTGCGCATCCGCGACCGGTTGGGTCATCACCGTCCTCAAGCGATCATCGAAACGCACCCTACACCAAGCCCCTGCCGGAAGTTGTTCTCCAGCCCTGCGGACTCACGCGTGCGCATGACAGGGGGTGGAGGTTAACCATCCCAAATCGGGACGAAA
>DATJKE010000004.1:0-24322 GCA_035491735.1 Sphingomicrobium sp.
AAAGCCCTGCCGGCCGGGACGGTGATCCGTGAGTGGCGGATTGAGGATGTCCTCGGTGTCGGCGGCTTTGGCATCGTCTACAAGGGCCGCGGCATTTATTTCGGCGAACTGGTTGCAATCAAAGAATATTTTCCCAGTTCGATTGCCGAGCGCGACGCCGAAAGCACCGTCGTCCCGATCGGATCGGACGTCGAGGAAGTCCATGCGCTAGGGCTCAAGAAGTTCGTCGAGGAAGCGAAGCTCCTCTGGAACCTTTCGACTCCAACCCGCCATCCCAACATCGTCAGCGTGCGGAGCCTGTTCGAGGTTCATGGTACCGCCTACATGGTCATGGATTTCGAGGACGGTGCGTCCCTGTCGCGGCTGTTGAAGGAAGGCCGCCGCTTCAATGAGCGAAGCCTGTGGAACGTCATCAAGCCGATCGCCGAAGGTCTCGATCGTGCCCACCGGGTCGGAGTCCTGCACCGCGACATCAAGCCGCCCAACATCCTGATCACCGACGACAATCGGCCGGTTTTGATCGATTTCGGATCGGCGAGGTTTGAGGCGGCAGAGGCGACCAGCACCTCGGTAACATTCCACACGCCGCCCTACGCGGCCGTCGAGCAATATGTGAAAACATATCCACAAGGGCCATGGACAGACATCTATGCCATGTCCGTGGTGCTCTATGAGTGCGTAACGGGCGAAAAGCCGCCCGAAGTGCTCGAACGGATGCACGGCGGCCTGGGAAGTCCGCTAGTCGAAGGTCATTGGCCCGGATTCAGCAAGCGCTTCCTGCAGGCGATCGATTCGGGAATGACCATCCGCCCCTCGGAGCGGCCGCAATCAATCCGCGAATGGCTGGCACTGTTCGGCAGGAAGGATACCGAGGAAGTCGTTGCCGGTGACGACGAACCTACCCGCTTCTTCGCGCACGAAATGGCGTCGAATGAAATTGCGGCGGTTGCGCCAACCGCACCGGGGATCGATCAGAAAGACCTCGATACCGGGGTGCCAGAAGATCCGGCCGACGTGCAGTTCAAGCGGGCCGGCGAAGAAACCGGCGCCTCCAAGAAGGGCAAGAAGAAGAAGTCCGACCAAGTGGAGGAGGTTGAGGAGGCTGAGCCGTCCGAGCCGGTAGCGGCGGAAGCGGCCGAGGCGGCGCCCCCGCCAAAGAAGCCTGAACCGATCGCGGAGCAAAGGAAGCCGGTCGTCCCTCCCCCCAAGGCAAAGGAGCCGGCGGACAAGTGGTACAAGGATCCGAGGAAGGCGATGCTCGCGGGCGGCGGCGCCGTCGCGCTCGTTGCGGCACTGGCCGCCGGCACCTTCATGATGAAGGGCGGATCCGGCGAGTCCGGTGCCCCGCTGGAAATTCCCGACCTTAATGGATCGGAATCGATTCCGGTCGAAGGCCTTGGTCAGTTAATCGCAGCGGAACGCTCGCTGGCGGACGACGCGCGTACCGCTGGAGCGCCAGCCACAGCGGTCAATGACTTGGTCACGGCCAGCGGCCAGCTTGATCAGCAACTGGCGGGCCTTCAGGCGCTCGCGGACGACCCGGCCCAGGCGGCGGCTGCAACCGCCCGGGTCGAACAGATGAAGCGCACCGCGACGTCGGCCAACGTAGCCTTCGCCACTGCGCTGCTGCGTGATGCGGACGCTAAGGTACAAAGCCTCCCGCGAAATGCACAATCGCCCACGGTGACAGGCACGCTTGCCGAACTTCGAACCTCCGTGGAGTCATCGGCCAGCAACACCGATCCGGTCCAATCACTGGGCGCCGCCCGGGATGCTTTGGCCAAGTCGCAGGCCTTCTCAGCGGCCATTACGGGCGCCTACACCGCATTGGCCGCGAACAAGGCAAAGATCGAAAAGCTGCCGCAAGCGCCAAGGACGACTACGGCGGTGACAACCACCACAACCGCGACGCCCGTTGCCACCACAACGACAACCGCAAGCAGCAGCAGCACCAGCTCCGCGCCGTCAGCGTCGAAGCAGGCTCAGGTTAATTCGATTGTCAGCAGCGGTCGGGCTTTGGCCAAACAGGTCATGGCGTCGGGCAACAAGGAAAATGCCCGGCTCGCCAAGAATTACGACAAATATCTGGCAGAGGTGGCTAATTCCGCGCGCGGGGCGCGGACCGACGCGGAAATGGACCGGCTGATCAAAGAGGCCACCCAGACCAAAGCCTATCTGGTGTTCCTGCAGCGGCAATCGTCGCAGGGCCAATAGCCCCCGCGGCCTAGGCTAGGATCGTCCCGCCACGCGCCCTTCAACGGGGCGCGTATTATGATCAAAATTCGCTGCCTGGTGGCGCTGCATTTGCTCGCGGGTGCGCACTTCATGTTCGAACGAAACATTGCCTACCCGAAGCACGGAACCGACGGCCAGCACCTGGCTTTGATCGATGCGCTTATTGTCGATGTAAGTGCCGTTGGTTGAATTCAGGTCCGTGACCCGAAGCTGGTCGGCCGCCAGCTCGATCTGGCAATGTTCGCGGGACACCCCGGCGCCAGGCACGATGATATCGGCCGGCGCTTTTCGACCGACCTTCAACCCGGACGGAGTGACGACAAAGCTGGTTTCCTCATCCTCGCCGTCCAACCGCCGGAGACAGTGGAATTTGTCGCCTTCTGTCCGTCGAAATTCGTCCGAGCGTTTGAAAAATTCAGCCTCTTCAAGTTCCGCGGCGGTTGGTTTGGCCAACTCCGTCTCGCGCGCCTTGCCGACCCGATCGAGGGCGGCCATCAGTTCGTCGGCAGAAGGAGCGTTCCCGGTGGCGCCGTTGCGGATCGCAGCAGGCGTCGGGCTGGATGGAACCGGAGGTTGCGGTACTTTGGCGACGGGTTGCGGGACCGGATGAGCCTCGGCCTGGTCCTTGTGCGGCTCGACCAGCCTGCGCAAGTCACTGACCAGCGTCTGCCAACGCGTGTCCCCCGTGTCTCCGGTCCAATTTGCGAGGTCTGCCGCTTGCGTAAGTTCGAAAATGATTGGCAGGCTGCAGGACTCGATGATCACCGGCACCAGCTTGTTGGCGCGATCGGCGAGAGTTGCTTCCGCGCGGACCCAGCGCGACGCTACCGACCGCGGCGACCAGAGGACGACCACGGCCTTGGCTGCCCGCAACTCCCGTTCGATGACTTCATCGAATGTCTCGCCCGAGCGAAGCGCCGCGTCCCACCAGACGGCAAAGCCTTCCTGAGCGAAGCTTTCGGCAAAATGCCGAGCAGCCTGTCGCTCCTCACGGCTGTAAGAAATGAAGATGTCAGGTCCGGACACGCAATCCCCCTAATTCGCACCCTTCTGCGGGAGACCCTACCGGTCCCTCATTAGCTTCCATTCTCTCGCGCTGATGACGACGCCCTCCTCCAAGCGACTCGAAACGGCGCGCGCCTAATTGTCTGTTAACCGATGTTAAAAGTCGACCCCAAAGGCTACGGCCTAGGCCGCATTCGTGCCAAGTCGGTACAATATGCGCTCGCCGTAATTTTTGGCGAGGTCCATCTTCCCCACATATTCGAAATGATAGTTGTTGAGGTCGGACTCGATCAGAGCGGCAAATGGCTGGGTTGTATAGATTGCGCCAACCGGGACCCGCGGCTCTATCCGCGCCGCTACCGTCACCTCGGTCCCATAATAGGTGCGCGCGGTCTGAACGGCGTCGAAATGCTCGAAAATCGGTCCATGATGCAAGCTGATCCGCATGCCACCGTCTGGCGGGAGGCCGATTGACCTAAGAGTGACCGGATCCAACTCGGCCTGTATTTCCAACGCTATTTCTGCAGCCATGGCCGGCGTTTCGATGACTGCAAAAATGGCGTCGCCCCAGCTGTTGCGGCACAAGACGACCTTGGAATGGCTATCCAGCACTTTCGCGATCCGCCCCATCACTACTTCCAGGAAACGCTTCAGGTGGTCCTCATCCAACAGCGAGAAGCCGGCGAAATCGGCAAACAGCATGGAACAGAGCTTCCAACTCGCCTTTTCGGGAACGTGGGTGGCCTCGGGCATAGCCAGCGCCGGCCGTTCCTTGGGCACCGAAATAACTCGGCTGTTGCCGCCCAACTCGGCCCATTCGGCGCAGTGGGCAGCCGTTCCCGCAATGGCAGCAGTCGGTTCTCCATCCCACACAGCGAGCTGGAATGTATCGGCCTGCATGACGCTGGCCCGCAGTTGGGCAAGGCCCATTACGAGTTTGGCGCAGTAGGAGAATTGCTGGTCGTCGTTCACCCATTGCATCTGGGTGGCGAAGGTCACCGAGCTGGCCGCGTCACGTGCCTTTTCATAACGATCAACCCATTCCTCTCCGCCCACGGCAACGGATGACTTGATAAAGTCTTCCTCGGCAAAAGGCAGGACGACGTGCAGCTCGCCGCCACGGGCAAGCAACGCCTCGGCTATGACTATGTCGGCGCCGCAGGCGAGCTGGCCGTAGCCAACCAGCACATCGGCTTCGTCGAGAATTGCTTTAACTTGTTCGGCCACTGCCGTTTCCGGCGACCATCCGGCTGCGAACATATGCCCGCAATAATGGATGACTGGGGTCGGCCGGATTGAATCGAGCAAGGCCCTCCGGAGAGCTTCGGCAGCGGAAAGTTTGCCGGCAATTAAGGTCACCTGACGAGCGGTCGAGGCGACCATACCGGGAGACGCATCGGATCGGCGACGGGCTTCGGCGAACAAGACCGTCGCCTGCTCCACCTCTCCACATACCAGTTTTGCCTCGGCCCCCGATGCTGCGGCAAAATAATCCTGTGGTTCGGCTACGTCGGCGCGCCGGGCGATTGCTGCAGCAAGCTCTTGGGCTTCACCCAAATCGCCTGCCAGGAAGGAGGTCGTCGCGGCATTGATGCCGGAAAAATAGCCGTCAGACAGGCGGTAGGCCTCTCGGTAGGCTTCGCTCGCCTGGCGATACAGGCCGATCTGTTCGGCTCCCGTTGAACGTACGGCAAGATCCTTGAGCAACCGCCCCTTCAGGGCAATTGCATCCTCCGTACCGATTTCTTCAACCCGATTGCGTTCATAAAGCCGCATTGCCGCATGGGGATCGCCAAGCCGAGCCATGGCCAGCGCCTGAAGGTACCGCACCTCCGGATCGTCGGGGAATTTCGCGATCGCCTCGCGCGTCCGCTCAAACAGCGCAAACATATCCCCGCTGCCGAGCGCATCCTGGAATTTGCGATGATATTGGAGGTCTATCGCGTTCATGCGTGGATTGATCTGCCTGCCGCCCAGCCGACGTCAGTATCATTCATTCTGCGGCAGATATGCAATGCATTGAGGATCGCGTGCGGCGGGCAAGCGAAACAAAGAGGCCGGTCAAACGTGCGTTTCCGCCTACTTTCGCCACCAAAACAGTGCAAATTGGGCCAATCTTTCAACGAACAGCCTTGCAGAAGCATTAGCCATTCAGATTTGAGGATTTCCCAGCTTTCCGTTAAACAGGCGCGGGTTAACCCGAATGGGCAACATTCCAGGCTCGGAAGGAATCACGTTGCAGCCGAAGCCATCAGGCCAGGCCTATGAGGCGGCGAGCAGGATTGATCCCGGATCGCCGGTGGCGCGGCTTAGCTCTCGGCAGATCGAATGCTTGCTGCTGGTCGACCAGCATCACAACAGCAAGGAAATTGCCGCAAAGCTCGGGATCAGCCCGCACACCGTCGACCAGCGAATTCGCGGCGCTCTCGACAAGTTGGGGGTGGATCGGCGCGGCGAAGCGGCACGGCTGGTCATCGCCGCCCTGTCGATCGATCCTGCATATCAGCGTTTGATACATCAATCGCCGCACATCGACGCATTCCTTCCAGCCGGACAGCAAGGCGGCACGGTCCGCACTTCGATTCGGCACGCTGACCGTGCAGGGGAGGCCGATCCTGCCGGTCACTTGACCGAGCAAAGCCCGGTTGGACTTGGCTCTCCCCTGCAACTGCCGTTTGCAACGAGGAGCCATCCCAGCAATGAGATGAGCGTCGGCCTCCGGCTCGTCTGGATTGTCCTGATCGCTATGGGCGCGACATTTTCGGCAGGAATGTATCTGGCCGGACTTGAAAGCCTCTCCAGGATGATCAACGGCTAGGCTGTTCTCTCCACTCTATCATTGCTGAATATGGCCCTGCGCGAGGCAACTTGCGCCAAGGAGATCAGAGTCATGCGCAGAGAAATGATCGAGTCAGCCGCCTATGAGGTTGCCACCCAGGTTCGCGCTGTCGAGGACGCAATTGAAGAAGCATTGGCCGAAATCGCCGAGCTTCAAGGCCGGATGATCCGCGCACGATCGACGTTCGGGATCGCCACGGCCACTGGGCATGCGGCCTTCGAGCAACTGGCCGAAACGACGATGAGCCTGGTTCATGCGCGCGGCGAAATGGCCAACTGCCATATGTCCCTCAAGGAAACCACGCAGCTTGTGCCCGGCCTGCGCACGGTCGGCTTCGGCGACATGCAGGAATGCCCGCCGCAGGGCCGCGCCGACCTGCGCGTGGTTGCATAGCGGCAAAGGATTGACCGGACCACGCGCGTCGTGGTCCGGCTTCCACTAATGTTTGGACCGCTCGTTTTTGGCCCGTTGCTTTTGGCAGTGTGCGTCTATGCCTGGCTCAAGGGTAGCGGTGACGAGCGGATCGTTGCCGCAACCTGCCTCGGCGGAACGCTCGCAACGATGCTGGTGATTTCCCCGCTTACCCACCGGTACAGCGGTGTCGAAGAAGGGCTCATGATCGTCGACCTCGGCGTATTGGCAGGTTTCGTCACCGTCGCGCTTCGCTCCAAGCGCTTCTGGCCGCTCTGGGTCGCGGGGCTGCAGCTTACCACCTCGCTCGGCCATATCCTGAAAGGCATCGATCCTGATCTCCTTCCCCGGGCCTATGGCGCGGCGCTGCAATTCTGGAGCTACCCGATCCTCCTCATCCTCGCCGTCGGGACGTTTCGAACCCAAAGACGGCTTGGCCGGACGGCCTCCTAGCGCGATTTCCTCGGGCCGTTTAGGTACGGCGCCGTGCTTGCTAAAAACATCCTCGCGCTCGCCATCCTCGAAGCGATCGAAGAGCCAGCGCTGATCGTTGATGCCGGGCTTGTGGCCGCGGCCAACGAGCCAGCCAGGCAGCTGCTCGGCAAACAAATTATCGGCCGAGACCTGCGCTTGGCCATTCGCCATCCCCTTGCGCTCGACACGATTTCCGCTGGGCTCGAAGCCGAACTCGAAGTGATTGGCATTGGTGCTGCCGACAGACCGTGGAGTCTTAGTGTTCGGCGGCTTGCCCGAAATTCGGTGTTGGTCCGGCTAGCAGACCGTTCTGACGTGCGGTCGGCCGAACGGATGCGGACCGACTTTGTCGCCAATGCCAGTCATGAATTGCGGACGCCGCTGGCGACCATCATCGGCTACGCGGAAACACTGACCGAGGACGGCCCGGTTGATGAAGAGATGCGTGCTCGCTTCGGCACCACCATCGAAGTCGAAGCCCGCCGGATGTTGCGGATCGTCGAAGATCTGATGAGCCTGTCGCGAATTGAGGCTGACCGCTTCCGGCCTCCCAATGAACGAGTCGACCTCGCCGAAGTCGCGCGGATTGCAATTGAGAATGCAGCACCCTTGTTGGACCGGCGCAACTGCCGGATCTCGGCCGAAATCGATCAGGACCTGCCGCCGATCGCCGGTGATTTCGGTCAGCTGCTGCAGTTGGCAGATAATCTGATCGGCAACGCCATCCGATACGGATGTAATGACAAAAGCTGCTCAGTCGAAGTGCGAGTAAGGGTCGACGGGTCTCGTGTGGTGATGGTCGTCAGCGACCAAGGCGACGGCATCCCGGCGGCGCACCTGCCTCGTCTCACTGAACGCTTCTACCGCGTCGATTCGGCGCGCAGCCGGGAATCCGGCGGTACAGGCCTCGGCCTCGCCATCGTCAAGCATATCGTCGAGCGGCATCGCGGCACGCTCGAAATTCGGTCGGAGCCCGGGCGCGGCACCGAGGTTAGCGTCGCCTTACCCTCGAGCTGACGCCTTGGCACTTGTCACAAAACTGTAACGCGAGAGTCACAAGGACGCCACCGACCGGGCGCTAGAGCGCGTTGAACGTCGGCCTCGAAGCGCTGACCCCTTGGGGAGTATGGCAATGAAGAAGATGCTGGTTGCGCTGCCGCTGGTGGCGCTGATTGCGGCTTGCGGCGGGAAGGATTCGGGCGGTGGCGCTTCAACTCGAATCCAGATCGTCGGATCGTCGACGGTTTATCCTTTCACCACGGCCGTCGCGGAAGAATTTCAGCGTGCCAATCCAGGCATCAATGTAATCGTCGAGTCGACCGGTACGGGTGGCGGGATGAAACTGTTCTGTGGCGGCGTCGGCGACAAATTTCCGGATGCGACTGACGCTTCGCGACCGATCAAGGCCAGTGAATATGCCGACTGCGTCAAGAATGGCGTCAAGAATGTCATCGAGCTCCCAGTCGGGATCGATGGCCTGACCCTCATCCAGGCCAAGGAGCAGGCTCCTCTCAACCTGACGGTCGAGCAAATCTACAAGGCGCTCGCCGCCAATCCTTTCGGCAAAGGCCCCAACACGGCCCAAACGTGGAAGGACGTCGATCCGTCGCTCCCGGCGACCAAGATCCGGGTGCTTGGGCCGCCGCCGACTTCGGGCACGCGCGACAGCCTGGCCGAACTCATCCTCGAGAAGGGCTGCGACAGCGACCCGGCGATGAAGGATCTCAAGAAGGCCGACGACAAGAAGCATAAGGAAACCTGCACCAAGATCCGCGAGGATGGCGCCTATGTTGAGGCCGGCGAAAACGACAATCTGCTGGTGCAGAAGGTTTCGGCTGATCCAGGCGCACTCGGTGTCCTTGGCTACAGCTATCTCGAAGAAAATGCTGACAAGGTATCGCCGGTCTCGATTGCCGGCGTCGCGCCGACAGAAGCAACGATTAGCGATCTCAGCTATCCCGGTAGCCGTCGGCTCTACATCTATGTGAAGGGCGAGCACCTTGCCGTGAAGCCCGCCATCAAGCAATTCCTCGAGGCCTATTCAAAGGCGTGGAGCAAGGGCGGGCCGTTGGAGAAGCGCGGACTGGTCCCGCTGGCTCCGGCTGAAGCGGAAGCTGCTGCTGCGCAGTCCACTGCGTTGAAGCCGCTCGATCCAGCAAGCCTCAAGTAGGCGGAACACGAGCGTTATGACCCTAGGCCTAGCGCTCGCCGCAGTCCTGGCGATAACAGTCGTCGCCGGCCTGTTCGCCCGTAGCCGGGCGAGCGGGCTGCGCGGCGGTAGCGAGCGCCTGAATAGCCTGCCCAACTATCATGGGCTTTACGTTGCCCTGTGGGCGGCAATTCCGGCGCTGCTGTTCCTTGCGGTATGGTCGCCAACGCAGACGATGCTGGTCGACAATGCGGTGCTGGCTTCGCCCGCGGGGCAGAAGCTCCCTGAATTCGACCTGGCCCGTGAAATGATCCTAGCTGAAGCGCGCGAAATAGCGACAGGTGAGCGCGAAGCTGGCTTCAATCCGGAGTCGACCGATCTCGCGCCGGTTTATGCCGAAGCGAACGTCAAATATACGGCAGTCGGTGGCGGGATTTCCATTCTGATCGCGTTGGTTGGCGCATTCTTTGCCATGCGCCGGATCCGCGTCGATTTTCGCGCGCGCACCGGCGTCGAACGATGGCTGATGGGCCTGCTGCTCGCCGCTTCGCTGCTCGCGATCCTCACAACCCTCGGTATCGTCCTGTCGGTGCTGTTCGAAAGCCTGCGATTCTTCCAGTTGGTCAGCCCGACCGAGTTCTTGTTCGGGACCAGCTGGAGTCCGCAGACCGCGCTTCGCGCCGACCAGGCGGGCTCCTCGGGCGCCTTCGGTTCGGTTCCCCTATTCTGGGGAACTGTCTTCATCGGCGCGATCATCGCGATGATCGTCGCCATCCCGCTGGGGCTGATGAGCGCAATCTTCCTCACCCAATATTCGCCACCGCAAATACGCGCGTGGTTTAAGCCGATCCTCGAGATTCTCGCCGGCGTGCCGACCGTGGTGTACGGCTATTTCGCCGCGCTCACGGTTGCGCCGATGGTGCGCGACTTCGGCCTTTCGATCGGGATCAGTTCGGCTTCATCGGAAAGCGCGCTTGCCGCGGGTCTCGTCATGGGGATCATGATTATTCCGTTCGTCAGCTCGATGGCCGACGACAGCATCGCCGCAGTTCCGCAGGCGATGCGCGACGGCAGCCTCGCCATGGGGGCAACCCGATCCGAGACGATCAAGAAGGTCATCCTGCCCGCGGCGCTGCCGGGCGTGGTCGGCGGCGTCCTGTTGGCCGTCAGCCGCGCAATCGGCGAGACGATGATCGTGGTGATGGCTGCTGGCCTGGCTGCCAACCTCACTGCCAATCCGTTCGAAAGCGTGACCACGGTCACCGCCCAGATTGTTCAGCTGCTGACCGGCGATCTCGAGTTCGACAGCGCCAAGACGCTGGCTGCCTTCGCGCTGGGCCTGCTGCTGTTCATCATCACGATGATCCTCAACCTCATCGCGCTGCGCGTGGTGCGCAAATATCGGGAAGCTTATGAGTAACGCCGCCGCAACCGCAGCGATGAACCGCTGGACCGGCGATGCGATGCAAAAGCGCGTTGCCGGCCGTTACGCGGCCGAGCGACGATTCCGCTTCTTTGGACTCGCCGCAGTCTCGCTGTCGGTCGCCTTTCTCGCCTTCCTGCTGATCAATATGGCCTGGAAGGGGTTGGGTGGTTTCACGCAAACCGAGACCAAGCTGGTGATCGACTTTCCTCGGTCAGATCTGTTGCTCGACCCTGCAACGCTTCGCGGCCCCCAGGCCGAGGAATCGGTCGCGAGTGCCGGCCTTGAGGGAGTCCTGGAACAAGCCGCGGTCGCCCAGTTCGGTGAAGGCGGGGGCAAATTGTTCGGCGGGGCCAGTGCGCGCGCCCTGGGCAAGCAGTTGATCGCCGACCCGACTCTACTCGGCCGCACGGCCGAACTCTGGCTGCCGGTCTCATCCAAGGCCGATGTCGCCGCCAAGCACGACGGCGACCCGGACATCGAAAGGCTGTTGGCCAAGGCCGAAACGAAAAGCGCGTTCAATTCCGGCTTCCTTACTTCGTCGGACGCAACTGACCCATCCGAGGTCGGCGTATGGGGGGCGCTCAAGGGGAGCTTCCTGACCATTCTCGTGACGATGGGCCTCGCTTTCCCGATCGGAGTGCTGGCCGCGCTCTACCTGGAGGAATTTGCAACCAGGAACCGCTTGACGGACCTGATCGAGGTCTCGATCAACAACCTCGCCGCCGTGCCGTCGATTATCTTCGGCCTGCTCGGCCTAGCGGTTTTTCTTAATTTCATGCACCTGCCGCGATCTGCACCGCTGGTTGGCGGCTTCACGCTGGCGCTGATGACATTTCCGGTAATCGTGATTGCCGGCCGCAACGCGATCAAGTCAGTGCCGCCTTCAATCCGCGACGCCGCGCTGGGGGTTGGCGCATCGAAAATGCAGGTCGTCTTCCATCACGTCCTGCCGCTGGCCTTTCCCGGCATCATGACGGGATCGATCATCGGCATGGCCCGCGCCCTGGGCGAAACCGCGCCGCTGCTGATGATCGGCATGCGTGCCTTCATCGCTACACCGCCAAGCGGGATCACCGAGCCGGCGACCGTTCTTCCGATGCAGATCTTTCTCTGGTCGGACGAGGTCGATCGCGGCTTCGTGGAAAAGACCAGCGCCGCGATCATCGTGCTGCTGGTCTTCATGCTGCTGATGAACGGGCTCGCCATTTATCTTCGCAACAAATTTGAACGCCGCTGGTAGGCAGATGAAAATGATCGACACTATCGTCCCCACCCCCGCCGAAACCGACGAGGCAAACGTCGTCGATGGTCCGCCCAAGATGAGCGCCCGCGGAGTCGGCGTCTTCTACGGCGACAAGCAAGCGCTGCGCGACGTCAGCGTCGACATTCACGATGACAAGGTGACTGCCTTCATCGGCCCGTCGGGCTGCGGCAAGTCGACTTTCCTGCGCTGTCTCAACCGGATGAACGACACGATTGCTGGCGCCCGCGTCACAGGTGACATCGACCTAGACGGCGAGGATATCTACGCGTCGAAGATGGACGTCGTGCAGCTGCGCGCCCGCGTCGGCATGGTGTTCCAAAAGCCCAACCCCTTCCCCAAGTCGATCTACGAGAATGTGGCCTATGGTCCGCGTATTCACGGGCTTGCCGACAACAAGGGCCAGCTCGACGAAATCGTCGAAAAATCGCTGAAGCGGGCCGGCCTGTGGGACGAGGTCAAGGATCGGCTGCAGGAAAGCGGTACCGCCTTGTCCGGCGGCCAGCAGCAGCGGTTGTGCATCGCCCGCGCGATTGCGGTCGATCCGGAAGTCATCCTGATGGATGAGCCTTGCTCCGCGCTCGATCCGATCGCCACTGCCAAGATCGAGGAGCTGATCCACGGGCTTCGCGGCCGCTACGCGATCGCCATCGTCACACACAACATGCAGCAGGCTGCCCGCGTGTCGCAGCGCACCGCCTTCTTTCACCTCGGCGAAATGGTCGAGTACGGCAAGACGAGCGATATCTTCACCAACCCGCGCCAACAGCGCACCCAAGATTATATTACCGGCCGCTATGGCTGATCGGAGATAGACCAATGGCCACCAGCAGCGGACATACGATCAAGGCGTTTGACGAAGACCTCGACCGGTTGCGAGCGCTCATCAGCCAGATGGGCGGCCAGGCGGAACATGCCATTCGGGAGTCGCTGCGCTGCCTGGTACAGCACGACCTCGACGGTGCCGCCAAGGTGGTTGAGGACGACAAGAAGCTTGATGCGCTTGAGGTCGAGACCGAGCAGCGCGCCGTGCAGTTGATCGCGCTTCGCGCGCCGATGGCAGCGGACCTCCGCGATGTTGTCGCAGCGATGAAAATCTCCGGTGTGGTCGAACGCATCGGCGACTATGCCAAGAATATCGCCAAGCGGGTGCCGCTACTCGAAAAGGCCCACACGATTGAACCTCTGTCGCTGTTGCCGGAAATGGGGCGGATGGCGACCGAAATGGTGCATGACGTCCTGAACGCCTTCGTTGCACGCGACGCCGAGGCAGCCGAGCAGGTAATCGAGCGCGACAAGGCCGTCGACGACTTCTACAACTCCATTTTTCGTACCCTGCTGACCTATATGATGGAAAATCCCGGCAACATCGGCCAATCGGCGCATCTGCTGTTCATCGCCAAGAACGTCGAGCGCGTCGGCGATCATGCCACCAACATCGCCGAGATGGTCTATTATGCGGCGACCGGCGAATATTATGTCGACCGCCCGAAAGGCGCGGACTCGCTGGCGGACCTGGACTGAGGTGGCGATGCTCCCCAAGCGCTTGTTGCTGGTCGAGGACGACCGGGCCCTTGCCGAACTGGTTTCATTCCACTTCGACAGGGCCGGCTATGCGGTGACTCGCACCGGTGACGGCGAGGAAGCGCTGATTCTAGCCGATGAGGTCAAACCGGACCTGGTGTTGCTGGACTGGATGATCGAGGGGATCAGCGGGATCGAGGTATGCCGCCGACTCCGCCGCCGCCAGGCGACAGCCAATGTTCCGATCATCATGCTGACAGCCCGAGGCGAAGAGGATGACAAGATCCGTGGCCTCGAGACCGGGGCCGACGATTATCTGACCAAGCCGTTCAGTCCGAAGGAGCTGGTCGCCCGCGCCGGGGCCGTGCTTCGCAGGGTCCGGCCCGCCCTTGCCGCCGAAGCGCTCTCCTATGCGGGACTGGAAATGGACCTGGTCGCCCATCGGGTACGCCGCGACGGACAGCCGATCCAGCTCGGGCCGACCGAATATCGGCTGTTGCGGCATTTCCTGGAAAATCCAGGCCGCGTCTTTTCCCGTCAGCAGTTGCTGGAAACCGTTTGGCCGCATAGCGAGGATATAGAGCTTCGCACGGTTGACGTGCACATCCGCCGGCTGCGACTGGCACTGGGCGAGCCGGATCTCGTCCGTACAGTCCGAAGCGCCGGCTATGCGCTCGATGCAGAAGGGGTTGCCTGAGGCAGGCAGCCGACGCATGGGGCTAGCCCATGGCACGCAAGAATAAGGGTAAGGGGGGCGGCAATCCAAATCGCCCCCGTTTCTGGGGCAAGCATGCGGTTGCCGCGGCACTCGACAATCCGGATCGCAGGGTGCTGAAGGCCTGGGCGAGCCGCGACACAGCCAATTTCATGCAATTTCCGCCGGAAGTGCCGGTGGTGATGGCCGAGGCTCCCGATCTCGGCCGGATGGTGCCGCACGATGCGCCGCACCAGGGCGTGGTGATCGAGGTTGAGCCGCTGGAGGATGTTTGGCTCGGCGACCTTCTCGCAGACGCTCCGGAGAAGGCGGTGCTGCTCGTGCTCGACCAGGTGACGGATCCCCATAATGTCGGCGCCATCCTTCGTTCGGCGGCTGCCTTTGGAGCGGTTGGCATCGTCACCCAGGACCGGCATTCGCCGCCCGAAAGCGGAGCCCTGGCCAAGGCTGCCTCCGGGGCCCTCGAGCGCGTGCCTTGGGCACGCGTGGTCAATCTTGCCCGTGCGCTCGAAGAAATTGCCGAGGCCGGTTTCTGGCGAATTGGGCTGGCCGGTGAGGCGGCCTCCGATCTCAAGGAGGCCCTTGGGCCCAAGCGGGTGGCGCTGGTGCTCGGCGCCGAAGGTCCGGGAATGCGGTCCAATACACGCGAGCATTGCGATGCGCTGGCAAGGCTCCCAATTAGCCGGAACGTGGAAAGCCTCAACGTCTCCAACGCGGCGGCTGTCGCGCTTTACGCCGCAAGTGTCGCCTGATGGTTCGCACGACTGAAACCCTCCACCAAAGCCTCGATGCCTTGGCAAAGCGCGAAAAAGCCTTTGCTAAAGTTCTCAAGGATCACGGCCGCCCCGAGCCCAGAGTCAGCGAGCCGGGTGTTGAGACCTTGCTTCGCACGATCGTCGGCCAACAGGTCAGCGTCGCCGCGGCGCGCTCGATGTGGAACAAGCTTACCGCCAAATTTGGCCAGCCGGTAAACCTGGAAACACTGCTCGACGCCAGCGACGTAGAAATGCGCGAGGCGGGCATGTCTCGACAAAAGGCAGGCTATCTTCGCAGCCTGGCGGGGCTGGTCCTAACGGGCGAGCTCGATCTCGCGCATCTTCCCGAGGACGACGAAGAAGCGATTGCCCAGTTGATCAAAATCAAGGGCATCGGTCGCTGGTCAGCGGAAATCTACCTGCTGTTCGCGGAAGGGCGCCATGACGTGTGGCCGGCGGGCGACCTGGCGGTGCAAATCCAGATCGGTAAATTGCTCGGACTCGAAGGCAAGCCGACTGAGAAACAGTTGCGGGAGTTGGGTGAGAAGTGGCGTCCGCACCGCGGAGCCGCGGCGGTGCTCGCTTGGCATAGCTATAACAGCGTCGGCACGGCGCTTTAGCTCGACAAACCCATGCTGTGCGGTCGAGCGCTGAGACCTCGGAAAATCCGCGGCCCAAGATCAAGCCGGAATGGCGCCAGCTTTTCGTCTTCGTCATTGCCGCGGCCGACGAGGTAGCTGGCCGAAGCCTGGCCTTCGCCGCCGCTCCCGCGGAACAAGATGTTGAACGCCACCAACGGCACGAACAGCCTGCGTCCGTCGACTTCGAAGCTGTGCAGCTGATCGAGGGGTAAACGGACCACGCTCTTCAAGGATACCTTGCCGAGCGGGGGAATTCCGGCCATCCGGTCGCCTGTCGCCTGAGGTTGCTGGAAAAAGGCCGCGATCTCTTGGTCTTGGCCGGCATGTGCCGGGACCAGCTTGGCTTCTACCAGGACGTCGCGGGCCGGCGCGGCGCCGCTATTGGTCAGCACTACGTCAAACTGAAGCATCACTTCGCGCTCGGTCACCACCGCACGATCAGGGACGAACTGGAAATTCAGTTCGGGCTTGAGTGCTGTGGATTTGATCAATCCGTCGTCGACCGGCGGCCGGGGTTGCGGTGCAACTACCGGCGGAACGGGGTCGGGTCGTGGTTCCGGTTGGGTACGGGGAGGGATCGGGTCCGGCCGCGGCGCCGGCTGGGCCCGAGGAGGAACCGGATCTGCGCGCCGGCGCGCCGGAGGAATCGGAGCTAGCCCTACGTCGGTATCGGGAACCAGTCCGGCAAAGGCCATTCTGGCTGGATCGGCATGGCGCCGGTCTTTGCTACGCCGGCTCCAGGCAATGAATGCCGCGCCACCAATGAGCGCGATGAGTGCGGCCAACCAGGGCCAGGACCAAAAACCGTCCGAGTTGCTCAATGATGCAGCCGATGCCCCAGTGCTTTCGGCGCTGCTTTGCTTCTCGGCGGGGCCGGTGCTGACCTCCAGTGGCAGTGACGGCGTAGGCATTTCCGAAATCGCAGTCGACGCCGGCGACTCCGAATTTTGACGGGCAGTTGCAGCGGCCGCTCGGGAGGCTATCGGCTCGCCGGTCGGCGAGGTGCTGCCGCCGATGGTATCGGGACCCCGTGCAGCGGCAGGGTTCTCCGCCCGCCGCGGTTCTGGTGATACTGCGGCCGGAGTCGCCGCGGTTGTCCCAGTTCGCTCGGAAGGCCGCGTTACAGTGCCCTGGAGGTTGAAGTTCTGAAGCTGCGACGGACCGATGGTGTCCGCCGACGCCGGTGGAGCGGCTGTTACATCAATTGGCGCTTCGCTGTTCTGAGCAATCGCCGGCGCCACGACAAACGCAATCGCCGCGCCAATTCCGCCAAAAATCCTAAATGTCGCCCGGCGTCTTGCCGTCATTCTCCACGCCTTGCTGGATGAGCCATGCCCGCCTGCTTAATACGGCGAACTTGTACGGCGCTATTGGCGATGAAACCCCGCCGACACAAGCACTTCCAAGTTTAGCAGAGCCTTAACGGGCGTCGACCAGCACCAATTCCGCGTCCGCCTCGGCCTCGATCGTAACCCGATCCTCTCCGGTGATGGCGATCCCGTCCCGGGCGTTGGCCTCAATACCGTTGATCCGCACCTTGGCTGACGGAACAAGATATAGGTGACGCGCCGGATCAGGTTCGTAGCTGATGCTCTTGCCTGCACCCAGCGTGGCGCCCAGCACCTTGGCGTCGGCGTGGATAGTCAATGCCCCATCGTCCCCGTCGCCGCTAGCAAGCAGCTGAAAACTGCCCTCACGCGCCTCCTTTGGAAAAGGCATCATTCCCCAGCTTGGCTGCGTTCCCGGCTTGTCGGTCTCAACCCAGATCTGGAACAAGGTCGTCTCCTCGCCCTCCAGATTATATTCGGCATGTGTCACGCCTGATCCCGCGCTCATCACCTGGACGTCGCCGGCGCCGGTGCGGCCCTTGTTTCCCATTGAGTCCTGGTGGCTGATCGCGCCGGTCCGGACGTAGGTGATAATCTCCATGTCGCGGTGGGGATGCGGCGGGAAGCCTGAGCGCGGCGCGATTCGGTCGTCGTTCCAGACGCGAATGGCGCCCCAGCCCATGCGGGCCGGCTCATGATAGTTGGCGAAACTGAAATGGTGGCGGGCATCGAGCCAGCCATGGTTGGCGTGGCCCAGCGAATTGAAAGGTCGGATATCGATCATGAACAGGAAATGGTCTTGGCCACTCACCTCTTTCAAGTGTCAGCCATGTGCCTTTAGCCCGACGGCGTAGCGAGCCGCTTTTTCCGCATAATGAGCCGCCGACAATCTGAGCAGTGCGACCTGCTCCTCGCCGAGCTGGCGTACCGCCCGTGCTGGTGAGCCAACGATCAGGCTCCGCGGCTCGAAAATCTTGCCCTCGGTGATTAGAGAGCCCGCTCCAACGATGCATTGCCGTCCGATCACTGCGCCGTTCAGGATTCGCGCACCCATGCCGATCAGCGCCTCGTCCTCGACCGTGCAGCCATGGAGTATCGCCTGATGGCCGACGGTAACGCGGGCACCGAGCGTCAATGGCGCGCCCGGATCGCTGTGACCGATCGCGCCGTCCTGAAAGTTGGTCTCATCGCCAAGAATGATCGGCGTGTTGTCGGCCCGGATCACAGCCCCGAACCAGACACTGCAGCGGTTTCCCAAACGGACATCGCCGATCAGGTCGGCGGTTGGCGCGACCCAGGCTGTAGGATTTACCGACGGGGCGACGTCATCGATCGAGTATAGCGGCATGGGGCGAGGCTAGTCCGTTATGCGGCGAACGTCGATCAGCCTCTTCGCATCTGCGATGATCGCGGTTAGGTTCATTGCGGGCTCGGAACGCAGGGGACCTCTACATGGTCGACAAAAGTGACCCGCGCCGGGCGGAGCGCGTATCGCTTCGCGCCGACATTGAATTCCGCCGCCCCGGCGAGCACCGCTGGCGCGTCAACATCCTCGACTTTTCGCCGAAAGGGTGCCGGGTGGACCTGCCGGTCAAGGTGGATCCCAACGATACGGTCTGGATTTCGCTACCGGGGATCGAGACGATCCAGGGTACGGTTTGCTGGGTCAAGGAATGGGAGGCCGGGGTTGAATTCGC
This sequence comes from Sphingomicrobium sp., assembly GCA_035491735.1. GTDB lineage: Bacteria > Pseudomonadota > Alphaproteobacteria > Sphingomonadales > Sphingomonadaceae > Sphingomicrobium. The sequence goes on from DATJKE010000004.1 coordinate 18,461, forward strand.
CAACCCGCTCTACCCGTCCGTGTTCGACATGGTTCGCGAACGGATGAGAAAGGCCGAATGAGCCAGTTCCTCCTGGTCCTCGACGAAGGGACCACATCGACCCGGGCGATCCTGTTCCGCCCCGACGGATCGTTGGCCGGATCGGCGCAACGGCCGCTGACCCAGCATTACCCTGAGCCGGGCGAGGTCGAGCACGACGCCGCCGAGATCTGGGCAAGCACGCTCGCCGTTGCCCGCGAAATGGTCGAGATGGCCGGAGGCGCCGGCAATATCGCCGCGATCGGAATCACCAACCAGCGCGAGACGGTCGTCGCCTGGAATCGCGCCAGCGGCGAGCCGATCGGCACCGCGCTGGTGTGGCAGGACAGACGGACCGCCGGCCGTTGCGCGGAACTCAAGGCGGCCGGGCATGAGCCAATGGTACAGTCGCGGGCCGGCCTGCTGCTCGACCCCTATTTCAGCGCATCGAAAATGGAATGGATGCTCGCCAATCGTTCGGAAGTGCGCGCCGCGGGCGATCGGCTGGCGTTCGGGACGATGGACAGCTGGCTGATCTGGAAGCTGACCGGCGGTGCGGTCCATGCGACCGACGCCACCAACGCAAGCCGTACCATGCTGATGGCGCTGTGCGGCAGCGATTGGGACAGGGAGCTATGCGCCTTGTTCGGGATCGATCCGGCTTCGTTACCCGCGATCGTCGACAGCGCCGGAGCGATCGGCACCACCGATCCCGCCCTGTTCGGAGCCGCCATCCCGATCTGCGGAGTGGCCGGCGATCAGCAATCGGCGACCATCGGCCAGGGTTGCCTGAAGCCGGGCGACACCAAGGCAACCTTCGGCACCGGCGCCTTCATCCTGTCCAACAGCGGCGACGCTCCGCCCCGCTCCGCCAATCGCCTGCTGTCGACGGTCCTCTGCCAGATCGGCGGCAAGCGCAGCTATGCGCTGGAAGGGAGCGTGTTCGTCGCCGGCAGCCTGATGCAGTGGCTGCGGGACTCGGTTGGACTGATCGTTACCGCGGCCGAAAGCGAGGCATTGACGCGGTCGGTCGCGGACAATGGCGGCGTCTATATGGTCCCCGCCCTGTCCGGCCTTGGCGCGCCCCATTGGCTGCCCGAGGCCCGCGGGCAGATCAGCGGTATCACCTTCGCCACGACCAAGGCGCATCTGGTTCGCGCCGCGCTGGAGGCACAGGCGCACCAGGTGCATGATTTGATGACCGCCTATGCGGCCGACGGCGTGCGCTGGGAGCGGCTGAAGATCGACGGCGGCATGGTCTGCAACGACTGGCTGGCCCAGGATTTGGCCGACATGCTCGACCTCACCGTCGAGCGGCCCGCGTTCATCGAGACCACGGCGCTCGGCGCGGCCATGCTCGCCGCGGTGGGATCGGGGATTTATCCGGACCTGGCGGCAGCGGCCGCGGCGATGCGCGGCGCGGTTACGCATTTCGAACCGGCGATGGACGATGCCGAGCGCGACCGCAGGCTGGCCGGGTGGAAGGAAGCGTTGGAGAAGATTTGAAACCTCGTCGCTGGTGGACTTCTTCCTCTGATGGCGGACATGGGTGGAAAGCGGGCACTCATTCAGCGTCCCGTTTTCCCAGCCGTTCAACTTTTTGCAGCAATGGGCCGAGGACGCGTCTGCTCGTCGATGGCAACAAAGGTGAACACGCCTTCAGTCACCTTGACCCGGATCGCGCCGCTGTCGCGCCAGGCCATGACCTCGATCCGGATCTTCATTGACGTGCGGCCGACAGTCTCGACCTCCGCATAGACGGAAATCAAATCGCGCAGGTGGATGGGAGTAATGAACTCCATCCGGTCGATTGCGATCGTCGCCACCGGCCCGCCCGAGTGCAGCCGAGCAACGATGCCGGCCGCCTTGTCCATCTGGCTCAAGACCCAGCCACCGAAAATGTGGCCATTAGCGTTGATGTCGCTGGGCCCGGGCATAAGGCGAAGGATCGGTTCGCGGCGGACTTCGGTCATTGACGGCCCTTCATCTGTTCCTCGGGATCGCCCAATGGTGATCCAGTGGTTACGCCCGCCAATTGCCTAGTGACATCGGGAACACACCTGAAGGCGCACCCCAATGTCCGCCATGGGTGTGAAGCCGTCATTAGCGCGATGGTACGCCCGCCCGGTCCAGAGGATTGAAGCCTGTTAACCTGAAGCAGAGTTCTCTTGCCTAGAAGAACTGCGTCAGGAGACAAAAATCATGAAATTCATTTCGTTGAAGTCGCGCGGCGGCAACTATCTGGTCGTTGCGGAAAACGTCGCCTGGCTACGCGCGCACGAAAATGACCAGACCCAGGTGGGGGTTATCGGGGGTGCCCCGATCCTCGTGGCCGGCAGCATCGAAGACATCGCCGCGACGATATTGGCCGGCTGAGCCTCTACTTTGGGTGGAAAGCGGAAGGATCTCGCTTTGCTCGGAGCCTTGTGCGCGGCAATCCCCCGGATCGGCGGCGCTTGAGCTTCAAGACCATCCCCCGGATCGGCTGCGCTGATCCAAGAATTTCCAATAGTGCCCCGCACTATTGGATTTTTGGATGGTGCCCAGGAGAGGACTCGAACCTCCACGCCGTTTCCAGCGCCGCCACCTGAAGACGGTGCGTCTACCAATTCCGCCACCTGGGCACAGGGGCATCTGATTGCCGGTAGGCGGCGGCGCTTAGAGGGGGCGGTGCGATTCTGTCAACCGCCTCATGGTGCCGCTTCCCCAGGGACATATTCGAGCAGGTCGCCGGGCTGGCACTGGAGCTTCTCGCAAATCGCTTCCAGCGTGTTGAAGCGCACTCCCTTTACCTTACCCGACTTCAATAGTGACAGATTGGCTTCGGTGATGCCGATGGCATCGGCCAGGTCCTTCGACCGGACCTTGCGCAAGGCCAGCATGACATCGAGGCGTACGACGATCGCCATCAGACGATCTCCTCCAGCTCGCTTTCGATTGCCCGGGCTTGCTCCATCATCCGGGCGAGGAGGAACAGGAACAGGGTGCCGGCCAACATCAGCACGTCGCGAAGCTCGAACATCAGCGCAGCCCGGCCCCCGCCCCCCATGATCTTCTGGGCAATGGCGATGGCCGGGCCGGCGATGACGTCGACCAGGGTGGCGAGGAATAACCAGAAGGCAAAACCGCGAAACGATTGCGTAACGCGCGGCCCGAACAGGGGCCCCTCGGCAACCGCGCCCAGCATTTGGGACAGGCGGAACAGGGCAATCACGAACATCAGCAGGGTGAGATCGATCAGCGCCCGGCCCTCGCGGCCAGCGACGTCACCATGGGTTTCGACCCGGACCGGTCCCAGTTGCGGACCGAGCCGGCCTAACAGGTAGATACCGACGATCAGCGCGATGCCGACCCATACCAGCAGGCGAAGACGGCGAGCGGAATGGGCGATAGCAGAATTATTCATCTTGACCTCATTATCGTTTCGCGATAATTTCTTATGCGTTCACGAAATTACCTTAAAGGCAAACAAGATGAAAATCCAGATGCGACTCGCGGTTTGCGCATTCGCCCTTGCCGCGTCGACCGGCTTATTCCTCCATGCTGCGACCGCCCAGATCGCGACCCCGTCGGTCAGCGTCATCGCCGAGCGATCGCCGGCCATTCCGTTCGAACTGTACCGCGGCAATCGCATCGTCCTGAATGCCCAGATAAATGGCACCGAAACGCCGATGATGCTCGACAGCGGCGCAGGCGTGACTACCCTCGACAAGGCGTTTGCGGCCAAAATCGGCCTGACCGGCGGGCAGAAGATCACTGCCCAGGGTGTCGGCGGCCAGCAGGAGGCCGAGCTGTTCCAAAACGTCACGATCGAGGTCGGCAACCTCAAATTTGCCGGCGCGACGGTGGTAGCGATCGACCTCACCCAGGTCAGCAAGGCGATCGGCCGGCCGATGCCAGTGGTGCTTGGCCGGGAGCTGTTCATTCACAGCGTCATCGGCATGGATTTCGACCGGGGAGAAATGATCCTGTCGTCGCCTCAGAATTTCACCCCTCCGCCGGACGCGCACGAGGTCAAGCTGACCCGCGAGGGTACGCTGCATTACCTCCCGATTTCGATCGCCGGCCTGCCCCCGGTCCTGGCAGCATTCGACCTTGGCAATGGCGGAGCGATCAGCCTGTCCCAGGAATATCAGGCGAAGCAGCCAGTAATCACGGCCCTTCCCTATGCGATCAGCCTGACCGGCGGCGTCGGCGGGCTGCACGAGAGCAGGCGGGTCACCCTGCCCAAGGTCAGGATCGGCGGGTTCAGCTTTGGGGGCGTTCCAGCCGATCTCAGCAGCCAGCCAGGCGGCCCCTATGCCGGGAAAGCCAATGTCGGGATTCAGATGTTCCGCCCGTTCAAGCTGACGCTCGACCTGGTCCATGACCGCATGTTCCTGGAACGCAACGGCAAGCCGGCCGAATTTGCCAAGGACCGCGCGGGCATGTTCACCCTGCTGGAAGGCGATCATTTCAACGTTCTGCACGTATCTCCCGGTAGCCCGGCCGACCGGGCCGGAATCAAGAAAGGCGACAAGTTGACGGCGATCAACGGCACCGCGGTCGGCCCGGCCTTTTTCAACGGGCAAATGGCGAGTTGGGCGCGGGGCGCGCCGGGGACCAAGATCGATATCAGCAAGGCGGACGGCGCCACAGTCACGCTGACCCTGGCGAATTACTATTAGCCGCCAATGAGCGGCCCGCGCCTCTTGCCAGCGCGGGCCGCCCGGTCCTAGGACGACGGCGATTCCAAGCATTTGAACCCGGCCAAGGACCGACCATCCATGAGGCAACCAGGTACCCCGCCCCTGATTACCATTTTTGGCGGCGGCGGTTTTATTGGCCGCTATGTCTGCGAAGAGCTGCTGAAGACCGGCGCCCGGTTGCGCGTCGCGGTGCGCGACCCGCGCCGCGCCTGGTTCCTGCAGCCGCTCGGCTCGGTCGGACAGGCTTCGGCGATTGCTGCCGACCTGACCAAGCCCGCCACCGTTGAGCGGGCCGTCGAGGGCGCCGATGCGGTGATCAACCTGGTCGGCGTGTTCAAGGGCGACCTGGAGGCGGTCCACGTCCAGGGCGCAGGCAAGCTTGCCGCCGCCGCCAAGAAGGCCGGCGCCAGGGCGTTTGTGCATGTCAGCGCGATCGGGGCCGACCCCGACAGCCCGTCCGAATATGGCCAGACCAAGGGACGCGGCGAGCAGGCGGTGCGCGCGGCATTCGCCAAGGCGACGATCATCCGCCCAAGCACGGTGTTCGGGCCGGAGGACGCCTTCACCAACCGCTTCGCCGCCATGGCCGACTATCCGTTGCTGCCGGTGATTGCGCCGCGAACCCGTTTCCAGCCTGTCTATGTCCGCGACCTGGCGCGGGCGATCGCCGCTGCGGCGCTCGATCCAGGCACTCACGGCGGCAAGACCTACGAACTGGCCGGGCCCGAGGCGATGACGATGCGGGAGCTCAATCTCAAGGTCGCCGAGCTCGCCGGCTGCCATCCCGACCTGGTCGAAGTACCGGATTTCGCGGCCGCGGGCATTGCGATGTTCGGTTTCTTGCCCGGCGCGCCGCTCTCCCGCGACCAATGGCTGATGCTGCAAAAGGATAATGTGCCGTCAGGCAAGCTTCCGGGCTTCAAGGAGTTTGGGATCACCCCGACACCCCTGGCGGCGGTCGCTCCGGAATGGCTTAGCCGTTACAAGAAAGGCGGCCGTTTCGCGCCGAGCGCGGCCGCCTAAGCCGTGCCCGTCCTCCTGCTCGTCATCATCCTCGGAATCGTCGAGGGCGTCACCGAATATTTGCCTGTCAGCTCGACCGGGCACCTGATCCTCGCCACCGAACTGTTGGGCTTCAAGGCCGATCAATGGGCGC
>DATJKE010000005.1:0-20467 GCA_035491735.1 Sphingomicrobium sp.
CCATCCCCATCAGCCAAAACTTGAACGCCGCCGACATGAAGAACACGCCGGCGAAGATCAGCCTCGCAACAATGATTGCGGCCCTCGCCATCGTCAGCTTTAAGCCTTTCCCACCAGGGCGAATTCTGCGCCCTGCGGGTCATTGCCGATGACGATATGATCGCCGCCCGGGACCTCGTGCGGTCCGACGGACACCGTCCCGTCGTTCTGCTTCACGGCGTCGACCGCCTTCGCGATCGATGGGACGCGGATATAATAGCGCCACTTCGCACTGCCGCCGGGCATTGGCTTGCACAAGGCGCCAATCGTCGTCCCGCCGTGGGCGAAGAAGCGATATTCGCCGAGCTCGCCCATCGGCATGAATTCGTCCGACGACCAGCCGAACAGTTCGCCGTAAAACTCGCGCGCTGCCGCTGGATCGCTCGTCGTGAGTTCGTTCCAACTGACGCGTTGCTCCTCAGTCGGGGAAAAGACGTCGCTTTGCGCGTCTTCCTTCCCCGCGGGCGGGATCGGCTTCATCACATAGAATGGGTTGCCCTGCGGGTCGGCGGCCATCGCAATTCGGCCTTGCGGGATATCGAAGGCCGGCATCAGCGTCTTGCCGCCTTTGGCCTCGACCTTGGCGACCGTGGCATCAACGTCGTCGGCACCGATGTAGCCCATCCAGATGGGCCGGGCGCCATGGGCCTGCATGTCGCCGGTCAGCTTCAGCACGCCGCCGGCGAACCCGCCGTCGCCGCGGTTGATCATGCGATAGTCCTGGTCGCCGCCAATCGGCTCGCCGATGGTCCAGCCAACCACCGCACCATAGAATTTGGTGGCGCCGTCAGGATCCGGCGTGATCAGCTCGTACCAGACGTTGCTGCCCTGCAGCGGGCGCGCCCCAGCTTCGGCGCGCGACGGCGCCTCAATCGTGTCGGCCATTATCCTCTCCTCTTCCCGGCGGTTCAGGCGTCCGCCGGCTCCTTGGTCTTGGCGGTGTCGAAGATCGGCTCGAACCCGCCCCAGAACATGCGCTGGCCGGAAAACGGCATATCGCCTTCGGGCTTCATGCTCTCGTCGGCCATGATTTTCTTCCAGGCTTCGTCGCGGGTCGCCTTGTCGGGCCATTCGATGAAGGAGAAAACGACCTTCTCTCCATCTTCCGCTTTCACGGCGCGATAGAAATCGGTGACCTCTCCCTTGTCGACGTCATTCGAAAGCGCTTCCACAACCCGGTTCGCCCCATGGCCGCGGAATACCTTGGCCATTTTGGCGGCAAGCTTCTGATAATCGTCCGTCTTGCCTTCGGGGACGGGCACGACGAAACCGTCAGTATAGCCGCCGGCTCCGCTGCCTTCTTCCACGATCGCTTCGAAACCGCCCATGATCATGCGCTTGCCGTCGAACGGCATATTGGCGCCCAATTCCTTCATTCGCTCGTCGCTGCGCATCTTCTCATTTGTTGCGTCGCGCGTGGCTTTGTCCGGATATTCGAACCAGGAAAAGACCACTTTCTCGTCCGGCCTGGCATCGACTGCCTTGCGGAAATCCGTGACCTTGCCTTCCGGAACATCGCTGTCCCAGGCCTCGAAATGACGGCTGACGCCAAGGTCCTTGAAGATTGGCGCCGCGTTCGCCGCGCTCTGGCGATAGGCGTCCTTGTTGGCCTCCGGCACCGGAACCACAAATCCTTCGAAATAGGTCATGCTGCCTCTCCTTCCGGTTCATGTTGCTTGTAAGCAGCCAGCTGGTCTGCCAGCGCCCGCTGGAACGCCGGTCGAGCTTCGCCGCGCTTTTGATAGGCTGCCAAGTTCGGGAAGCCTGCGACCAGGTCGGTGTGACGCAGGAAGCGAAGCACGGTTACCATCAGCAAGTCGCCGATGGTGAAGCGGTCTCCCTCCAGCCATTCCTTGTCGCCCAGCCAGTCGGACACGCGCTTCAGCTTGAGGTTGGCGAAGTCCGCGGCTCCGGGCCGGCGCAACTTGGCCCATTCCTCTCCCGCATAGAAAATGTCGATCAGCAGCAGGTTGAGGACAGCCGGCTCGACGCTGTTGAGCGCGGCGTAGGTCCACTGGATCGCGCGATATCTGCCTTGCGGGTCGCGCGGGAGCAGTACCTCGCTCTGCTCGCCGAGATATTGCACGATGGCGCCGGTCTCGAAGATCCGGACCTTGCCGTCGTTGAAGCATGGCACCTGGTCGAACGGCTGCTCCAGCAGATATTCGGCCGGCCGTTCCTGGTCCAGCAGGCGAGCCCGATAGTCGAGGCCGGCCTCTTCCAGCGCCCAGCGAACTCTGAGGTCGCGAACCACGCCCTGCGCGAATTCGGGCACCAGCTTGAACGCGGTGATCTCGATCGCGGCGTTTTCATTAAGTGCCATGGTTCAAGCCTCCTCGAAGGCCGCTGCGCCCTGCTCGGCGGCACCTGCGTCCATCCACATGATCTCCCAATGGTGGCCGTCGGGGTCCTCGAAGCTGCGTCCGTACATTAGCTCGCCCATCTCCTGCTTGGGCCCCGGATCGGCCTTTCCGCCCGCTGCGGCGGCCTTGCCGATAGTGGCGTCGACCTCTGCCGTGCTGTCCGCCGACAGAGCTAGCAGCACCTGACTGGACTGGTGCGCATCGGCAATCGGCTTGCCGGTGAACGTCTTATAAAAGTCGTGGGTCAGCAGCATGACATGGATCGCGTCCGACAGGACAATCATCGCTGCCCGCTCGTTGGAGAATTTCGGTTCTTTCCGGCCGCCGACGGCCTCGTAGAATCCGATCGACCGGTCGAGGTCCGTCACCGGCAGGTTGATGAAAATCATCTTCGACATCGCGATTTGCCTCCTCTGCGACTCGATTCGTCTTGAACCTTGGTCGGGTTAGTTATAAATTGCAACAATGGCGTTACAAAAACTAACTACTGCGCGACGAGCCGACGACAAACGACGATATGACGATGCCTGTGCGGCGGCTCACGGCATGGACTTAATCGGCGAACGCTGGTCGATGCCGTTGATACGCGAACTGCTTCTTGGACCCCGCCGTTTCTCCGACCTTAAAACGAGTCTCAACGGGATTAGTGCCAACGTTTTGACTCAGCGGTTGGAGGGCTTGGAAGCGGCCGGCGTGCTGGTTCGCCGGCGGCTTCCTCCCCCAGCTTCGGTGCGGGTCTATGAGCTTACACCCTGGGGCTATGAGGCGGCGCCGATCTTCCAGGCGCTTGGCCGCTGGGCGGTCCGCAGCCCCAATCACGATCCCACACGGCCGTTCAGCCCGGTCTCGCTGATGCTGTCGTTGAGAACGATGCTCAGTCCAATGGCCGCGGGCGACCTCAAAGCCAGGATCCAGCTCGTGATGAATGGCGAGCCTTTCTTCTGGATACGCAACAAGAAGGGCGAAATCCGCATCGGCCGCGGCGAGGTCGAGGATCCCAGCCTCATCATTCGCGGCTCGCCAAGCGAAATTGCCAGCTATGTCTACGCGGGCGCGCCGTTGGCCTCGATCGATGTTGAAGGGGACTTGAAGCTCGCCTCCCGGCTGCCCGGCCTGTTCCCGATGCCGGAGAAGGCCCAGCTAGCTGCTGCTTGAGACGCTTGGCCGAAGTGCGTAAGGCGGCAAAACATGACCGAGATTCCCAACGTCACGCTCGACAGCCGATCGGACACGATCCTCGCTTCGCCCGACAAGATGGTGAAGGTCCGCGATGCTTTTGGCGTCGACAGCGACCTTGAAGTTCCCGCCTTCACGGAAGCTGACGAGCGGGTACCCGATCTCGACCCGGCCTATGTGTTCGATCCCGACACGACCATGGCGATCTGCGCCGGCTTCGCCCGTAATCGCCGGGTGATGGTCCAGGGCTATCACGGCACCGGCAAATCGACCCATATCGAACAGGTTGCGGCGCGGCTCAATTGGCCCTGCATCCGCATCAATCTCGATGCCCATATCAGCCGCATCGACCTGATCGGCCGCGATGCGATCGTGCTCCAGGACGGCCAGCAGGTGACAGAGTTCCGCGAGGGGTTGCTGCCCTGGGCGCTCCAGCATCCGGTGGCGCTCGTGTTCGACGAATATGATGCCGGACGGCCGGACGTGATGTTCGTCATTCAGCGTGTGCTGGAAACCGACGGCAAGCTCACCTTGCTCGACCAGAATCGGGTGATCCGGCCCAATCCATGGTTCCGGCTGTTCTCGACCACCAATACTATCGGCCTCGGCGATACAAGCGGGCTCTATCACGGCACCCAGGCACTCAATCAGGGCCAACTCGACCGGTGGAACATCGTCGCCACGCTCAACTATCTGCCCGCCGAAACCGAGGCGCAGATCGTGCTCGCCAAGTCCGGCGAGTATGACAGCGAAAATGGCAAGGAAGAGGTCGCCAAGATGGTCCAGGTGGCCAATCTATCTCGCCAGGGTTTCATCAATGGCGACATCTCGACCGTCATGAGCCCGCGCACCGTGATCAGCTGGGCCCAGAATGCCATGATTTTCGGCGACATCGGCTTCGCCTTCCGCATCAGCTTCCTCAACAAGTGCGACGAAGCCGAACGGCCGCTGATCGCCGAATATTATCAGCGGGTGTTCAACAAGGACCTCCCGGAGAGCATCGCCCACCGCGCCTGACGCAACCGACAAGCCCCGCCGCGACGGTGCGCGACGGGGCATGGTGTCGTGCTCAGATCGGCAATTAATGGAACAGGATCTGATCGGCGTGAACGGTCGGTGCTCCGATCAAAGACACGCTAAAGTCGGGCGCAATATCGCCGCCGAGGTTGGCCGACAGCACGCCGCCGGAATAACGAACCTCACCCAGCGCGCCGCTGAACGCCGCATCCCCGATGAAATGCAGGCCATTGCCGAGACCCGACAGGTCGATGGTGTCGCTGCCACCGAAATCGGTGATCAGATCGCCGAGCTCGATATTGTTGAACACGAACGTATCATTGCCGGCGCCGCCGGTAAGAACGTCGGCCCCGGCGCCACCGTCGATCATGTCGTTGCCGCCAAACCCCCGGATCACGTCATTGCCGGCGAGGCCGCTGAGATGGTTGTCATAGTCGTTGCCGTGGATCAGGTCGCGCGCCGAGCCGCCGATCGCATTCTCGATGATCGTGCCATAGGCAATCGACACATTCTGATATTCGCTAGCGAATATGCCCGTGACGGCCGGCTGCCCCAGGAATTGCTGGTCCGCGGCAATGCTGTTGGCATTGGCCGTCCGGAACGAATTCATCACACTGGTCCACGTCGCAAGGTCGAAATCGCCGAAGTCGGGCCCGCCGATCGCGACGATATTGTCCAGGTAGGCATTGACCGCTGCCGGGTCCGGCATTCCGCCGCCGATTGAGCTGAACGAGCCTGCGTGCAAATCGATGAACTGGGAAACGGTGAAGCCCGACAGGTCGATCGTATCGTTACCGCCGGCATCGTAAATCGCCAGATAGGGGTAGGGGTTCTGGCCGAAGTCGTAGAGTGCGTTGCCCGCATTGGCATGGAAGCCATAGACTGTGTCGTCGACGCGGGTGTTGAGATCCGCGCCATACTTGGCCTGAATGGTCATGATGTCGTGCAGCATCGGAGTCTGCGGATTGGCGTTCAGCAAGCCTGTCCAGTTGACCACACGTGCACCGGTCTGGTTCCCGCTGAAATAGGACATGATCGTATATTGGTTGCTGTCCTGCGCATACTCCGCGAAATTGGCATAGGTCAGGTCGTCCGGAACGCCGTCCCCATCCGAATCCTGCCCGAAATTATAGGCGCCGGGGTGCGAAAGGCCGAGTGTATGGCCAAGCTCATGGACCAACGTCGTGTTGCCGTAGCCGAGGTTCGTGAACCAGTTATTGGTCCAATTGCCCGCCTGGACATTGTTCGGGTCGTTGGTGAACACGTCGCTCTGGAATTTCCATCCGCGGCTGCCAGGGTAGTAGGCATAGGCCTGGGCGGGATCGAGCGAGTTGGCGAAGACGATGTCGGCGCCCATGCCCTTGGATTCCACGAACGTCTGCGGGATGAGGTCATCCCACAGGTGGATCGCCGCGCGCGCCGCCGCCTGCTGGGCCGGCGTGTAGCTCGACAGACCGAATGCTGCCTCAAAACCCGCCGTGGGATTGTTGTAGAGGCCGGTCAGATGGCTCTTGTCGAGGAATGTGTAGGTAATAACACCGTTCGTGCCGGATAGCATCGTTCCGGAATCGATCTTGTCCATTACGGCCGGCTGATCGAGGATCGGCTTGCCGCCAAAGAACCGGAACCCAAGATCATAGACCTGGTCGAGATTGAAGTCGTTCGGCTTATCCTCAGTCACGCTGCTTACGCGGACCGCTTGATACTTCCCCACACTCATAACAAAACCTTCCCACGCAAGTCGTTACGCTGGCGATCAGGAAGCTTGGGTAGCCAGTCCTGGCCAATTCGAGTCGGGGAACCTGTAATATGGATTTATATCCGTCAACAATTGTTTGGATTTACAGGTAAAATTCAGAATGACTGTTAAATTTTAACTTACAGACATCGAATTAACATTGGGGCGGGAGTCATTTAGTCGACTCTACTGCTAGTCGACTCTACTGCGGTCGCGTTCCAGTTCGCGCAGCCTTTCGGCGACCCGCTCGTCAAAGCTCATTTGGTCTTCGTAACTCCGCCCACGCGCGGCGGCGCGCTTTCGGCCGCCGGCGACAGAGCCGATGAAGCGCATGAACTTCACTGCGTTGAACACCAGGCCCAGCACAAGCGGGACGATGACCAGCAATAGAGTTGTCGAATCCAAGCCCATAGTTCAGCTCCAGGTCGCCATTTTGCAGCAGGGACGCTAACTAAATTGCTAACGCGCTGGCCGTTGACCTCTCGCAAGCCCGGAGTCAGAGCATGACCGGCCTATGACCTTGCCGACCCCTCTCGACCGCTTTCGCTCCGTTCTGGCTGGAGCAACCCGCGCGATCGCCAGGGATTCGGATGCCGACGTGGTATTCGCTTCGGACGCCAGTGGCCAATCCCCGGGCAAGATCGCGCGGGTCGTATCGCCCGGCCCCGGACTGGAGCCGCGCCTGGTAGCAGAAGCTCGCGGTGCGGCTGACGCGCTGGCGGTGCGCCTGCGCTATCACGATCCGAAATTGCACGCCCACAGGGCGCCCGTGTCGGACAGCGACGCGCGGGCAGTGTTTGATGCGCTCGAGGCGGCACGGGTCGAGGCGATTGGGTCTAAGGCGATGGACGGGGTCCGTGCAAATCTCAACGATCTCGCAGAGGCACGTGTGAGGCTGGATGCAATCACCCGCGCCCGGACCGCCGAGGAGGTACCGCTGGCGACCGCCGTGGGCCTGCTCGCCCGTCAGCGGCTGAGCGGCGAGGAACCGCCGCGGGCCGCTCGGCCGGGGCTCGAACTGATCGCCCCGTGGATCGAGGAGAAGGCCGGTGCCGAACTTGATGCCCTGGCCTTGACGATCGACGACCAGGCCGCCTTCGCGACCCTGTCGCGGCGCTTGCTTGAAGATCTTGACCTGCCGGCTGACGACCCGAGCGATCAGGAGCCCGAAGGTGGTGACGAGGACCAGGGCGAAGAGGAGGGTCCGGACGAGGCCGACGACGCCGAGACCGACGGCGCGGACAGCGGCGGCGACATGGAAATGCGCTCGGAAGAAACCGAGCGGGACGAGGGCGATGACGAAAGCGCCGACAGCGAGGCCGATGTCGAAGAAGGCGAAGCGACCAGCGGGCAGGAGGGTGCCGACCAAGCACGAGCCGGTGCCCAGCGGCGCAACTGGCTGGAAGAGCCTGTCACCGACTACAAGCCGTTCACCGCTCGGTTCGACGAAACCGTGTCTGCCGAAGATCTGTGCGACGAAGAGGAGCTTACCCGGCTCAGAGCCTATCTGGACCAACAAATGACCAGCTTGGGCGGGGTCGTCACCCGCCTCGCCAACCGGCTGCAGCGCCGGCTGATGGCCCAGCAGGCACGGAGCTGGGATTTCGACCAGGAGGAGGGCATGCTCGATGCGGCCAGGCTGGCAAGGGTAATCGTCACGCCTGCGCACTCGCTGAGTTACAAGATCGAGCGCGAGACCGAATTCAAGGATACCGTGGTCAGCCTGTTGATCGATAATTCGGGTTCGATGCGCGGACGGCCAATCTCGATCGCCGCGACTTGCGCCGACGTTTTGGCGCGTACCCTGGAGCGCTGCGGGGTAGCCACCGAAATCCTCGGATTTACCACCCGCGGCTGGAAGGGCGGGCAGAGCCGTGAGCAATGGCTGTCCGAAGGGCGCCCACCCAATCCAGGCCGGCTCAATGATCTTCGCCACATTATCTACAAGCGCGCCGACGAGCCTTACCGCCATTCGCGGCGAAGCCTTGGATTGATGATGCGGGAGGGTTTGCTCAAGGAGAATATCGACGGCGAGGCGCTCCTGTGGGCCCATGGGCGGCTGCTTGCCCGGCCCGAAGAGCGGCGAATCCTGCTGGTGATCAGCGACGGCGCTCCGGTCGACGATTCCACCGCTTCGGCCAACGGCGGCACATATCTCGAAAAGCATTTGCGGCAAGTGATCGGCTGGATCGAAAGCCGGTCGAACATCGAACTGGCCGCCATCGGCATCGGTCACGACGTCACGCGTTACTATTTGCGTGCGGTCACGATCATGGATGCCGAGCAATTGGGAGGCGCGCTGATCGAGCAGCTCGCGGCGCTATTCGACAAGCGCTGATGGTCCGGAACGGGAGGAAAGTTGGGCCCGGAGCAACTACGCACTCCGGGCCCCCCTCGATACGCGACGCGAGGGATTTCGGTCCGCCGGAAACCGGCGAAAGACGAGGAAAAGGGGGAAACCCCGTCCGTGCGAATGCATATGCCCGATTCGCAGTTGAACGGGGCTGAACGGGCCTTGCAGCAATCATTCAGGAAATTATTTTATTTCAATAGCTTGCTGCTGGGAGCCTTCGTGCTCTTGGCGTATTTGCCAATCCACGGCCTGCCGGATCGAAAGGTGCATCCGCCGACGGTCGAAATGCTGCAATATCAGGCGGTTGAGTTGCCGCCCGCTGGGGGTCCCCTCCGCCTCGCGGGAGCCTGGGAGCTGACGGCGGGCGACCGGCGTTTCGGCGGGCTTTCCGGATTGGCGCTGGACGAAGGGCGATTCCTCGCGGTCAGCGATCTCGGCGCGGTAGTCCGCTTCGACCGGCCGTCGGCAATTCATCCGAAGGCAATTCTTCAGGATCTCAGGATCGGCCCGGGCAGGTTCGGCAACAAATGGTCGCGAGACGCCGAGTCAATCGCCCGGGATCCGCGCGGGCGCGGCTGGTGGATCGGTTATGAACAATATCATTCGCTGTGGCTCTATGATGATGGATTTGTCCATGCGCTCGCTTCCGTGGATTTGGGGCAGCTTGGCTGGCCGGACAATCGGGGTGCCGAAGGGCTGCTGGCAGAAGGAGACCGGTTGCTGGTGGCCGCTGAAAACGGCCAAGACGCGGTTGAGGCCGGGCCAGACGGCACCAAACGCTCTGCCTTGAATGCCGGTTCGGAAGTCGCCGATGCCGCCAGGGCTCCGGATGGCAGCTCGTGGCTATTGCTACGGTCAAAGGGCGTGAACGGCATCAGCCAATCCATCGCGCCGCTGCTGCGCGACGGTCAAAACTATCGCGTCGGCCCTGGCTGGCCGCTGCCCAAGGATGCATTTGATAATTTTGAGGGGATGGCGATCGAGCGGCTGGCCAATGGCAACTGGCGGTTCTGGCTGGTCACCGATGATGGTCACCGAGTCATGGCTCGAACTTTGCTGGTCGCGCTCGACTTTGCGCCGCCGGCACATAACAAAAGCCCGGCGACGAGCGCCGGGCCTTCGAAATTGCAGACCAGCAGAACGCCTTAGGCCGCGGCCTTGGCCTTCTTGGCGATCTCGCGCTTGAGCTTGGCAGCGCGGGTCGAGAGTTTGTCCTCGCTGGTCTTGGTCAGCCAGTTGTCGAGCCCGCCGACATGCTCGACAGAGCGCAAGCCGTGGGTGGAGACGCGCAGCTTGATGCTCCGCTCCAGCGATTCCGAGATCAGCGTCACGTTCTGCAGGTTGGGCAGGAACGTCCGCTTGGTCTTGTTGTTGGCGTGGGAAACATTGTTGCCCACCTGCCGGCCCTTGCCGGTCAGCTCGCAAACGCGCGACATCGGTCACATCCTAGTTCTGGGGTGGGCTTGAAGAAGCCCGGAAAGCGCCGCCCGATACGCGGGGAGGTGCGGTTCGTCAACCTGCGCTAGGCCGGAAGGCGCAAAAAGCAACCTATATCAGCCGCGGCGCGTTGGTCGTTTCAAGAAAGTCGAGGGTATATCCATGCGCGCCATCCTGCTGATCCTGATTCTTGGGGTGGTTGCGCTGATTGCAGCTATCGCCACCGGATTTCTCGATATTAGTCAGACACGCGGCGTCGAGGCACCCGCTGTCGAAGCCAGTAACGGCACGATTCGCGCCAGCGGCGGCCAGTCGCCGACATTTGAGGTGCAAACCGGATCGGTCGGTGTCGGTAGCCGCGAAGCCAATGTCGACGTGCCGAAAATCGAAGTGAAGCGCGACAAGGCGAAGGTCAACGTGCCCGTGGTTGAGGTGCGCCGTCCGGAGGAACCACAGCATAACGCCGCCCGCTGACGTTCTCCTTTCTCGCCTCGAAGGCATGACAGACGCTGAGCGGCGCGCTAGCGCTCGCCAGGCAATGGCCTTCCCGCTTCCCCCACCAATGCGTCGTGCGCTCGACCTAGCCGCGGTCGCCGCCGATGCAGGCGAGGTGCCAGTCGGCGCGGTGATCACTTTGGGCGACGAGATTATTGCCGAGGCGCGCAATGCGATGCGCGGGAACCTCGATCCAACCGCCCATGCCGAAATGGTCGCGATCCGCCACGCAGCTACCCGTCTCGGCCAGCCGCGTCTCGATCGCTGCACCTTGTGGGTGACATTGGAGCCGTGCGCGATGTGCGCAGCTGCCATCGCCTTGTCCCGGATCGAGGCGCTTCGCTTCGCCGCGGAGGATCCAAAGGGCGGCGGCGTCGTCCATGGCGCCAGAGTGTTTTCGCAGCCGACATGCCATCACCGGCCCGACGTTCTCGGGGGTATCGGCGAGGAAGAGGCCGCACTTCAACTCAAGACCTTCTTTGAAGCGCGCCGGGCCTAGTCCTTGCGACCAGGCAAAATTACCGGCAAATGAGCCTCTATCTGCCTATGAGCGACACGCTCCTTCCCTTTCCCTGGCTCGACCTGGTCCTGATCCTCGCATTGATCGCGATCAACGGCTTGCTGTCGATGAGCGAGCTGGCGATCGTCTCGTCGCGCGAAGCCAGGCTGAAGGCGATGGTCAAGGCCGGCTCCCGGGGCGCCAAATGGGCGCTCGATCTCGCCGCCGAGCCCGGACGATTCCTGTCGACAGTCCAAATCGGAATCACCCTGATCGGCATTCTTGCCGGCGCCTATTCGGGCGCCAGCTTGGGCGAGCCCGTCGGTCAGCGGCTTGCTCGGCTGGGTGTTGATCCCGAAATCGCCGATACTATTGGATTTGGCATCGTGATCGTGGTCACGACCTTTGCCTCGCTGGTCATCGGCGAGCTGGTTCCGAAGCAGTTCGCCCTGCGCAATCCGGAAGCAATCGCGGCGATTGTTTCCCGGCCGATGGGCTGGCTCAGCAAGGCTACCGCGCCATTCGTTTGGCTGCTCGACCGGACCAGTGCGATGATTTTCCGCGCTCTCGGCTTGAATCGCGAGAACATGAATGTGGTGACTGCGGAGGAGCTTCACCTGGTTGTCGCCGAAGCGCAGTCGGCAGGCGTGCTGGAGGAGAGTGAAAGAGCGATCATATCGGGCATCGTCCGCTTGGCCGACCGCCCGGTGCGCGAGGTGATGACCCCTCGCACCGACATCGACTGGATCGATATCGGCTGCAGCCGCGAAGAAATTCGTGCGGTCCTGGCCGACACGCCGCATAGCCGGATTCCGGTCGCGAAAGGGTCGGTCGACAATATCGTCGGCGTGGTCGCGACGAGGGACATGCTAACCTGCCTGCTCGACGGTCAGGAATTGAATCTCAGTGCGCTGACCCGGAGCGCTCCGGTGATCCCCGACTTGATGGACGCAATGGATGCGCTGGCCGTTCTGCGCTCGGCCGAGGTGCCGTTGGCACTGGTCCATGACGAATATGGCCATCTCGACGGCATTGTTACGCCGGGGTCGATCCTGAGCGCGCTCGCGGGTGCATTCGCCCATGACATGGACGAGGGCGAGGACCCTCCGCTGGTGGAGCGGGAAGATGGGAGCTGGCTGGTGTCAGGAGCCGCCAACGCCGACCTGTTGAGCGACCGGCTTGGCGTATCCATGCCCGGTGATCGCGATTTCTCGACGGTCGCCGGATTCGCCCTTTCGGTGATCAAGAAGATTCCTGAGACCGGGGAGGTCTTCAAATTCGACGGCTACAGGTTCGAAGTGATCGATATGGACGGGCGGAAAATCGACAAGCTGCTTGTCAGTCGCCCAAGAAGAAAGCGAAGCGCCGAAGAAGAGGCGGGGAGCGAAGCGCCCCCGGCCTAGGCTGGCCTACAGACTGCCGAACTTGGCCCTGTAACCTTCGATATCGCCGCGGGTGAGGTAATCGGCCTGTTCGACCACTCGGTCCCGGGCCAACCGGCCGCGAAATGCCCCCAGTGACTCATCCAGTGCCTCGACCTGCCCGGGCGATAGGTTGGCAATCTGTTCGAAGGTTGTGATCCCCCTTTGATTGAGCATCTCGGCAAACTTGGGGCCAACGCCCTTCAATTTCATCAGCTCATCCGCAGGCCCAACGGCGCCGGGAAGCTCGGCATGGATCCCCGCGCCGAGAATCGGTCCGGCGATGTCGCTGGCTGCAGCTGCTGCTTCGTCGGCCAAGCTCCGGCCCTCATGCGGCTGTGACTCGACATTCATGTGCGGGCGAAGCGGGACGCTGTCGGTCAATCGGACGTTCTGCTTCGGCCGAAGCACGCGCAGTCCGACAATGATGCCGACGACCAGGGCCACCAGGAATACGGGCCAATAGATTTGGAAGAATTCCATTCCCGACAGATCCTTTTGCTACAACTTCATCTTCCACTCGTTCGCCCGGCGGCGGAGCTCAACTACATAAGCAATCACCATGCCGATGGCGAAGCCGGCCAGCCCAAGCAACTGGGCCTCAATGGCGAGGGGAATCATCGCGTCGGTCTCCCTTCCTGCGGCAGCGAGCCAGGATCCCATCGCACCTCAAGCACGCCAGGCGTCTCATCCAGGATTCGCACCAGCTCGGAACGCTGGAATTCATCGGCCGGTCCGCTGAGGATCAGGCGGCGAGCGAGCGGTCCTCGCTGCATATGGGCCTGCACCATCGGCAGTTCATAAAAGTCGAGCGTACGGCGGGCACTGGCCTCGGATTGCGCAACCAGCCTCTCTCCCGCCCCAAGCGGGCCGTGCCACAGTGCGGTGAAGCCGGCCGTCATGGCGATTCCCAGCAGCAGGGTGGCCCGCCTGCTCATGACGCGCGCTCCAGTTCCCGCCAGCCGATATCGCGGCGATGGAAGCCGTCGGGAAAGTCGATTGAGTCAACTGCCTGGTAAGCGTTTGAACGCGCCTCTCCGAGCGACCGGCCGCGCGCAGTCACTGCCAGCACCCGTCCGCCACGAGCGACGAGTTGTCCGCCCTCCAGCGCCGTGCCTGCCTGGAAGACTTTGACGCCGGGGATCGCTTCGGCGGATTCCAGTCCATGAATTGATCCACCCTTGGCCGGTGTGCCGGGATAGCCCGTCGCCGCGACGATGACGGTCATTGCCGTGTCGCTGGACAAGGGCGGGGCGTCGAATGCCGCACCGGTCGCCACGTCGCGAAGCAGCGCTGCAAAATCGCCCTCGATGCGGGGCATGATCGCCTCGCACTCGGGATCGCCGAAGCGGACATTATATTCGATCAGCTTGGGTCCGTTGGCAGTCAGCATCAATCCGGCGAAGAGCACGCCGCTGAACGGAGTGCCAGCTTCCGTCATCGCCCGGGCGGTCGGCTCGACGATCTCCCGCATTGCCCGGGCTTCCAGTTCCGCAGTCAGCACCGGGGCCGGGGAATAGGCGCCCATCCCGCCGGTATTGGGCCCGGTGTCGCCCTCGCCTACGCGCTTATGATCCTGTGCTGATGCCAGCGGGATCGCGCGGGTGCCGTCGACCAGCGCGAACAGGCTCGCTTCCTCGCCCTCGAGAAACTCCTCGATGACCATCGCTCCGTCACCGGCGGCACGGATGGCGGCTTCGGCCTCGGCCCGGCTCATGGCGACGGTGACGCCCTTGCCGGCGGCGAGGCCATCGGCCTTGATCACCACCGGGATCGAGAAGCCGTCCAAAGCGGATAGTGCGGTGGTTTCAGAGTCGACCCGGACATAGGCCGCTGTAGGAATTCCGGCCCGGGCGCAAAGGTCCTTGGTGAAGCCCTTGGAGCCCTCCAGCCGGGCGGCGGCCGCGCTAGGCCCGAAGGTGGCGATTCCCGCGGCTCGGGCGACGTCGGAGACTCCGGCGACGAGGGGCGCCTCCGGGCCGATCACGATCAGATCGATTCCCCGTTCCTGCGCAAGTTTCACCACCGCCTCGGGATCGCAGGGATCAATTGCAACGCACTCCGCCCAGCGAGCGATGCCGGGGTTGCCTGGGGCGGCGATCAGCCCGTCGCAGCTTGGCGATTGCTTCAGGCGCCATGCCAGCGCATCTTCGCGCCCGCCCGAACCCAACAGCAGGATGTTCATGCCACTCCCCGACGACCTCGATGCATCCGGCCTCCTAGCGGACGATAAGAGCGGCGACAACGCGCCGCCGCTGACCGTCAGCGAGGTATCGGGCGCCCTCAAGCGCACGGTCGAGGCAGCGTTCGGCTTCGTTCGGGTACGAGGAGAGATCAGCGGCTGGAAGCGCCATGCTTCGGGCCATTGCTATTTCACGCTGAAGGACGAAGCGGCATGCATCGACGCCGTCATCTGGAAGGGCCAGGCGGCCGGCCTCGCGTTCAGGCCGGAAGACTGCGCGGAAGTGATCGCGTCGGGCAAACTCACCACCTATCCGGGGCGCTCGAAATATCAGATCGTCGTCAGCAGGATGGAGCTGGCCGGCGAAGGTGCGCTGATGGCCCTGCTCGACAAGCGGCGCCGCGCACTTGCCGCCGAAGGCCTGTTCGACGAAGCGAAGAAGCGCCGGCTGCCGTTCCTGCCGCGAGTGATCGGCGTGGTAACCTCGCCGACCGGAGCGGTGATCCGCGACATCCTCCACCGGCTTGAGGATCGCTGCGCGACCCATGTCATCGTCTGGCCGGTGCCGGTACAGGGCGAAGGTGCGGCGGAAAAGGTCGCGGCCGCGATCCGCGGCTTCGCCAACATGACGCCGCGGCCGGACCTGCTGATTGTCGCCCGCGGCGGCGGGTCGATCGAGGACCTGTGGGCCTTCAATGAGGAGGAGGTCGTCCGCGCGGCCGCGGCCTCGCCGATCCCGCTGATCTCGGCGGTAGGCCATGAAACCGACACGACGCTGATCGATTTCGCCTCCGACCGCCGCGCCCCGACCCCGACCGCTGCAGCGGAAATGGCGGTGCCGGTGCGCTCCGAACTGGCGGCGATGCTGGCCGAGTTCGACCATCGCATGTCGGCCTGCGTCACCCGGACTGGCACTCGCGCCGCCGAGCGGCTGGACCAGCTGGCCTCGCGCTGGCCGGAAGCGGCCAATTTGTTCGCGCCGTTTGCGCAGCGGATCGACGACATCGGCGACCGGCTGCCCCGTGCGCTCGTCCAGCGCACCGCCCACGCCCGCGCCGACCTTGCCGCGGTCGCGCCGCGGCTGCAGGCGCGGCTGCTCACCGAGCGGGTCGCGCGCGCGCAGGAGAAGCTTGCGTCCCTGTGGCGGCTGGCGGATCTCGCCCATCCCGAGCGGCCGTTGCAGCGCGGCTTCGTCCGCGTGACAGACCGAGCCGGCAAGACGCTGGTCCATGCGGCCGATGCCCGGGCCGCCGTGGCGGTGGACCTGCACTTTGCAGATGGGCGGGTTGCTGCCCATATAGGCGATGGTTCGGGACCAGTCCCCTTTCGTCCGGCGAAGCGCAAGGGTAGTGTCGCGCCTGGCCAGCCGGGACTATTTGACGAGGATTGATGCATGCTGATGGGCGCCGCCCGCGAGGCGAAAATTCATTATCTCGACGGCACCTTCCGCCTGCTGTCGGCAGGCGATCATGTCCGTTGCGCGGTCACCAACACGGTCATTCCGCTCGATGAGCTGCGCTATTGGTCGGTGGAGCGCCAGGAAGCCTACGCCGATGCCGGCGCCAGCCTCGAGGCGGAGCGCCGCGCCGGCAAGATCTAGTGGGGTCTGGACCCTAGTTGGTCCGCTTGACTTTGACTCCTGGCGCGCCGTCCACCGTCAGGAAGTAGCTTCCCAGCGTGCCTTTCTTGACCACCACCTTGTCCCCACCCTGGGGCGGGATGGCGAATGGCTTGCTGTCGATCTGGCTCCAGCGGCTGCCGTCGGCCAGGCGGAAGATATAGCCGCCGTCGGCATTGAAGGCGGTGCTGACGATCGTCCCGTCAATCTGCTTGATCTCCACCTCATTGTCGTCGTCGCCGAAAATGCCGAGGTTGGGTATCGAGAAGCCGAACAGCCCGCGCTTGGTCTTCTTGACCGACTCCCGGTCCATTACCACCAGGTCCTTTTTGGCGACGGCCTCGCCGATCGTCGCCGCCGACTTGTCATAGCAGGCCAGGCGAGCGGCGCTGTCAGTGATGTTGCGGCAATTCAGCAGTTCCGTAACCGCGGCAGGAGGCGGTCCATCGGGGACCTTCTTCGGCGCCGCCGCGGCAGGCGCAGTCATAAGAATCAGCCCAACGATCGCGGCCGTAGCAGCCGATCCGAACCTCACCATGCAAACGCCTCCGTCCGAAAAACTTGACGGCACCTTAGGCATAGGGGGCATTGGCGGACAAGAGAGAGGCCGGGACGCTAGTGTTGCAGAAACACTACAGCGGGTCGACAACTCGACAGAGGAACCTCTCGTTACGTTGCGTTGCTTTAGCGCTTTCTCTTATTCAAGCCGGCAGTTCGGCAGTGTCCCACTGCTGTACATGCACGGCCGTATCCCGGTGCGGCCCATGAGGGGAAGACTTTATGAAGCTCGATTTTCGTCAGCGGCTGCTCGGCACGACCCTATTGGTCGGCGCCAGCATGCTTGCCACGCCGGCGTTCGCGCAAGATGCGCCGGCCGCCGACACCGCCGACACCGCCGCCCAGCCAGCGCCGGCCCCTGAAGCCGCCCCGGAAGCCGCGGAGCCCACCAAAGACATCGTCGTCACCGGCACGCGCATTCCTTCGGCCAACCTGGAATCGGCTGCTCCGGTCACCGTCGTCAACGCCCAGGACCTGAAGCTGTCTGGTACGACCCGCGTCGAAGATTTGCTCAATTCGCTGCCCTCCGTCGGCGCGTCGCAGGCCTCGGGCGTTTCCAACGGCGCATCCGGCACCGCGGAAGTCGACCTTCGCTATCTCGGTTCGAAGCGCACCCTGGCGCTGATCAACGGCCGCCGCATGGTTCCGGGCGACCCGAACAGCACGACCCAGGCCGCCGACCTTAACTTCATCCCGTCGTCGCTGATCAAGCGCGCCGAAGTCCTGACCGGCGGCGCCTCGTCGGTGTACGGCGCCGACGCAGTCGCCGGCGTCGTCAACTTCATCATGGATTCCACCTTCACCGGTATCCGGTTCGACGGCCAGTACAGTTTCTACCAGCACAACAACACCAGCCCATCGCTTCACTCGAACTGTTTTGCTCCGCAGGGCAGCGCGGGCTGCGCCGCGGCCGGTGACGCTCAGGACATGAGCTCGATCCTTGGCGGCCGCCACTACACCGCACCGAAGGGTTCGGTTGCTGACGGCGGCGCCTTCGACGGCACCGTTTCGCTGGGCGTCAACTTCGACGACAATCGCGGTCACGCCGTTGCCTATTTCGGCTATCGCAACGTCAATCCGGTCCTGCAGGGGCGGCGCGACTATAGCGCCTGCGTCATTCAGGAATCGGTCCGGCAGGTTGGCTTCTATCCGAATGCCGAGCTGCTCCCGAACAACGTTCGCTGCGGCGGTTCGGCGACTGCCAACCCGGGCAATGCCGTGATCTTCGTTTCGACGACGACGCGGACAAGTCCGGGCCCGATCGCAACCCATCACGTGACGATCACGACGTCGACCGTCGCCGGTCTAGGTGCGGGAACGATCGCTCCGTTCGCGGGCAATCTCTACAACTTCGCCCCGCTCAACTATTTCCAGCGGCCTGACGAACGCTACATCGGCGGCGTCTTTGCGGACTATGAAATCTCGCCGGCGATCAAGCCGTACCTTGAATTCATGTTCATGGACGACCACACGCTGGCGCAGATCGCTCCGTCGGGCGACTTCGGCAATACGCTGACGATCAACTGCGACAACCCGTTGCTTAGCGCCGCACAGGCTGCACTGACCTGCGCACCTGGAAGCCTGAACCTGATCAACGGCTTCCTCGGCAACTTCCCGCTCGCCCAGGGCGCGCCTTACAATCCCAATCCGGGCAATGCGCCGATCGATTTCGTCAACACTGTCCCGGGCGGTGCCCCGTACAACAAGGCGTATTTCCAGTTGCTGCGTCGTAATACCGAAGGTGGTCCGCGTATCGCCGACCTGACGCACACCAGCTATCGCGGCTTGCTGGGTTCGAAGGGCGATTTGGGCGATGTCTGGTCCTATGACGCCTACTACCAGTACGGCCGGACCAACTACTCGCTGGTCTACAAGAACGAGTTTTCGATCGCTCGACTCAATCGCGCGCTGGACATCGTCGACGATCCGAACCTGCCGGGCATCAACCCGGTCTGTCGTTCGGTGCTCGACGGCTCGGATCCGACCTGCGTCCCCTATGACGTGCTCACCGGCGCCCCGGCATCGCAGGCGGCGGTCAACTACCTCAACGTGTTCGGCGTTGTGCAGGGCCGTACGTCGGAACAGATCGCTCACGTCGACTTCACTGGTTCGTTGGGCGACTATGGCGTCCAGTTCCCCTGGTCTCAGGACGGCGTCGGGGTCAATCTCGGTGCGGAATACCGCAAGGAGAAGCTGGTCCTGAACCCGGACCAGTCGTTCCAGACCGGCGATCTCACCGGCCAGGGCGCTCCGACCCTTCCGGTCAACGGCAGCTTCCGGGTAATCGAGTTCTTCGGTGAGGCGCAGCTTCCGGTCATTCAGGAACATGGCGTTTACGACCTGACCTTCGGGGCCGGTTACCGCCGTTCCTACTACGAACTGAGCACTGGGCGTAAATACAACACCGACACCTACAAGCTGTCGGCTGAGTTCGCCCCGATCAAGGAAGTCCGGTTCCGCGCCGCCTACAACAGGGCGGTTCGCGCGCCGAACATCCAGGAGCTGTTCGCTCCGCAGTTCGTCGGCCTGGACGGCAGCAACGATGCGTGCGCCCACACCATCACGGCAGCGGATTTCGGCTGCTTGGCACAGGGCCTGGTCGTCGGACAAAGCCCGGCGCCGAACCCGGCCGGCCAGTATAACGGCCTGCTTGGCGGCAATCCGAACCTCGATCCGGAAACCGCCACGACCAAGACGTTGGGTGTGATCCTGCAGCCGCAGCAGTGGCTGCCGGGCTTCGCGTTCACCATCGACTGGTGGAACATCGAGGTGAAGGACGCGATCCAGGGCTTCGGTGCGGACGCGATCCTCAACGCTTGCGTCTCGCAAACGACGGCGTCGTTCGAATCGCCCGCCTGCGCCCTTATCCAGCGTGACCCGGCTGGGTCGCTTTGGTTGACGCCCGGTGGCTTCGTCACCGACACGCCGAACAATGAGGGCAAGGTCAAGACCAACGGCTTCGACTTCAACGGCAGCTACAGCCACCGCCTCGGCGGCATCGGCAGCCTGTCGGCCAACTTCAACGGCACCTGGCTGAAGCACTACAAGGTCGATAATGGCCTGACCGAGCCGTATGACTGCGCCGGCTTCTATGGTCCGACCTGCTCGGGCGCGACCGTGGCCAGCGGCGCTCCGATGCCGAAGTGGCGGCACAAGCTGCGGACCACGCTGAACATGCCGAGTGGCATTGGCGTGTCGCTGCAGTGGCGCATGGTCGGCAAGGTTACGGCAGAGACCACCCAAGACAATGAGACGCTGCATGGCGACTTCCCGATCGATCCGGGCGTTCACATCGGCGCGCAGCATTACTTCGACCTGGCGACCACCTATCGGTTCGGCGACCATTATGAGTTCCGCCTTGGCGTGAACAACATTCTGGACAACGATCCGCCGCTGGTCACCGGTGGCAGCGCTGCCCTGGGTGGTTCCAACCTCTGCCCGGCGGGTCCGTGTAACGGTAATACCTTCCCGGGGACCTG
The DNA here is from genome assembly GCA_035491735.1 of Sphingomicrobium sp. Taxonomy (GTDB): domain Bacteria; phylum Pseudomonadota; class Alphaproteobacteria; order Sphingomonadales; family Sphingomonadaceae; genus Sphingomicrobium. The sequence continues at coordinate 20,376 of DATJKE010000005.1, forward strand.
GGATGCGATTGGCCGGTACATCTACGCCGGCGTGACGCTCGACTTCTGAGCGGGATCCAAACCATGAGCCTCGATCGACATCCGCTTGCAGT
>DATJKE010000006.1:0-4697 GCA_035491735.1 Sphingomicrobium sp.
CGCAACTCGAGCGGCGGCGCGCCGGCCTCGATCCGGCTGGTTGCGACGACCTTCGCTGTGCCTTGATAGCGGGCCATCAGTTCCTTGGCCGCGTCGGCCGCGCCCAGCCGCGGCAGGATCCGGCCGGTGGCCGGATCGGCCAACCTTTTTTCGCCCCCGGCGAAGTCGATTTCCCAGCGCGGCCCGTCCGCACGGGGCTTGAGCGTGATTGCAGTGACCGGAAGCTCCTCGAGCTGCGGCGCAACTAGCGGCCCGCTGAGGTTGATCGGCTCTGGCTCGGCAATGAGATGCTCGCCGCGCACCTCCTCGATCGGCTTGGCCACCATCACCAACCCCGACACTGTCCAGAACAGCATCGGCAACCCGACCAGCCAGCCCAGCCAGACATGCCAGCGGCGCAGGCGAGTACGTACAGCCCCCATGAAATCCTCCCCGGTCGCGCCGAAATCGAAGGTCCACCCGGTCCTGGCAATGCCCCTTGCCACCGGCGACGAATCAGCGCTGCGGCGGTGATTAATGGCGCGTCGCCGATCCGTCATGATTTTTATATGATTAAGGTTAACTCTTGAGCAGATAAGCGAGCCTTGACAGCTCCGCCGCCGGTTGCTGCTCGATAATCTCTCCATGGCTGGGGACGATCCGCTGAAGTCCCGGGATTTCCGCCCATGTGTCGAACTGGGCAGCGAGCGCAGCCCCGTCCGCAACCAGCCTCGACCGGATCGGCCGGGGAATCGCCGGCCGCCTGGCGCCAAAACCGAACAGCCGGGACATGACCCATGCGCCCGGGCCCCGGGGCCTGGCGACATGGGCAATGATGTCGTTGACGATCAGGCTGGCCCCGCCCGGCCGCCGGACGACCAGCGCCGCTTCGCGATTGGCGGTTCCGGCGACGGTGATGAAGCTGGTGTCGGCATCCTCCAGCCGGTCGAGCACCAAATCGACCGGCACGGCCTCCGACACAGCTTCGCGCGCGCCGGACGGTGCCACGACGCAGGCTTTCGGAAAGCGTGCCTTGTATGGCCTTGCGTCGAGCCGGTGGAAGCCGCTGGGGATGATCAGGAATGCAGGTTCGCCGAGCGCTTCGATCCGCTCCATGTCCGCCTCGACCAGCGGGATCGGACTGAAGAGGGCGGTGCGCTTCTTCGACAGGCCAACCACGGTCATCCGCCGCGGGAAGTTGCCGATCGGCATGGGAATCTGCCCGACGACCGTCAGCAGGCTATAGTCGATCTCGCGCAACGGTCCGTGCGGCAGTACGGTCCATTCGTCATGCAGTTGGGCCAAGGCGGGCCTCCTCGCCTCACCTAACGAACCAAACGTGCATCCGCTTCCCAAGTCCTACGCAGGTGCCGATGCTGTCTTGAACGCATTAACTTGCAATCTCGGCGAGCTTGCTGCCGCCTTGGCCGACCGGCCTATCGACAGGCGCTCAGCGTCGCGATCACCTCCCGTGCCGAAGGAGGTCCCGATGTCCGCTGCACCCTTTCGAATGGCTCGATTTGCCGCCGCCCTGTCCGTTTTCGTCGGAGCAGGACTGGAGGCGAGAGGCTTCGACGCCGATGCCTTTCTGAATTTCAAGCAAGCGACCGAGACCGCCATTTCGCCCGACGGCACGCAGGTCGCCTTCGCCGTGGCCGTCTACGATCCGGCCAGCGATCTTCAGCAATCGCAGCTCTGGGTGGTGCCCGCACGCGGCGGAAGTCCGCGCCTGATCGGCAATGGTGAGAGCGCCCAATGGTGCGCTCACATCGGGCTCGTTTCCCTCAAGCGGCAGGGTGACAAGCTGCAGCTGCAAGTTTCGGACGGCTCATCCGAATCCCGGCCGCTGCTCCCCAGCGTCGTGAATGTGAACAGCTTTGCCTGCGATCCCACCGCCGGTCGCCTGGCGATCGCCGGGACCGACAATGTATCGGATGCGCCGAACAAGCTGCTGCTCGGGGACCCTGCCGCCGGCACGGTTCGCAAGCTCGCCGATGGCGCCGCCGATCCGGAATGGTCGCCATCCGGAACCACAATCGCGGCATCGATTGACGACGATATTGAGCTGGTCGGCCTCGACGGCAAGCGCTCGCCCTTGGTGAAGCGGCCCGGCCGCGACCTGGCGCCGCACTGGTCGCCGAGTGGAATGCAAATCGCTTTTGCCACGCAGGACGGCCAGGCCGTTGGCCCAATCGCGCTGTCGATAGTGGCAGCCACGGGCGGCGAGCCCAAGGCCATCGGCCGGTCCTTCACGGCATGGCTTCGCGGGCGGACGCCACGCTGGGTGCAATGGGTGGACGATGGCAGACTGGCATTTACCGGCCTGTCGCGGATGCGAACCCACCTCTATCAGGTGGACCTGAAGGGCCCGGCGTTGGCGACCGATCTTACCCCGGGCGACCAGGTCTATTCTGGCTGCAGCCTCTCGATCCGCAGCAAAGCCTATGCCTGCGTCCAATCATCCTGGCTCAGCCCGCCCGAAATCATGCTGCGCAGTTTCGCGAATAAATCGGCCAAGCAATTGACCCGGCTAAATCCGGGACTTGACCTTGGCGCGGACGAGACCATTCGCGAAGTTCAGTGGCGATCGGCGGACGGAACCGAAATCACTGGCCTGCTGGCCCTGCCGGCACGTTCGACCGGCGCCCTCCCGCTGGCGGTCCTGAACGTCGGCTCACATGGCACCTACGACCATTCGTTCACCACCAGGGTGAGCGCGGACGACAGCTGGTTTCCCGCGATCAACCACCATCTGCTGACTTCGCAGGGCTATGCCGTGCTGATGCCCAATCCGCGCGGAAGCTGGGGGTATGGCGACGACTTTCAGAACAAGGTTGCCGGCGATCCCGCAGTCGGCCCGTTCGCGGACATCCAGAGCGGTGTCGATAGCCTCATCAAGGAGGGCATTGCCGATCCGAATCGCCTCGCGATCATCGCCACGGGCACCTACGATTCCTATCGCAGCGTCTATGGCCTGACCCAGACCAACCGTTTCCGGGCAGCAGTGTTGACGGTGCCGGTCGTCGACCTGGTCCACGTCTATGCGCTTGCCGGCGGCGCCTTCAGCGCCCGGTACCTTGGTGGGTCGCCTTTGGCCGAGCCGGCGAAGTTCGACGCGATCAATCCGATCCGCCATACGGCCGCGATCAAGACGCCCACGCTGATTTTCAAGGTGAGCATCCCGCCGTTCGAAGCGCAGGCGAACTTGCTGGCCGCTGCACTGCGCGAAAGCAAGGTTCCGGTAGAGGTCAAACCAGCTTCCGAGAGATTCGGCGAGCCATCACGCGTTGCGGAAACCAGGGACGCAATCGGTGCAGCGTTGGAATGGCTGCGTACTTATTTAAAGGCGGACTAACTCTGGACTGACACCCGACGCTCAGATGTGGATCGGCTTGCCCGTCACCGCCATCGCCGCCTCCTTGAGCGCTTCCGAATGGGTCGGGTGCGCGTGGCAGGTATAGGCGATATCCTCTGACGTCGCGCCGAACTCCATCGCCTGCGCGGCCTGGGCAATCATCGTCCCGGCAACCGATGCGATGCACCATACGCCGAGCACGCGGTCGGTCTTGGCATCGGCGATCACTTTGACGAAGCCGTCCGGCTCATGGTTGGTCTTGGCCCGGCTGTTGGCGAGCATCGGGAACTTGCCGACCTTGACCTCGCCTTTCTCTTTCGCCTGCTCCTCGGTCAGGCCGACCCCGGCGATTTCCGGCATGGTGTAGACCACCGATGGGATGACGTCGTGGTTCACGATGCCGGTCAGGCCGGCAATATTCTCGGCCACCGCGATGCCCTCGTCCTCGGCCTTGTGGGCCAGCATCGGCCCGGGGATGACGTCACCGATCCCCCAGATCCCCGCCACCTTGGTGCGGAAATCATGATCGGTCTCGATCTGGCCGCGGTTGTTGACCTGCAGCCCCGCCTTGTCGAGGCCGAGGCCATCGGTGTTGGGCCGGCGGCCGATCGACACGAGCACGCAGTCGGCCTCGATGGTTTCCGAAGCGCCACCCTTGGCAGGCTCGACCGTCAGCGTCGCCTTGCCGCCCTTGACGGTCACGCCGGTAACCTTGGTGCCGAGTTTGAACTCGATCCCCTGCTTCTTCATGATCTTGTTGGCTTCCTTGCGGACTTCGCCGTCGAAGCCCGGCAGGATCTGGTCGAGGAATTCGACGCAGGTCACTTTGGCGCCCAAGCGCCGCCACACCGAGCCAAGCTCCAGCCCGATCACGCCGGCGCCGATCACCACCATATGCTCGGGAACCTTGGGGAGTTCGAGCGCTCCGGTGCTGTCGACCACGACCTTCTGGTCGATCTCGACGCCCGGAAGCGGAGTGACTGACGATCCGGTGGCGATGACGATATTCCTGGCCGTCACGGTGCGGTCGCCAACTTTGACCGAATTCGGGCCGGTGAAGGTCCCATAGCCCTTCAGCCATTCGACCTTGTTCTTCTTGAACAGGAATTCGATGCCGCCGGTGAGGCTCTTGACCGCGTCCTTGCGCTGGCCGTGCATTGTGTCGAGGTCGAGCTCGGGCTTCACCTTGATGCCGAGCTTGGCAAAGGCGCCATTGGCGGCGGCGTCATAATATTCCGAGGCGTGGAGCATCGCCTTCGACGGGATGCAGCCGACGTTGAGGCAAGTGCCGCCGAGCGTCTCGCGTCCTTCGGCGCAGGCGGTCTTGAGGCCGAGCTGAGCGGCGCGGATCGCGGCGACATAA
>DATJKE010000007.1:0-38774 GCA_035491735.1 Sphingomicrobium sp.
ATCCCGAAGGGCTGATGCGGGTGTTGATCGCCATGCTTCAGGGAATCTCGGTCCAGGCCAACCAGGGAGCTACCCGTGAGGAGCTGGAGCACCTCGTGGAAACCAGCCTCATGATCTGGCCGACGGCCTGATTTTATACCCCCATCAAATTTTTTTATCGCTCGGTATAGAAATTTTCTTGACGTCGCCTATCTGACTTTGTACTGACCAGTACAGAAAGTTGGGGTTCATCTTTCCAACTGACGTTCTGACCATCGACAAAAAGGGGCCGATGATTCAGATGACCGTTCGATTTACCGCGGGCCGTGACACCCGCCTGTAATTGTAACCACCCTTTGAACTGACCTGACGACGTCGAGGCCCCGTGCCTCGCTGAGCAGGTCCTTGCGTGCCCAGGCAGCGGCAGAGGGCCGGAACAGCAGTTCCCGGCGGCCGATGACGCTCGCCCCGGACACAGGGAGAAAAAGCATGGCCTATCTAGCGCGTATCGAACCGCAGACTGCCGAGCCGATTGCCCTGATGGGCGTCCCGGCGAACGACACTGCAAAACCCGACTTCTCGCGCCTCGAATGGTCGGTGATCCGGCTGGCGCGGGTCGACAGCCTTGGGACGCTGCGCGAGCCGGGCCGCTGGGGCCGTTTCGTCAACTGGCTGATGGGCCGCAATGGCACGCCGGAACTGGCCAATGAGCGGCTGGAAGCGCTGCGGCGCATGGCTGTGCTCAGTTGGCACTATGGCTTCACCGTTCCCGGCGAGGACGTCGCTTCCTTCTTCTCGGCCGGATTCAGTCCCGACCAATATGAACTGATGGTGCGCAGCATCAGCGCCGCGATCAGCACTCCGCAAGGAATTTCCGCATGAATATGATCAGCCAATTTTCGGCGGTCGACGGGGAGCCGCAATCGCTCGCCGCCCGGATCGCCAAACGTCCCACCTGGCAGCGCGCCGCCCTCTACGGCACGCCGCTGGTCCTGCTTGCCGCGGCCGTTACCTATTGGAACAGCGCTCCTTCCCCTGCAGCTGCTCCTCCTGCCCCCATGGTAACGGTCGCGGCACCCCTCGAGCGGGACATCAACCAGTGGGACGATTATGTCGGCCGGTTCGAAGCCAGCCGCAGTGTCGAGGTGCGCCCGCGCGTCTCCGGCCAGGTTATTGGCGTCCACTTTACAGACGGCCAGGTCGTCCAGAAGGGCCAGCTTCTCTTCACTATCGACCCGCGACCGTTCGCTGCGGCCCTTGCCGAAGCGCGGGCAAGCGTTGCATCCGCGCAAAGCGACCTGTCGCTTGCCGAAATCAACCTCGGCCGTGCCAAGCGGCTGGTCGAGGCCAACGCCGTGTCACAAAGCGACGTCGACCGGCTGAGCGCCAACGTGCGGTCCGCCCAGGCTGCCCTTGCCGCCGCCCGAGCCCGGGTGAGCGCGCGAGCGCTCGACGTCGAATTTGCCTATGTCCGGGCGCCGATCAGCGGCCGCATTTCCGACAGGCGGATCGATCCGGGCAATATCGTCGGCGCCAATGAAACGCTGTTGACCACGATCAACGCGCTCGACCCGATCTACTTCACCTTCGACGTGCCGGAATCGCTCTACCTCAAGACCGCTCGCCAGCGGCAAGCCAACCGTGGTGACGGCGAGACGGCCGAAATCCGGCTTCAGGACGAAGTCAATTACAGCTGGCGCGGAAAGCTGGATTTCACCGACAACGGCATCAGCCAGAATTCGGGAACGATTCGCGCGCGGGCGGTGGTCGCCAATCCGACCTTGTTCCTCGCACCCGGCATGTTCGGCAACATGCGGCTGGCGGATGGCGGTACCGCGCCGGCACTGCTCGTTCCCGACGCAGCCGTGCGCACCGACCAGGCGCGCAAGATCGTGCTGGTCGTCGGCAAGGACGACACGGTCGCCGCCAAGCCGGTCGAAACCGGACCTTTGGTCGGCAATTTGCGCGCCATCCGATCGGGTATCGCCAAGACCGACCGGGTCATCGTCCAGGGCGTGCAGTTCGCCATGCCAGGGGCGAAGGTGAAGCCGCGCGTCACCCAGATCAAACTCGATGCCAGCTCGGTGAAAGCCCCGCCGCCGTCATCGCCGAGCGCGTCACAGGCGACGCTCGCCGCAAACTAGTTCGGACAAGCTCATGCGCTTTAGCCACTTCTTTATCCGGCGGCCGATCTTTGCCGCGGTGATCGCGATCATCATCACGATCGTCGGCGCCTTCGCCTATGTCGGCCTGCCGGTATCGCAATTCCCCGACGTCGTTCCGCCGACGGTAACGGTCAGCACCAACTATCCCGGTGCCTCCGCCGAGACCGTCGCGGACACGGTGGCGGCGCCGATCGAGCAGCAGATCAACGGCGTCGACAATATGCTCTATCAGTCGTCGCAATCGACGGGCGACGGGCGGGTGACGATCACCGTCACCTTCAAGCTCGGGACCGACCTCGATACGGCGCAGGTGCTGGTCCAGAATCGCGTCGCGCTGGCCGAACCGAGCCTGCCCGAAGAGGTCCGGCGGCAGGGTGTTGTGGTCCGCAAGGAGCAGCCAAGCTGGCTGATGGCGGTCAATGTCCTGTCGCCCGACGGATCGCTCGATCGCGGCTATGTCTCCAACTATGCACTGACCCAGATCCGCGACCGGCTGACCCGTGTCGACGGCATCGGCGACGTCCAGATCTTTGGCGCGCGAGACTATGCAATGCGGGTCTGGATCGATCCCGGCCGCGCCTCGACCATGGGCTTTACTGCCGGCGAGGTGGTCAACGCGCTGCGCTCCCAAAACGTCCAGGTCGCGGCCGGCGTGGTCGGGCAGCCGCCCTATGACACCGGCGCGGCGCAGCAGCTCAATGTCGAAACCCAGGGCCGCTTCAGGACCGCCGACGAATTTTCCAACATCGTCATCCGGTCCGACCCGACGACGGGCGCCATCACCCGGCTGCGCGACGTGGCGCGGGTCGAACTGGGCGCGTCCGACTATGGCGTGAACGCCTATCTGTCAGGCACTGATTCGATCATACTCGGCATTACCCAGCGGCCCGGCACCAACGCCCTCGCCGCGGCCGAGGGCGTCAAGGCGCAGCTCAAGGATGCCGCCAAGAGCTTCCCCAAGGGGCTCGAGTACCGGATCATCTGGAACCCGACCGAATTCATCAGCGAATCAATGACCGCGGTGCAGGAAACGCTGCTCGAAGCGATGTTGCTGGTCGTGCTGGTGATCATCGTCTTCCTGCAAAGCTGGCGCGCCGCGGTGATCCCGATCGTCGCCATTCCGGTATCGCTGATCGGCACGTTCGCGGTGCTCGCCGGCCTCGGCTATTCGTTGAATACCCTGTCGATGTTCGGCCTGGTGCTGGCGATCGGCATCGTTGTCGATGACGCCATCGTCGTGGTCGAGAATGTCGAGCGCAACCTCGAGCATGGCCTATCGCCCAGCGAAGCCTCGCATCGCTCGATGGACGAGGTATCCGCCGCGCTGGTCGCGATCGGCGTGGTGCTGATCGCGGTGTTCGTCCCGACCACCTTCCTCACCGGCATCACCGGCGAATTCTACCGCCAGTTCGCGGTGACCATCGCCAGCTCGACGGTTATCTCCCTGCTGTTGTCACTGACACTGTCGCCGGCGCTCGCCGCGCTGCTATTGAAGCCGCGCAGCGAGCATCGCTCCGAGACCGGGGCGATGGGTGCCCTGCACCGCGCCGGCGACCGGTTCAACGACGCCTTCGGCCGCCTCAGCGAATGGTATGCCGGCTTCACTCGCCGCATCACCCACAAGCCGAAGCGCGCGCTGACCATCTATGGCGGGCTGGTCGCACTGACCCTGGCCGTATTCTGGGCGACGCCGGCCGGCTTCGTTCCCGCGCAGGACCAGGGCTACGCACTGGCCGCCATCCAGCTTCCCCCCGGAAGTTCGATCGAACGCACCGACGCGGTTCTCAAGAAGGCCGTTGCCAAGCTCCTCAAGGTCCCCGGCGTCGACCAGGCGGTGATGTTCTCCGGCTTCGACGGCGCTTCGGGCACCCAGGCGTCCAATGCCGGCGCCGCCTATGTCACCTTCAAGCCGTTCGAGGAGCGGGCCGGAACCGACCGCACCGAGCTCAACATCGAAAACGACATGCGCGCTGCGCTGGCCGATATGGACGAGGCGTTCGTATTCGTCATCCCGCCGCCGGTCATCCAGGGCATCGGCAACGGCGGCGGTTATCGGATGATCGTACAGGACCGCAGCGACATGGGCTACCAGGCGCTCGAGCAGGCCGCCGGCCAGCTGATCGGCTCGGCCCACCAGGACCCGCATCTCGCCAACGTCTTCACGCTCTTCAATACCGCCACGCCGCGGATCTGGGCAGATATCGACCGTGCCAAGGCCGACATGCTCGGCGTGCCGCCGGAGCGGGTGTTCGAGGCGCTGCAGGTCTATCTGGGCTCGGCCTACGTCAATGACTTCAACCTGCTGGGACGCACCTACCGCGTGACGGCCCAGGCCGAGGCTGCGGCCCGTGACGACCCGGCTGATATCGCCCAGCTGAAGACCCGCTCAAATAGCGGCGCGATGGTGCCGATCGGTTCGGTCGCGACCTTCAGCGACAAGACCGGCCCGTATCGGGTGACCCGATACAACCTCTTCCCCGCGGTCGAGGTCGACGGCGAGACCGCGCCCGGCACCTCGACCGGCCAGGCGATGGGCATCATGGAGAATCTGGCTGCGCAGCTGCCGAGCGGCTTCTCGACCGAATGGACTGGCATCGCCTTCCAGCAGGAAGCGGCGGGCAATATTGCCATCCTGATCTTCGCGCTGTCGGTGGTGTTCGTCTTCCTGGTGCTTGCAGCTCAGTTCGAGAGCTTGTTCCTGCCGTTGGCGATCATCCTGATCGTGCCGATGACTCTGCTGGCGGCGATGGCCGGCGTGAACCTGCGGGGGATGGACAATAATATCCTGACCCAGATCGGCTTGATCGTGCTGATCGCACTGGCGGCCAAGAACGCCATCCTGATCGTCGAGTTCGCCAAACAGGCCGAGGAGCGGGGCGCAACCGCGATCGAGGCGGCGGTCGAGGCGGCCCGTACCCGGCTTCGCCCGATCCTGATGACCAGCTTTGCCTTCATCCTGGGCGTGCTGCCGCTGGTGGTGGCGAGTGGCCCAGGGTGGGAGCTGCGTCAGGCGCTTGGCACCGCGGTGTTCTTCGGGATGATCGGCGTCACCGCTTTCGGCTTGGTGTTCACTCCCGTTTTCTACGTCGCCACTCGCGCGCTGGGCGATCGGCTGCGGCGGCCTCGGCAGGGTCCGGCGGAGCCCCAGCTCGCCCTGCTGCCGGCGGAATGAGGTTAGTCATGATGCATCTGAAGCAACTCGCCACCCTGGCCTCGGCGCTGGCGCTGGCCGCCTGCGCCACCGGCCCGGATTATGCCCCGCCTCAGACGGCGTCGGCTGCCGCGGGACCGTTCATTGCTGCAAAGGGCCCTGCGATCCAGCCGCTCGCCCCGGTCCAGGGCAACTGGTGGCGGCTCTACAATGACCCGGTGCTCGATGGGCTGATCGCGGACGCGCTCGCCCACAACACAGACGTCCGCGCCGCCGTCGCGCGCCTGGCCAAGGCCCGTGCCGCGCTCAAGGAGGTCAAGGTCGACCGCCTGCCGCAAGGCGGGGTCAGCGCCGGCGCGACCCGCGGGCGAGATCCGGGCCAGTCGGACGCATCGACCGGTTTCGATGCCGGGCTAAGCGTTAGCTATGAGGTCGACCTGTTCGGCCGGGTCAGCCGCGGCGTCGAGGCGGCGCGCGGCGATGTTGGGGCAGCCGAGGCGGACGCCGATGCGGTTCGCGTCGCAATCGTCGCCGAAACCGCGCGAGCCTATGCCGACGCCGCTAACGCCGCCGAGCGGCTGGCGGTTGCCGGTCACATTGTCGCGCTGCTCGACGACTCCCTGCAGCTCACTAATCGCCGGGTCGAAATCGGGCTCACCAGCCGCCTCGACACGGCCCGAATCGCCACCCTCAGGAATCAAAGACAAGCAGAGATTCCGGCCATCGCAGCCGAGCGCGACAATGCGCTGTTCCGGCTGGCGACCCTGACCGGACGCGCGCCCGCCGAGCTGCCCCAACAGGCGGGCGCGCGAAACACATCGCTGAGCCTCGATCGGCCGATCCCGGTCGGCGACGGCGCGGAATTGCTCGCCCGGCGGCCCGACGTCCGCGCGGCCGAACGGCGGCTGGCCGCGTCGACGGCGAGGATTGGTGTCGCCACGGCCGAGCTTTATCCGACGATCAGCCTTGGCGGTTCGTTAGGGTCGAGCGCTGCCAGCCTCGGCAATCTGTTCAGCAACCCGATCGGCTTTTTGCTCGGCCCGCTGATCAGCTGGTCATTCTCCGACCACGCGCGCGCCCGTGCGCGAGTCGTCGGAGCCGAAGCGGGAGCGCAGGAAGCGCTCGCCGACTTCGACGGCACGGTCCTGCGCTCGTTGCAGGAGACCGAGACCGCTCTGTCCGCCTATGCGAATTCGCTCCAGCGCCTGGAAGCGTTGACGGCCGCTCGGGACGAGGCCGAGGTTGCTGCCAAAATCGTCCGCGCTCAACAGCGCGAAGGGCAGGTGGACTCGCTGGCGCTGCTTGATGCCGAGCGGACCTTTGCCGAAAGCCAGGCGGACGTGGCCGAGATGAATGGCCAGGTGTCGGCCGCGCAGATCGACCTGTTCCGTGCCCTTGGCGGAGGGTGGGGGCAGGCCGCCTAGCCGGCCTTCGACTTGCCGCTGGCCTTCTTTCCTTTGGTCTTACCGGTGCCGGGGTCGGCTCGTTGCGCCGGCTGCTCGACTCCATAAAGCTTGAGGAAAGCGTCGGCTGCGAGGGTAGCGGCCCTCTCGATATCGGCCGGATCGGTGTGCTTGGTAATGCCCAGCAGACGCTTATCCAGCAAATCCCATTCGTTGAGGCCCTTCCAATGCATGGTTGCGACCCATGGGTCGGCGTGCTGCAGCAGCCCCTGGTCCATCAACGTGCTTATTCGATCCGTCAGCCGCAGCCATGCAGGGCGTAGCGCCCGTTCGTAGAAGACTTTGGCCATGGTCGAATCTTCCGGCTGATTGGCCATCATGCGCATGTTCGTGATCGGCATCGGCGACAGCAACCGCGTGAGATAGGCGATCCCGAGCTTGATTAGGCCGTCTCGAAGGTCTTTCCCCGCAAGAAATGCCTGCATGAAGCGATCCGATTGTTCGGGGATATCGTGGTCGACGACCGCCCGGAAGAGATCGTCCTTCGATTTGAAATAACCGTAGAGCGTCGCCTTGGAACCTCCCAGGCGCTCCGAAATCATCGCCATGGATGTTCGATCGAATCCATGTTGCTCAAATAGTTCACAGGCGACCCGGATAATCTCCTGCCGCTTTTCGTCGGTCCTTACGCGCATGGGACTGGCTGCTCCTTGATTACTAAACCGTACATTACAGTTCATTTAAGCGTTGACAAGCCCGCGACTCGTAATTAAACCGTACAGTACAGTTCAACAAAGGGATTTCGACAAATGGCTACCCTCCGGGGCACGTGGCTTTGCCGCGCACCCATCCTATTGCCGCTGCTGCTGTCGACGGCGTGCGCTTCGATTCCCAACCTTGGGGCGAAGCCGGAAATGCGCTCGGCCAGCGAATTTGCGGCCACGGCGTCATTGACCCCTTCCGGCGCGGCCTGGCCCGACCGGGGTTGGTGGCTGCGCTACAACGACCCGCAGCTCAATCAGCTGATCGACGAAGGCATTGCCGGCTCCCCAGACATGGAAGCCGCGGCGGCCCGTTTTCGTACTGCCCAGGGAATTGCCCAGCAGGCGGGAGGCGCCCTTTCGCCGAGCATTGATGCCTTTGGAACATCCGATTTCGGCAAGATCGGCGACAGCAAGCTGATCAGCCAGGGCAAGGCCGGTCTCAGCTTCTCGTTCGATCTCGACCTGTGGGGCAAGAACCGCGCGGCGCTTGCCGCGGCGACGTCGGACGCCGAGGCGGCGGGCTATGAGCTGGCCGAAGCCCGGCTGGCGCTGACCACCGGCATTGCTTCGACCTATGCCGACCTGGCGCAACTCTATCGCCAGCGAGACACGCTGGAATCCGCCCTTCAGATTCGCAGCGAATCCTTGAAGCTGGTCAATCAGCGTGTCGAGATCGGTCTCGATACCCGCGCCGAATTGAAGCAAGCCGAGGGCCGCGTCGCTGAGGCGCGCGACGACCTCGCCGCCAATGAGGAAGCGATTGGCCTGACCCGCAACGCGCTCGCGGCGCTGGTCGGGCAGGGGCCGGACCGCGGCCTTGCCATCCAGCGGCCCGCCGTCGGCATCTTCGCGACACAGGGGATCCCAGCCAATGCGACGATCGACCTGGTCGGCCGCCGCCCCGATATTGCCGCATCCCGCGCAAGCGTCGAGGCGGCCGGCAGCCGGATCAAGGAGGCCCGCGCGGCTTTCTTCCCCAGCATCAACATCTCCGCGCTGGTCGGCCTCTCGGCCTTCGGCGTCGGCGACATTCTTTCACACAGCAATCAGTTTGGCAGCGTCAGCCCCGCGGTGACCCTCCCCATCTTCCACGGTGGCGCGCTGTCAGGCCAGTACCGCGGAGCACGCGGTCGTTATGACGAAGCCGTTGCCCTTTATAACCGGCAAGTCATTACGGCGCTGCGCGAGACGGCGGATGCCGTCACCAGCCGGCGAGCCCTAGACGCCAGGCTGGTAGAATCGCGCCGCGCACTGGCCGACTTTGAAGAGGCCAACAGCCTCGCTCGCCTGCGCTACGAGCGCGGCCTTTCGACCTATCTCGACGTCCTCTCGGCCGAGGAAGGCGTGCTCGGCGCGCGCCTTAACGTGGCTGAGCTCGAGGCCCGCACCTTCCAACTCGACGTGGCGCTGGTTCGCGCCCTCGGTGGCGGTTTCACCGCCTGACCATCCAATCAAAAAGGGAATTTGAATCATGGCTGACAGGGATCCAAAGGAGCTGCACGAAGCGCAGCATTTTGAAACCGTGGTTGCGGTTGACGCGCCGAAGGTGCCGGAACTCGACAAGCGCAAGAAGCGGATGAAAATCCTGGCTGCGCTGGTTGCGGCGAAAGTCGTGATCGGCGCCGGCTGGTGGCTGTTGTCGGATGGCGATCATGTCGCCACCGACAATGCCTATGTGAACGCGGACTCGGCGCAGGTCACCGCATTGGTGTCCGGCCCAGTGCGCTCGGTCGAGGTGGTCAACACCCAGACCGTCCGCCGAGGACAGATATTGTTCCGGCTCGACGACAGCGACGCCCGCCTGGCGCTGGCCAAGGCCGAGGCCGACTATCTGAAGGCCCGCAAGCAATTCGGCCAGATCAGCGCGACCAGTGGCTCCCTGGCGGCGCAGGTTGGCGCCCGCGATGCCGACATCGGCCAGGCGCAGGCACAGCTGGCTTCGGCCGGCGCCAATTTGGAAAAGGCCCGCGTCGACCTTCGCCGCCGCAGCGAGCTGGTGGACTCAGGAGCGGTTTCCAAAGACGAGCTGACGGTCGCCCAGAACGCTTATGCCACCGCTCAGGCCAATGTCGCCCAGGCGCGGGCGGCAGTGTCCCAGGCTTCGGCCAGCCGCGGCGCCGCCCGCGAGAGTTGGGCGGCCAATGAAGCGCTGGTCGCCGGCACCTCGGTCGACACCAGCCCCGACGTTGCCGCGGCCAGGGCCCGGCTCGACCAGGCCCGGCTCGACCTCGAGCGCACGGTCATCCGCGCGCCGATCGACGGAGTCGTCACCAATCGGCAAATCCAGGTCGGGCAGCGCGTCGCTGCCGGCAGCGCGGTAATGACGATCGTTCCGGTCGCCAGTGCCTATGTCGATGCCAACTTCAAGGAAGGGCAGCTGGCGCGGGTCCGTCCCGGCCAGCCGGTTGAGCTCAAGTCCGACCTCTATGGAGGCGATGTCGTCTATCACGGCCGCGTCGTCGGTTTTTCCGGTGGCACCGGCTCTGCCTTCGCCCTGATCCCGGCCCAGAATGCCACGGGCAACTGGATCAAGGTGGTCCAGCGCGTGCCGGTGCGCATCGCGCTCGATCCCAAGGAACTGGTCCGGCACCCGCTGCGCGTCGGCCTGTCGATGGACGCCGAAATCGACGTGTCGGGAGCCGGCTGATGAGCGCCCAGGAATCCCCAGTCCCGCAGATGTCGAAGGGGACGCTGATCCTCGCCTGCTTCGTGCTGGCCCTCACCAACTTCATGGTGGTGCTGGATACGACTATCGCCAATGTGTCGGTGGCGCATATCGCGGGCGGGCTCGGCATTTCGCAGAGCGAGGGCACCTGGGTCATTACCTCTTACGCGGTGGCCGAGGCGATCTGCGTGCCGCTGACCGGGTGGCTCGCACGCCGGTTCGGCACGGTGCGCGTGTTCGCGATCGGCATGGCCGGCTTCGGCATTTTTTCGCTGCTGTGCGGAATGGCCTGGAGCCTCAGTTCGCTGGTCGCCTTCCGCATCGGCCAGGGGCTGTGCGGCGGTCCGCTAATGCCGATCAGCCAGACGCTGCTGCTGCGCATTTTCCCCAAGGAGAAGCATGCCCAGGCAACAGGCGTGTGGGCGATGACCACCATCGTCGCGCCGATCCTCGGGCCGATCCTTGGCGGAACGATCAGCGATAACTGGGGCTGGCACTGGATCTTCTTCATCAACGTGCCGATCGCCGCCCTTTGCATGGTCATGGCGGTCGTCCTGTTGCGCCAGGCCGAGACCAAGATCGACAAGCTGCCGATCGACATCGTCGGCATGATCATGCTCGTGATCTGGGTCGGTGCGCTGCAGCTGATGCTCGATCTTGGCCGAGAGCATGATTGGTTCGGCGATCCGATGATCGTCACCCTCGCTTTGATCTCCGCCGCGGTCTTCATCTTCTTCCTGGTTTGGGAGCTGCTCGAAGGCGAACCGGCGGTAAACCTCAAAGTGTTCCGCCACCGCGGCTTCACCGTCAGCGTGACGTCGCTGGTCTTCGCCTATGGCACCTTCTTCGCCAGCCTGGTGGTCATTCCCCAATGGCTGCAGGGCGCGCTCGGCTACACAGCTACGTGGGCAGGCTATGCCACCGCCTTCAACGGCGTCGCCGCGGTGATGATGGCTCCAGTCGTGGCGAAACTGTCGACCAAGATCGACGAGCGGTTGCTGGTGTCGTTCGGAATTCTGTGGCTGGGCGTGACATCGTTGCTCCGGGTGTTCTGGTGGACCAGCGATGCGGATTTCTGGACGGTCGCGCTACCGCAGCTGATCCAGGGAGCGGGCATGCCCTTCTTCTTCATCCCGCTGACCACGCTTGCGCTGGGAGCGGTGGAGGAAGACGAAGTCGCGTCGGCGGCCGGAGTGATGAACTTCCTTCGCACCATGTCCGGCGCCATCGGGACGGCGATCGTCACCACCATGTGGTACGACGGGGCGCAAGGAATTCGCGCCCAGCTAAGCGGCGTCCTCAATGGCGCCGAGGCGACCATGCAGTCGCTGCAGGCCCACGGCTACTCCGCCGACCAATCGCGCCAGGTCGTCAGCAACCTGGTCGACAGCCAGGCGACCGCGCTCGCCACCGGCTCGGCCTTCGTCACCGCGGCTATCGTCTTCGCCGCCGCCGCCAGCATCGTCTGGCTCGCGCCACGGCCCAAACATGCCGTCGCCGCCGGCCAAGCTCACTAAAAAGGAATGGAATAATGATGACCGCACTCATGATTACTACGGCGGCGCTAGCCGGGGCCTCGACCAGTTCGACCCTGGCCAGCCCGGCCGGCGATTACGACCTCCGCGAAAGCGAAATCGTCGTCGAAGCCCGCAGCAGTCCGCCGCGCGACTGGACCATGCCGGAGCTCGATTTTGCGGAACCGGACAAATGCCTTCAAATGATCGAAAGACAGATACCAGGCTTCGGCTCGCTCCGGATCGGACCGAGTTGCCCGTCCGAACGAACGGACAGGTCCGTCCCATGGCTTTAAGGAACACAGGGAAATTGAAATGACGAATGACCAGAAGAAGGTCGCCGCTGGTGCGGCATCCGGCATTTTCGCAATGCTGGTTGGGCTGGTTGCCCTGTCTGGCATCATTGCCGGTCTGGCGGCGGATGCCGGTGCCGGTGAGCGGCTCGCCTATGCGTTCAAATGGATCGCGGCGGCCGCGCTGCCCCTGGCGCTGGCGATTGGCGCAGTCGGAAATGCTCGCTTCGGCAGCGAAGCAATCGATCCGACCGCCGGCAAAGAGAGTCCGGCGATGATCGTCAATGGGCGGGTGGTCGACAACACGGTCCAGCAATATTTGCTGTTCGGGGCAGCTTCGCTGGCCGTCGCCGCCGGAGCGCGCGGCGACCAGCTTGGCGTAGTCGCGGCCGGGGCGATCATGTTCATCGTCCTGCGCCTCGCCTTCTGGATCGGCTATCGCATCAAGCCAGTGTATCGGGCGGCCGGATTTGCCGGGACCTTCTATCTGAACGTCGCTCTGTTCGCCTACGCCCTGTGGCTCGCATGGCGTTCGTAGAGGGCGGGCAATTTCCATGACCGGGGTCGATCTCCTCTTCCAGCTGTTCGCGCTGCTCCTCGGCTTCTCGGTCGCGGAGCTGCTGACGGGCCTTGCGCGAAGCGGGCGGATCAGGGTCGGGGCGACGCTTACCGGCGAGGCCGGAATCCGCATTGGCTGGCTGGTACCGCTACTCGCGCTACTGGTGCTGGTCGACCAGACTCACTTCTGGCTCACCGCCTACGAGCTCAAGGGGTTCTTCGTTTTCGACTATGCAACCCTGCTCGCCATATTGGTAATCATCGGCGGCTATTACGTCATCTCGACCTTCGTGTTCCCGGACGACCCGCAGCGCTGGCCCGACTTTGATGCATATTACCTCCGCACCAACCGCACGGTGTTGGCAGGAATGATCGCTATCAACTTCATCACCTTCGCCTATGCGCTCTACGTGGCGCTCGGTTTCGGGCTGGAGATCGATTCCGCGCCGGTCATGCGCAGCTGGTTCAGCTTCGTGCCGGCGATGCTGTTCTTCCCTTGTCTCGTCCTGCTGTGGTTCGTGAAGTCGCGCCGGGCCAATTTGGTCCTGCTGGGCGGAATGAACGCCTTGCTGTTGGTTGGCGCAATCGGACCGAAGCTATTCGATACCTGAGTTGGATTGGGGATCGCCGTCCAATTGATGCGCGCCTGCGATTTGGAAGTGCGTCCGGCGGACAGCGAATGTCCGCTTTCCACCCATTGCGTAGGTTACGAAGGCCAGTTGTCGCCATCTAGTAGCCTCACCCAGGCGGCTACGGCTCCTTTTCTACCGCCGCATACGGATTGCCCCCGATAGCGTGCGCCGCTGAGCCGACTACAGATTGCCGCGCGATTCGATGTGGTCACTTCTCCGAAACAAGAAAAAGGATCCCTCGCATGAAGGACAATATCCGCAGGGCGTTGCTATCCGCTGCCGCACTGACCTTGGTCATCGGGCCAGGTCTGTCTTCCTGTTCCAAGCCCGCTCAGGAAAATGCGGCCGAGCAAAATGCAGCTGAACCAGCTGCGACCGAACAAGCCGGAACTGAGACGGCAGCGGCCGGCCAAGATGCGACAGCGCAGAATGCGAAAGGCCTGCTGAAGGCCATGTCCGACTATCTCGCGGCGCAGAAATCCATTTCACTGGCCTACGACTCGGTTTTCGAGGTGGTCTCCGAAGATCACCAGAAGCTGCAGATCGCAATGTCGGGGACCGTCGACCTCAGCCGGCCGGACAAGTTGCGCACAACGCGCAAAACCGGATTTTCCGATACCGAAACAGTCTATGACGGGAAAACCCTGACGATCCTCGGCAAGGGCAAAAACGTCTACATGCAGGCCGATGTGACGGGCACGATCGATTCCGTGATCGACCAACTGCGTGACAAGTTCCACCGGCAGCTTCCGGGGGCAGATCTGCTGGGTTCCAATGTCTACGATGCGCTGATGACCGACGTCACGGACGTGAAGGATCTCGGCAGCGGCGTGATCGACGGCAAGGAGTGCGACCATCTTGCGTTCCGCGCCAAGGACACCGACTGGCAAATCTGGATTGCGCAAGGCGGTCAACCCTATCCTTGCCGCTATGTGATCACCAGCAAGGGCGTCGACCAGGCTCCGCAATTCACGATGACGGTTCGCGACTGGAAGGCCAGCGCGGCGGCAAGCTCATCCGATTATAGCTTCAAGCCGCCAGCCGGCGCCACGAAGATCGACGTCAAGGATCTGGAGACGCTGAAGGAAACCAGCGACCTGCCTGAAAATTACAGGATCGGAGCAACAAAATGACCATGTCCAGGACACTGAAACTCGCGCTGCTGGCCGGACTTGTCAGCCTAGTCGACCCGGAGGCGGTAATGATGGGCGCGGGCAATGACTCGCTCAGTGCTGTCACTTCTGCCGAAGCAGTTGTGGGGCGCCCCCTGACGCCAGTAAGCGTGGCCGGCGTTGCCCGCCGGACGACAAGACGCTGCGCTGCTGGCGTATATAATTGCTGAGATGTAGCCGGAAGTTGCCTCAGCCCGATTGCAATGACCGCTTTCGAACAAAGCGGACATTAGTTTGAGCGCCAGGAAGGCCTCAATGAGGAGTAGGGAGGCACGCCTTACCGGCCTGCCTCCCTGCCGGACGGCTCTTTCGGACCAGCGTTGAATCGATCGAACATTTGCGGCGGCTGCGCGCGCAGCGACTGCAATAGCATCAGCATTGCCTTTTGTGATTCCCGGGCGTGCCCCGACATCGGTCGGTTGAGGTCCGCCATGACAGTGATCGAAAGCGCAACCGTAATGAAAAAGACGGTTGCCGCCCTTCTGCCGCGTGGACCGTCCACCTGGTGACCAACGACCGCCGCCATTACCGCAAGATAGGCAATCAGCAGGACACCCACCTCGACCGGCACACGCAGGTCCCAGGCAACCTTGCGCTCGGTGTCGAGATCAATGACTTCATTGTAAGACATCAACAGTGCCGTGGTGACGCCGTGGGCAAGCGCGGATTCGCGCGAAGCGCGGATGGCGGTCCAGAGATCGATCAAGAGTTGGTCGTTCCTTGCGAGAAGCGCGCGGCTATCGCCACCTCCATTCGCCAAGTCGATTCGGTTGCTAGTGTAGGCGAACAACAGCTGGCTGAGACGCGAACGATGCGGCTCGTCGAGCAACTGAGCACGCAGGTAAGCGGTGCCGATTGCATTTGCCTCGCTGGTTACTAGCTCACGCCGCGCTTCGTACCGGTTCAACACCATGCCGAAGCTGAAGGCGAGAAGCAGGCCAAGCAGGCCGAGCATGCTCGCGAGCAGGTATCCCTCCTGCGCGACCGACTCGCCGGACTCTCGCACCTTGTTCGGCGAGCGCCGTTCCTGAACCTTGCGTATGAGGCGGCCTGCCCCCGCCGCAATGAGCATCACGGCAAGGACGCCGATCCCGATCGCGACAATAGAAAGGTCGGACAACCAATTCGACGGGTATCCGCCCTCCATCGATTCCACTCCTTCGTCAGCTTGGGCTCACGACGATACTTGTCATTGCCCACCGAACAAAGTCCGGCTTCCTGCGGAGCGATCTCTCGCCGGTCACCAATGAGCTGCCGAAATGCAATCCAATCGCAAGAACGCAACCCGCCTATTCAGCGCCCGCCAGCCGCGCGCTCACGCGGATTCGACGGGAATAGATTCCGTCCATTGGTGAGGCGATGGATTCGATTTTCATATTCTCGTGCCAGCTCGCCGTGGATTCTACAGGTGGCCTCAGAGTTCGCCGTTTCGGCCGTGCTTCGTTCAACCTGTTGACGGTAAAATAGATAATTCAGGTCCATTTTGACATTCTCCGCGGATGGGCGGCCGATTGGCAGTCGCCTATGACGCCAGCATGACGAAGGAGTGCTCACCCCGCTGGATTGAGGTGGAATACCGGCGAGCAACGAAGCCCGGCCGCCCCGAAATGGGGCGGCCGGGCAAGTTCGCACTCAGAAGACAAACGGCAGGCCATCAATGACGAGGTGATCGTTCGCGGCCTCGAACCCAGTGATGTGCAAGGTGGCCCCGGACAATCCGAATATGGTTAGATCGCCGTTGCCGTTATCGACAACCGTCACATTTTCTTCGTTGATGTTGATGGTGTCGGACGCACCGTCGCCAACTCCGTTGATACCGAGGATGATGTCGATGTCGGTAATGCCGGTACCCGACGGATCGTTGATGTTGATCGTGTCGGCGCCGCCGGCTGCGTTGACGGTGACCTGCTCGACGTCGTGCAGATCCATCACGATGTTGCCCTGGACGCGGGTGAACAAGGCGCTGTCGTTGCCATTGGCCGACAGGGTGAACTGTTCCGACGCCGCAAAGCCGTTGAACAGCATCTCGTCGGAGCCGCTTCCACCCTCGACCCGATCACTGCCGTCGCCCTGGTCCCAACGGAAGACGTCGTCACCTGCGCCGAGAAAGCCGACGTCGGCGCCCTGGTCGCCGTCCAGGAAGTCGTTGCCGTCTCCCCCGAACAGCGTGTCGTTGCCCGCGCCGCCGGCGATGAAGTCGGCACCGGAACCGCCGGACAGGGCATCGTTTCCCGCACCGCCAAACAGGGAGTCGTTGCCGTCCTGTCCGGACAGGTCATCGTTGCCGCTGCCGCCGGTCAGCGTGTCGTTGCCGTCGCCGCCGAACAGCTGCGCCGTCGGGAGGGGGCCGTTGGTTTCGTCGAGCGTGACGACGTCGTTGCCGTCGCCCGCATTGACGCGGATCAAATCGGTGTTGGCGACCGTCGGATCGCCATCGATTGCCTCGCCATTGACGAACAGATGACCGCCCAAATCGCGGCTGACCGTGATGTTGTTGTCGGCATCGCCGCCTGTAACGAGTAGACGATGCTGGTTCGACTGGAATTTACCGATAATGCTCATTTGCAATTTCTTTCCACGAATATTGATTTCACTTATCGACTCTTGAAATTACTAGGCCACGTTACTTGCGTAGACTTGATACAAGATCGGTCCACAATCGGCTCCTTGTCTAATTGTTGCCTAAAGTAGAGGGTGGCTACCTCGGAGACCAACTCGCCCGCCTCTTCCATAGGGGGGTGATCGTGGGAGCAAGCGTTGGAATAAGCGTTGGAACGGCCGTCTCGCGGCCGGTTGGTCAATTTCCACGGTTTTCGATCAAAGCTCCATCTGTGATCAATGTTTTCGATCACAGAAATCGGAAGCCGAGCTCCACCCTCGGGCGAAACCCGCGGCATTCGCTACGGGAATAAACCTACTAACATGCGTCAAGTTTTTGGTGTAATGAGCCGCCCAAGGGGGGCTGTGTCGCAAGGAGAACGAGATGCTACTCCTACGAACCCGCAGCTGCGTATCTGCGATTCTAGCCATAACGATGCTCGGGAGTTCTGCCGCGAGCGCTGCTCCCGCTCCCAATAATATCGATCCCTATGTCGCGTTAAGTGTGTTGAGCAGCGCCGGATCACCCGCGGCGGGATCGATGGCAGCCGTATCGGCCGGATCGGCGGTCGCAACCGAAGCGGCTGCAACTCAGGATCCATATGATGGGACACCCCGCGGAAGCATGATGCCGCTGTGGGTCGCGCTAGGCGTCGTCTTCGCAGGCTGGCTCTGGATTCTTCTGGATAACAACAACCACCACCACGGGGGCGGTACGCCAGTCAGCCCCGCTTGATTGGCCCTGACGGTTCGTCCTTGGTCGCTTTCAGTCCCCGCAGCCGGGGACGGACCGGTGGAATCCCGCAGAACTGCGCCATGTCTCTGGCCATCAAGCCGGAGACGTAAATCTCGGAAGGTGGGTGGAGGCCCGAGCCGGAATCGAACCGGCGTGCAAGGATTTGCAGTCCTCTGCGTAACCACTCCGCCATCGGGCCTCGCGGGTCAGGCCTTTGGCGGCACGGCCCATTGCTTGTCAACCGGACCATCCGACAAATGAGCCGGGTTGGTTGAGCCCGGCGGGCGCGGGGGCGTCTGCCGGGCTCTCCCGTGCCACCGCAATGGTTCCACAGCCGGGATCCATTGCGCGCGACAAACCTCCAACAAAAAAATGAGGCCGACTTCGCAGCTGTCCCGCCTGGGACGCCCGCGGAGTCGGCCTCGTCCGGTCGGTCAGACGATCTGCGCCAGGACGTTCAGCACCAGCGGGCTGTCGGCATCGCAGCAAAATTCGATGCCGTTGATCATGCCCGTATTGTTGTATCCGTCGATCGCCGAATGCATCGCCGCCGCGCTGACCGGAATGTCCTCGCCGGTGGTGAAGGGATTTTGCCATGCGGCGGAGCTCGGAGCGATCTTCGCGTCAAACTCGAACTTCGCCCAGAGGTTGCCGTCGTGGAAGCTCGTGTTTGTGTTGGTGTCGGTGTTGCTTGCGGTATCGTCGCTGTTGCTGGTGCTGGCGAATTGCTGCAGCCAATCGATCGCGGCATCGAGGAATTCCCGCGGCGTATTGGTTGCGCCGCCATTCGCGTCGCCGATGCAGTTGCCAGTGTCGTCGTCTGGATTGTTGGCGAGATAGTTGAGCCATGCCGCCACCACATCGCGGCCAAGCATGAATGTTCCATCTCCGGTGTTGCCGTTCAGCTGCTTGTTCGAAGCATCGATCAGCGTCTTTGCATCGGCGATGCTGATGAAGATGGTGTCTTCGTCCGGATCGGTGATGCCATTCTTGTTATAGTCGCCGATCAACAGGCCGACCGTTGTATCGAGCGGCTTGGTGTCGTTGACGCCGTCCTTCGCGATAGCGTTGATGAAGCCATCGCCGTTGCTGTCCATCGGATTGACGCCGCCGACACCGTCGCTGTCGACCGCATAGAGCAGTTCGCCAATGGCAAAGCCTGGAGTGCCCGCCTGCTTGGGCTGATTGTCGGCGACACCGTCCCAGAAAGTGCCCCACTTTGGGTTTGCCCAGAAGCCGGGCGTCCGGACGCCTACGCAATCCTCTGATTCAAGCACATAGTAGCCGGCCTCATTGTCGTCGGACACCGCCTGATCATCGGTGACCGTCACGACGTTGACGTGGTTACCGAGTACCGACTCGTACGAGTAGGTAACTCTGATCGCTCCGTCCGGTCCCAGATCGAGATCGAGAGTCTGATCCGATCCGGCGAAGTCGGTCCAGCTGCCCGAGGCCTCGTATATGCCATCGCCGTCAGCATCGATTTCGACATGCGCGTCGCCACCGCCATTGACGGTGTTGTAATCGAGGTTGCCGCCGTCCAGCACGTCCTGCAGCGTGATGCCTGTCAGCGTCACGTTGCCGGTGTTTGTGAGGATTATCTCGAAATCAACCGGGCTACCCTCGATGGCAGACTGCGGCTTGGTCAGATCGTCGGCCGGTACATATACGCCGCCGGTGGTGTCCGTCCGCACGTTCTTGACGATCGAGACACCGGGTAGCTGGCAGACCTCGACCTGCTCGCTGTCGGAGGCTTCGGGCGCCGCGATGCCAGACACCGCCGCCTCGCCGTTGGCAGTGACGGTGTTGTGGATGAAGCCATCGCCGTCACCGGCGTTGTCGATGTCGTCCTGGGTGGCGGTATAGCTCGCAGTGTAGGTCCAGGTCTCGTTGAGATCGAGCAGTCCGTCTTCGTCCAGATCGCCGTCGTTGAAGCCGTCGGTGTCGGCGTCATCGGCCACCACCGTCACCTTGTCGTCGACAACCACCACATTATCGAGCGCGACATTGCCCGTATTGGTGACACTGTAGGTATAGTTGATGATGTCGCCGTCTTCGTCGACGCAGTCACCGCCGTCGTCGAGCGCCGCGACTTTGTCGATCGCGATCGCCGGATTGTGCACTATTGGTACGTCTGCGTCGTCACTGACTGTCGAGGTTTGGGTCGTGGTTGCCTTGGCAATATTGGACAAGATGCCATTGCCGCCGCCGTTGCCGTCGATGTCGTCCTGGGTGACGGTATAGCTTGCGGTGAAATTCCAGGTTTCGCCCGGATCGAACTCGTCATTCGAGTTGGTGTCGCCGGTGTTGAACCCGCCGACCTCCACTGGTGCCAGGCTAGTTCCGGCCAAGGCCTCGACCTGGTCCTCGGTCAACAGGCCGGTAAGCGTAACGTTTCCGGTATTGGTGATGCCAATTGTGTAATTCACAATGTCGCCGGCCGCATCGACCTCGGGCGCGGTGGTGTCGCCATCCACGTCATGGACCAGCTTGTCGATGCTGATGCCCGGGTTCTGGTCGACGGGAACGCTGGCGTTGTCGTCGTCGCTGACCCCTTGGTCGGAAGTGACCGTGGCGGTATTCTCAAGTACACCGTCACCGCCGCCATTATTGTTTAGTTCGGCCTGGGTGACCGTATGTGTCGCGGTGAAATGCCATGTCTCGGTCAGATCGAGCTTGTTATCGTGGTTCGCGTCGCCCGAGTTATAAAGCACGGCGTTGAACAAGACCGTTACCGGCTGAATGCTGCCCGCGTCGGCATAAGGATCGGTGATGACGATCCCGGTTAGCGGAATATCGCCAGGATTGGTGACGTCGAGCGTGTAATGGATCACTTCATTGGCGGCATCGGCGCTGCCGCCGGCAATCATTGCGCCTTTTTCGAGATGAATTGCCGGCACCAGGATATGGTTGCCGATCAACATCGTGGCCGTTCCGGTCGTCACATTCACGATCTGGTCGCCGTCATTCAGCGGATCGGTTGTCTGTGTCCATATGCCGGCTGGCGGGTCGTAATCGGCGAAATTGACGTCCGTGCCGGGATCGGCCGGGCCATTTACGTCGGCCGCCGTCAGTACTTCGCGGATGGTATAGGACGCATTCGGAAGCAGACTGGCGAACTCGAAATGGCCTGTGGCGTCCGTCAGTGCAGTCTGCTCGTTGGCGTCGAGCTTATTATTTCCGTTGATGTCGATATACACAGTGAAGCCGGCCAGCCCGACTTCGTCATCGCTATTGCCGGCGATATTGTCGACGCCATCCAAATCACGGACCCCGTCGCCGTTTTTATCATTAAACTTGGTGCCTGAGATCTTGGCCGCGACCAGCGTGTTCCATTCGGCAAAGCCGGCATCGTCCGGTGGAGTCGGGCCGAATTGGGAGAAGAGCGTGAGATAGTCGTTCGGGCTTGCGCCGGCAAACAACGAAACCGGAAGATAGAAAGTATAGTCGAGCTTTCCTTGACCCGCGCCATCGTCGCGCAAGAGCAGCTCGTTATCTCCCCCGGAATCGAGATCGAAGCGCAAGGTGAAGTCCGTCGCCGGGTCGCCGCCATTAGAGGCGAACGCGAGCGCTGCTCCTTCATCGAAATGATAATCGGCAAGAGTAGCTGAGGCGGACGACGTAAAGATTTGCAGCTCTTCCAGCGAGACTTCGGAATTGACGTTTTCGTTGATGTCCAGGTTGATGAGGTAATAGGCTTCGAGACCGGGAAGGCCGTCGAGATTGAGGTAGACGATCGGAATATCGCCGAGTTTGATGGAGTCCGTATTTGGATCCGAGATATCCAAGCCCGCGTCCGTATGGGGCTT
Organism: Sphingomicrobium sp.; assembly: GCA_035491735.1. Lineage (GTDB taxonomy): Bacteria > Pseudomonadota > Alphaproteobacteria > Sphingomonadales > Sphingomonadaceae > Sphingomicrobium. The sequence continues at coordinate 21,440 of DATJKE010000007.1, forward strand.
CTTGATGTCGTCATCGGTGTTGAAGCCCAGCAACGTGGCGTCGCCGTTCATATTCAGGAACGGATTGAATAGACCGGTGCCGGTCGCGCCGATCTCGGCCGATTCAGCCGTGTTGTAGTGTTTCAGGAAGAAAGGGTAGGTCGTTGACGTCGGCGTAAAATCGGCCGGGACAAACCATCCTTCGTCAGTGACTGAGTTGAAATCGTTGGTGTGGTTGGCGCCATCGTCGTCGAAACCGCGGACATCATAGTCGGCCATCGTACGCTCTCCCCTGGGTAAAGCGGGGCGCGATCGATATGACTTTGCCCCGCCGTAGGCCGCGAAAAACTGGGCGATCTGCGAATTCCGGTTTGATCACAGTGATTTCGCGACTCAGGCAACGGGGAGGCAATTAGCACTCTTGTTTAATTTGCGTTAACTATCTTTAGTTAGTAGTTTTGGAGAAACTTGCCCAACCTCGCCAAATTCAATTAGTTAGGGGTGAATGTGACGGCTGACTCCGTGCGAGTCGGACGCTGGGGGGCAGATCCTAGGCCGATGCAATTTGTAGCGTCTCCAACTGAAATCGTCGCCGGCGCGCTCCGTGCATGCCGCAGGCATTTTGTCGCAGTGGCGGTGTTCAGCGCCTTGCTTAACCTGCTGTTCCTCGTCCCGATGCTGTACATGCTGCAGGTCTACGACCGGGTCATCCCGACGCGGGGCCACCTAACGCTTTTCTTCCTGACTTTGGTGCTGGTGTTTGGCCTGACGACCCTCGCGCTGCTTGACTTTGTCCGCGCGCGTCTCCTCGTCCGCGCATCGATCCGCCTCGACCGGCAGCTGGCCGGAGTGCTGCTCGACACTTCACTGGCCCGGCGCGACCGAACATTCGATGCCGTCGCCCGTCAATCAATGCGCGAGTTCGACACGCTCCGCCAGGCGCTGACGGGACCGGCGATAGTCGCACTGTGCGACGCGCCATGGTCGCCCATCTACATACTCATCTGTTTCGTGATCCACCCGCTCATCGGCTTGCTGGTGCTGGTCGGTGCAGCGATACTGGCGGCCGTCGCAGTCCGTAACAGCACCGCGACCAGCGGCCCAATACAAAGCGCACATGATGCAGCTGCCCGCGCCTATGCCAGCCAGGAACAAGTGCTGGCCGGCGCCGAGAATGTCCGCGCCCTGGGCATGCGCCGAGCGATGGTCCGACGCCATCTGGCCGAGCGCGATGCCATGCTTACGTTGCAAAGCGGCGCAAGCTTTGCCGGCAGCCGTTACGTCACCATCAGCAAGTTCCTGAGACTAGCCCTTCAATCGCTGGCACTTGGCCTTGGCGCCTGGCTGGCGATCGGCAACAGCATTTCTGGCGGAGCGGTTTTTGCGGCATCATTCCTGGCGGGCCGCGCGCTCCAACCCATCGAGCAATTGCTCGGCACGTGGCGGACGGTTGCTCAGGCAAGAGCTGCATACGACAAGCTCAACAGCCTGCTGGAAGCTCGGGAAACCGACACCGCCATGACTCAGCTGCCGCCGCCTGAAGGCCGCATGGACGTCGAGCAGCTTACCGTGCTTAACGCGGCCGGAGACGGTGCCATCCTCGCCGGGATCAGCTTTCAGTTGGTGCCTGGCGAAGTGGTCGCGGTCGTCGGGCCAAGCGGGGCTGGAAAGTCGACGTTGCTGCGAATGCTTGCCGGGGCAGGACGACCCGACCGGGGCATCATCCGGGTCGATCATGCAAATGTCCTCGATTGGGATCCTGAGCGCCTTGCGGCCTATGTCGGATTCTTGCCGCAAGACGTTTGTCTGTTCGCTGGAACGATCAAGGAAAATATCGCGCGCTTCGAGGATTCGAATGCTGGAGACGAAGACGTCGATGCCAAGGCGATCGCCGCGGCGAAGGCATGCTTTGCTCATGAGCTGATCCTGAAGCTTCCCAACGGCTATGATGCGACGCTTGGCTGGGGCGGTCGCGGCCTTTCGGCCGGACAGGCGCAGCGTGTCGGCCTCGCTCGTGCACTATATGGCGATCCGCCAATCATCCTGCTTGATGAGCCCAACGCCCATCTCGACGCTAGCGGTGAAGGCCAGCTGGTCGACACTCTGGTTGCGCTGAAGGCCCGGCAGGCCGCGGTGCTGGTGGTCGCACATCGCCTGGGCGTCCTCGCCGCCGTCGACAAGATCATGGTGCTTCGTGACGGTCGGCTGGAAGCCTTTGGCTCCCGCGATGAGATCATTGCCCGTCTTGGAGGCGGTCCGGCGACACCGATCGAATCTGCTCCTCGGCCGATCAAGAAGAGCGCTGCCTTATGAGCGGTTATCTTCAAAACATTCATCGCAGCTTGATGATTGTCGGCGATAGCTCGGTCGATGAGGCACAGGGTGGTATCGACGATTCCCGCCGCGATATCCGCCTTGGAATTATCGTTGCCGGACTGTTCTTCGTCCTGTTCCTGGGATGGGCCGCATTCACGCCACTGGATGCGGCTGCCTATGCATCGGGCCAACTTGTCGTTTCCGGTCAGCGCCAGTCGGTCCAGCATCGCGACGGCGGAGTGGTCGCGGCGATCAACGTTGCGGAGGGCCGCCAGGTCAACAAGGGTGATCTGCTGATCGAGCTGGCCGGGGCGGAAGTCCGGGCGCAGGAGCGGGCATTTGCCGCCCAAATGGTCAATTTGCAGGCACAAAAGGCCCGGCTCGAAGCAGAGTTGTCGGGCGCGCCGACAGTCACCTGGCCGGCGGAATTCAGTACGGCTCAGGGCCCAAGGCGCGCAGAGGTCGATGAAGCGATCCGCGTCCAGTCGAATGAGTTTCGAGCTCGCCGCACGCTGCTTTCCGCGCAATCCTCCGTACTTGGACAGCAATCGGCTCAGGCTATTCAAAGCGCCAGCGGTTATCAGTCCAAGATGGTCTCTTCGGCCGAGCAGGAGCGATTGATCCAGCAGGAAATCGATGCCTTGCGACCGGCTGCCGACAAAGGATTTGTCTCGGTTTCGCGCATGCGTGCCCTGGAGCGAGCGAAAGCAGATCTTCATGGTCAGCGCGGCCAATATCAGGCCAGCGTGGCCGAGGCCCGTGCTTCGGCCAGCGGCGGGCGTCTACGCCAGATCGAAGCAGAAAAGACCTACCGTGAAAGGGCCTCTTCAGAATTGCGCGAAGTCGAATTTGCGCTTGGCGAGCTGCTGCCCAAATATCGCGCTGCGAGTGACCAGCTGGAGCGATTGAGGATTAGAGCGCCCGTGTCCGGAACCGTAATCGGCCTTTCGATTTTCACCGTGGGTGGCGTGATCGCGCCCGGCCAGACGCTAATGGATATTGTGCCGGCCAATGCCGATCTTGTCGTTGGAGCCAAGGTGGCGGTCGACGATGCCGATGACTTGCGGGTCGGGCAGCAAGCGCAGGTCAAGTTTCTCGGACTTCACGATCGCAGCCTGCCGATCATCATGGGCCAGCTCACGCGCCTGTCGGCCGACACGCTCGTCGACGAGAAGTCCGGCCTGCCTTACTACACAGCGGAAGTTCGGGTGCCCGCCAATGAAATGCAGGCCGTCAAGAAGATCAGAGGCAAGGATTTTGAGTTTCGGGCGGGCGCTCCGGTGGCGGTGCTGGTCCCGCTGAAGAAGAGAACTGCGCTGCAGTATGCGTTCGAACCGCTGTCTGACACCCTATGGGCGGCATTTCGGGAGCATTGATCATCGCCTGGTCAGCGCCATTCGACGAATGGAGGGGCGTCTTGCTTGGCGGAGCAACAAGTGCAGGATATGGAGCCCTTGAAGGGCCACTGTGTTAGTGGCATATAACAGTTCGTGACGAACGAGGAGTTCATGCAGGATTTCAGCCTGGCCCGTCGAGCGATGGTCGACAGTCAACTTCGCCCCGAAGGCGTGACCGACCGCGACGTGCTGGCGGCGATGAGCAAGGTTGCGCGAGAAGATTTTGTACCGGCCGAAGCGCGGGCACTGGCCTATTTCGACCGGCCAGTGAAAATTGGCGCTGGGCGATCGATGATGCCTCCAGCCGCACTTGGCAAGCTGCTGAACGCGCTTGGACCGAGAGCGGGAGAGCGAGCTCTCGTGGTTGGCTCCGGCACTGGCTATTCTGCCGCCTTGCTTCGCTCCATCGGACTGGATGTCGTCGCGCTGGAATCCGACCGGTCATTGGCTTCGGCTGCAGCGGCGGCCGGCGTTGAAACGTCGGTTGGGGAATTGGAAATGGGATGGGCCAAGGGTGCGCCCTATGACCTCATTCTTCTCGGCGGAGCTGTCGAAGAAATTCCGGCCGCGCTCGTCAAGCAGCTTCGCGAAGGAGGGCGTCTTGCGGGCGCCGTCGTGGAGCGCGGCGTGTCTCGCCTGGTTATTGGAATGGCTGCCGGCGGCGCGCTAGGGAGGCGCAGCATTGCCGACGCGGACGTGGAGCGGTTACCCGGCTTCGAACGGCCACGGGCCTTCACCTTCTGATAGAGCGGAGAAACGCCTGTGACCCGTAGCCTTGTCCTAGCCTCGTTGCTGATTACGCTCACTTCAGGGGCGGCTTCGGCCGACACGCTGCGCGAGGCGCTGGGGTCGACCTACCGCGCCAACCCCACGCTCACGGCTCAACGGGAAGCCTTGAAAGCAACTGACGCTGGCGTAGCGATCGCCCGGTCGGCCGGGCGACCGACGGTAACCGGCACCGCCGGCCTCACCCGAGACATTTCGCGCAGCGGCCGTTTCGAAGTCGGTACCGGCAAGGGGCCGTTTCTGACGGCGGGCGCAGATCTGGCGGTTCCGATCTTCCAGGGCGGGACCGTCAAGAACGATATCAAGGCAGCAAAAACCCGGGTCGAGGCAGGTCGCGCAACGTTGCGCGCTGTCGAGGGCGATGTCTTCACCGAGGCGGTTGCGGCCTACATGGACGTAATTCGTGACCGCGCGACGGTGGAATTGAATGCCAACAACGTGAGAGTGCTGCAGACCAACTTGGAAGCGACCCGTGACCGGTTTGAAATCGGGGACGTCACCCGCACCGATGTCGCCCAGTCCGAAGCGCGGCTTGCGCTGGCCCAGTCACGGCTTACTCTGGCCCAGGGCCGTGCCACCGCCAGCGAGCAAAACTACCGGCGGGTCATCGGCCAGCAACCCGGCCAGTTGCAACCCCCGCCGCCCTTGCCACCCTTCCCGGCCACCGCCGATGAAGCGGTCCGGATCGCCCTCGTCAACAATCCCGACCTGATCTCGATCACCCGTCAGGCCGAGGCGGCCGGCTATGACGTCAAATCAGTTCGCGGCACCCGCCTTCCGACAATCTCCGGCGTGGCTTCGGCAGATTATTTCGATGCGACGGGCGACGATTTCGGCCTTCAGTCCGGTACGGCCACGAGCATCGGCGCCCAGGCACGAGTCCCGCTCTATCAAGGCGGCCTGCCTTCGGCCCGTATTCGCCGGGCCCAAGCGATTGAAGGACAAACGTTCGAGCAACGCATCGCCACCGAGCGAGCGGTCGTATCCAACACGCGGTCCGCCTTCGCCGACTATCAGGCGGCAATGGACGCGATCAAATCGAACGAGGTGGCGGTCAAGGCCAACGAGTTGGCCCTTGAAGGCGTCCGCGCGGAAAACAGCGTGGGCACCCGCACGATCCTCGACGTGCTCGATGCCGAACAGGAATTGTTGAATTCCCAGGTCCTGCTGGTGACCGCGCGCCGCGATGCCTATGTCGCCGGCTTTCAGCTTCTGAACGCCATGGGGCAGGCCGAAGCCGACGATCTCGGCCTCGATGGCGGAGCGCTTTACGACCCCCTCGGCAATTATCGCCGGGTTGCGGGCGACTGGAACGATTGGTCGGACGACCCCCGCCATAATCCGGTCGCGACCAGCACCGTCACACCGCAGGAACAGCCTCAGGGCGTGACTCCGGACGCCCAATAAGTAATAGGAGCGCCATGGCCGGTGCTCGTGAGCCTTCGATGGAAGATATTCTCGCGTCGATCAAACGCGTGATCGCCGAAGAAAAGGAGATTCGCGCGGTGACCGCATCTACGGTAGCCGATCGGCTGGTCGAGGGTGAAGGCGAGGACGTCCTCGAACTCGACGAAACCATGGAGGCGGCGCCGCCGCCGGTCGATCTTGGGCCGCCGCTGCTTGAATCCGATGCGGCCGACGAGAGCCGCCAAAAGCTGGAAGCCCTTGCGAGTGTGGCCGCCACGGCTCCGCCGCCGCCGCAGTACAACCCGCTCGAGGAAATGATCCGCGAAATGCTGCGGCCGATCCTCAAACAATGGCTGGACGAGCATCTGCCGGCGATCGTCGACGAGCATGTGAAGCGCGAGATCCACCGCATCACGGGGCGGCCGGTCTAGTTTCGACCAGCGCGCCCGCTGGCTCGACGAGGGTTGGGAACCAAGTCCGGCCTTATTGAATAGCTAAGCGCTCATCGTTACGCCACGCGCCATGATCAACCGCATCGCCCTTGCCGCCAGTGTCGCGGCCGCCGCCCTAATCGCAACTCCGGCCATCGCACGGCCGATGACTGCGACCGACATGCAGATGATGCGCCGGCTTGGCGCGCCCAGCGTATCGCCCGATGGGCGCTATGCCGTCTTCTCCCTGTCGACGACCGACCTGGCTGCCAACAAGCGCAACAATGTCGTCCATATCCTCGACCTCAAGGCCAAGGGCGCGGCTCCGCAGCCGCTGGCCGGCGCGACCCAGGGCGCTCATGATGCAGCGTTCGGAGCCGATGGCGCAATTTGGTACCTGGCACCCGTCAATGGGCAGGATCAGCTGTTTCGCATGGCCGTCAGCGGCCAGCCGGCACAGCTGTCGGATCTCAAGGGTGATATTTCCGGTTTCAAGGTCAGCGCCGACGGCAGCAGGCTGATCGTCTGGGCCGACCGCGATCTCAAGTGCCAAGACTTCGCCTGCGAGAGCGTCAAGAAGGTCGACCAGGGCGGGTCAGCCCGTGAATATGATCAGCTGTTCATCCGCCACTGGGACACCTGGGCCGAGCCCGGCGTGCGCAGCCGCATTTTTGCGTTCCCGATCGAGGGTGGACGAGTAGCGGGCCCCGGCGTGCCAGTAACCGCCGCGTTGGTCGGCGACACGCCGTCCAAGCCGTTCGGCGGCGGTGAGGAGGTCGATATCTCGACCGATGGCAAGACCGTCTATTTCGCACTGCGCGAGGCGGGGCGGATCGAAGCGACGTCGACCAACCTCGACATTTTCTCCGCGCCTGCGGACGGATCGGCCCAGCCGGCCAACCTTACCGCCGACAATGACGGCACCGACAATCTGCCGACCTTGTCGCCCGACGGCCGCAGCCTTGCCTATTTCTCGATGGCGCGGGCCGGCTACGAAGCCGACCGTCAGGTGCTCAAGGTCCGCGACCTGGCCACCGGGCAAGTCCGGGCGCTGACGCAGAATTGGGACCGCTCGGTCGGCTCGATCGCCTGGTCAAAGGACGGCAAGTCGATCCTGGTCACGGCCGAAGATACGCTCGAGCAGCCGGTCTTCCGGGTCGACGCGGCGTCCGGCAGGGTCACCAAGCTGACCGGCGACGGCCACGCCGGCAATGTCGTGCCACTGGCCGGGGGCGGTGCGGTCTACACCTCCAACAGCGTGAAGGCGCCGGACGACCTGTTCCGGGTCGACGCCAAGGGCAAGGTCACCCAGCTAACCGACGTCAACCACGCGCTGCTGGCCGAACTCGATGCGGTCAATTTCAAGAAGTTCAGCTTCAAGGGCGCCAACAACGACACCGTGTGGGGCTTCACGCTGAAGCCGCAGGCGGCAACCGGCAAACTGCCGATTGCCTTCGTCGTCCACGGCGGGCCGCAGGGCAGCTTCAGCAACAGTTGGTCCTATCGCTGGAACCCGCGCGTGTTCGCGGGTCCCGGCTATGGGGTGGTCAGCGTCGATTTCCACGGGTCGACCGGCTACGGCCAGGCCTTTACCGACGCGATCCATAACAATTGGGGCGGCTGGCCGCTTGAGGACCTTCAAAAGGGCCTCGCTTTCGCCACTGCCAACGATCCGCAGCTGGATGCCGACAATGCCTGCGCGCTCGGCGCCAGCTACGGCGGCTATATGATGAACTGGATCGCCGGCCAGTGGCCCGACCGGTTCAAGTGCCTTGTCCAGCACGACGGCGTATTCGATGCCCGCGCCATGGCCTATGAAACCGAGGAGCTTTGGTTCGACGAGTGGGAGCATGGCAGCAAGGCCTATTATGAGGATCCGGCCGCGTTCGAGCGGTGGAACCCGGTCAACCATGTCGCCAAGTGGAAGACGCCGATGCTGGTGATCACCGGCGAGAAGGATTTCCGCATTCCATACACCCAGGGTATCGCCGCCTTCACCGCGCTCCAGCGCCGGGAAGTCCCGTCGAAGCTGATCGTGTGGCCGGACGAGAACCATTGGGTGCTGAAAGCGAAGAATTCGATCCGCTGGTACGATGAGGTGGTCGGCTGGCTCGGCACCTATCTCGGCAAGCCCGCCGCCAACTGATTGTTGCGGTGCGGCACATGGGCCGTTAGTCGCGGCCCATGACCGAGCTTGCCAAGACGTTCGAGCCGGGCCCGATCGAGGCCCGCTGGTATGCCCATTGGGAGGGGCAGGGGCTGTTCCGCCCGGAGCGGCCTGACGCCGAGCCTTTCACCATCGTCATGCCGCCGCCCAACGTCACTGGCTCGCTGCACATCGGCCATGCGCTCGACAATACGCTGCAGGACATCCTCGTCCGGCACGCGCGGATGCAGGGCAAGGACAGCCTGTGGGTCGTTGGCATGGACCATGCCGGCATCGCCACGCAGATGGTGGTGGAGCGCAACCTCGAGGAGCGGCAGGACAAGCGCACCAACTACAGCCGCGATGAATTCGTGGCGAAGGTCTGGGAGTGGAAGGAAGAAAGCGGCGGGCAGATCACCCGCCAGCTCCGCCGCCTCGGTGCCAGCTGCGACTGGTCGAACGAGCGGTTCACGATGGACCCGGGTTTCGCCAGCGCGGTCATCCATGTGTTCGTCGAGCTGTACAAGCGCGGGCTCGCCTATCGTGACAAGCGCCTCGTCAACTGGGACCCCAAGTTCCAGACCGCGATCAGCGACCTGGAGGTCGAGACCCGCGAAGTGCAGGGTCATTTCTGGCATCTGAAATATCCGCTGGCCGACGGTAAGGGCGCGATCCACGTCGCAACGACCCGGCCGGAAACGATGCTGGCCGATATGGCGGTGGCCGTGCATCCGGATGACGAGCGTTACGCGGCGCTGGTCGGCAAGATGCTCAAGCATCCGATCACCGGCCGGCTGATCCCGATCGTCGCCGACGAACATGCCGATCCGGAGCTGGGGTCGGGCGCGGTCAAGGTGACGCCGGGTCACGACTTCAACGATTTCGAGGTCGGGCGCCGCGCCGGGTTCAAGCCGGCCGAGATGCTCAACATGTTCGATGGGCAGGCGAAGGTCGTGCAGACCGCCGACGGGCTGATCCCGGCAGACCTGATTGGCCTGTCGCGCGAGGCGGCGCGGAAGGCGGTTGTCGATCTTCTTCAGGAGGAAGGCGCTCTTGAGAAGATTGAAGAGCGGGTAATTCCTACGCCCTTTGGAGATCGTTCGGGTGTCGTAATCGAGCCCTGGCTGACCGACCAATGGTATGTGAACGTCGCGCCGCTGGCCGAGCGGGTGATGGCCGCGACCCGCGCCGGCGAGATCAAGATCGTGCCGGAAACCTGGTCCAAAACCTGGTTCAACTGGCTCGAGAATATCCAGCCCTGGTGCGTCTCGCGCCAGCTATGGTGGGGGCATCGCATCCCGGCATGGTTCGACAACGCCGGCAACGTTTTCGTCGCTGAAACTTTTGAAGAGGCGCAAGAGCAGGCTGGGGAGGGCACTGTCCTGAGCCAGGACGACGACGTGCTCGACACCTGGTTCAGCTCGGCATTGTGGCCGTTCGCCACGCTCGGCTGGCCGGAGCAGACCCACGACCTCAAGCGCCATTATCCGAACGATGTGCTCATCTCCGGCTTCGACATCCTCTTCTTCTGGGATGCGCGGATGGCGATGCAGGGGATGGAGTTTCTCGACGAAGCGCCATGGAAGACACTCTATCTCCACGGGCTGGTCCGCGACGCGCACGGGCAGAAAATGTCCAAGTCGAAGGGCAATACGGTCGACCCGCTCGGCCTGATCGACAAATATGGCGCCGACGCGCTGCGTTTCACCATGGCGGCGATGGAAAGCCAGGGCCGCGACATCAAGCTCGATGAAAAGCGGGTGGAGGGCTACCGCAACTTCGCCACCAAGCTGTGGAACGCCGCGCGCTTCCTGCAGGGAAATGGCGTTGGTGCCTCGCAAAGCATCGCGGCTCCGGACGCGCAGCTGCCGGTCAACCGCTGGATCATCGGCGAGGTGGTCGAGACGCTTGGCCGTCTCGACAAGGCCTTCTCCGAGCTGCGCTTCGACGGCATGGCCGACGCCATCTATCACTTCACCTGGGGCACTTTCTGCGACTGGTATGTCGAGTTGGTGAAGGGCGCGTGGGATGATGAAACTCGCGCCGTCGCCGCCTGGGCGTTCGACCAGATTTTGGTCATGCTCCACCCGTTCATGCCCTTCGTCACCGAAGAGCTATGGCATTCAATGGGGACGCGGCCGTACGACCTGATCGTCGCCAAATGGCCTGAGCCGGCAGCCCGGCGCGATCCCGACGCGGCACGCGACATTGGCGGCCTTGTCGAGGTGATCGACCAGGTCCGCGCGATGCGCGCAGAGCTCAACATTCCGTGGAGCGCCACTCTGACAGCGCATGTCATCGGCGGCGACGCGGCGATGATGGGGCGGCTGGCAATAAATTCGCCGACGTTGGCGCGCATGGCCAAGGTCGGGACGCCGGTTGCTTCCGAAACCGTACCGCCCAGCTCCGCGCAGATCGTGGCGGGCGGCGTCACGATCGCCTTTCCGCTGGAAGGTGCGATCGATCTCGAGGCCGAAAAGGCACGTCTGTCGAAGGGCATCTCCGCGGCCGAAAAGGAACGCGACAGCCTTGCCGCGCGCCTCGCCAATCCTGCCTTCACCGAGCGGGCCAAGCCCGAAGCGGTCGAAAAGGCCCGTGGCGATCATGAGGCCAAGGCCGGTGAAGCCGAACGGCTTCGTGCTGCGTTGGAACGGCTCGGTTAGCCGTTCCCCGGCGAAGGCCGGGGCCCAGGCGGCGAAGCCGTAGAGCGCTGCGCGCTCCTGGACCCCGGCCTTCGCCGGGGCACAAAAATGGAGAAGCCATGGCCGACGCAGCATCTCGACGAACTGGCCGCGGCGACCTGACCCAGGGCCATATCGGAAAAACCCTGCTCAGCTTCGCGCTGCCGACGCTGGCCTCGTCGATCATCCAGTCGTTGAACGGCACGATCAACGCCATCTGGGTCGGCCGTTTCCTCGGCGAACATGCGCTGGCGGCGACGTCCAACGCCAATATGGTGATGTTCCTTCTGAACGCCTTCGTGTTCGGCTTCGGCATGGCCTCGACCATCCTCATCGGCCAATATTGGGGGCGGAAGGACGTCGACGGGGCGCGCCGCATCTTCGGCACGGCCGCCGGCGCCTTCGGCCTTGCCACCATCATCATGGCCGTTGCGGGCTGGTTCCTGTCGCCGGCGATCCTTGCGGTGCTCGGGACGCCCGCCGACGCGGCGCCGCTGGCGCTTGCGTACCTGCGCGTCATTTTCATCGCCATGCCGACCATGATCCTGATGGCGCTGTTGATGATGGCGCTGCGCGGGGCAGGGGACAGCATAACCCCGCTATGGTTCATGATCGTATCGGTCCTGCTCGACTCTGGCCTCAATCCGGTTTTCATCCTCGGGCTGGGGCCCGCGCCGAAAATGGGCATTGCCGGCTCTGCGACCGCGACGGCCATTGCCAACTATGTCGCACTAATCGGGCTCCTTATCTTCATCTACGCCCGCGATCTTCCCCTCAGGCTGCGCGGGCGCGAGCTTTCCTACCTGCTGCCCAATTGGTCGATCCTGCGGACCCTGGTCGCCAAGGGATTGCCGATGGGGATCCAGATGATCGTCATTTCAATGTCGGCGCTGACGCTGATCGGCATCGTCAATCGCGAAGGAGTCGATACCGCCGCCGCATTCGGCGTCGCCATGCAGCTGTGGACCTATGTCCAGATGCCGGCGATGGCGCTCGGTGCAGCGGTCAGCGCCATGACCGCGCAGAATATCGGCGCGGGCCGCTGGGACCGGGTCAATGCCATCACCCGATCGGGCGTGATCTACACCTTTGCCATCACTGGTGTGCTGATCATATTGATGACCCTCTCGGACCGCGCGGTGCTCAGCCTGTTCATGGGCCCGGCCAGTCCGGCGCTGCCAATCGCCCGGCATATCCATGTGCTGGCGACGTGGAACTTCCTGCTGTTCGGGGTGACCATGGTGCTGTTCGGGACGGTCAGGGCCAATGGCTCGGTTTGGGGACCCTTGATCATTCTTTGCATCGGGTTGGTGCCGGTTCGCTTCGGCTTCATTGCCGCCAGCTATCCGTCTCTCAACGCCGATGCGATTTGGCTGAGCTTCCCGGTCAGCTCCTCCGTCAACCTGGCCCTGGCGATGGCCTTTTACTTCCAGGGTGGTTGGCGAAAAGCGCGATTCACGATCGAGGAACAGCCAGGCGACGACGAGTGCGTCGAAGAAGCGCAGGCGACGCGCGAGCCTGGCGGCGCACTCAGCCCGGCCGCCTAATGGCCTTCCATTCCCGCGGCCAACTCGGCTAGAGCGCGCGGCATGGTAACACCCTCATTCCCGGCGATGCGGATGCGTCGCGGACGGTCGGCGCCCTGGATCCGTGACATGCTGGCCGAGCACCGGCTTCATCCCAGCGATCTCATCTGGCCGTTGTTCGTCTGCGAAGGCGATGGTCAGGAGGAGCCGATTTCGACGCTGCCCGGAGTCAGCCGCTGGTCGGTCGACCGGCTGGCGGACAAGGCGCGGGAGGCGCGCGACCTTGGCATTCCATGCATCGCCCTGTTTCCGAACACGCCGCCAAACCTTCGGACCGACGACGCGCGCGAGGCGCTCAATCCCGACAACCTCATTTGCCGGGCAATCAAGGCGATCAAGGATGCGGTGCCAGAGGTTGGGGTGCTGACCGACGTTGCGCTGGACCCTTACACCGCGCACGGCCATGACGGGCTGACCGACGACAGGGGGCGGGTCCTGAACGATGAGACGACCGCTGTCCTCGTCCAGCAGGCGCTGGTCCAGGCCCTCGCCGGGGCGGACATCGTCGCACCTTCCGACATGATGGACGGCCGCATCGGCGCGATTCGCCAGGGGTTGGAGAAAGCCGGCCGCATTGACACGGCGATCATGGCCTATGCCGCCAAATATGCTTCCGCTTTTTATGGCCCGTTCCGCGATGCGGTCGGCAGCCGCGGCCTGCTGAAGGGCGACAAGCGCGGCTATCAGATGGACCCCGCCAATGGCGCCGAGGCGCTGCGCGAGGTCGCGCTCGACCTCGCCGAGGGCGCCGACATGGTGATGGTGAAGCCTGGCCTGCCCTATCTCGATGTGCTGGCGCGGGTGAAGGACCACTTCGGCGTTCCTACGTTCGCCTATCAGGTGTCCGGCGAGTATGCGATGATCGAGGCGGCCGCAGCGGCCGGCGCCGGCGAGCGCGATGCCCTCGTGCTGGAAACGCTGCTGGCATTCAAGCGCGCCGGCGCGTCCGGCGTGCTCACCTACCATGCACCGCTCGCAGCAAAGCTGATCGCGGGGTGAGCGCCTCGCGGGGGGATCTGGAGGCGCTGAAGGCCGCCATGCGGCCGCTGGAGCCCGATTCTGAAGCTCGAAAGACCCTCGGAACCAAGGCGCTCCAGCATGCGCTCGATTATCTCGACGCCCTGCCCGAATTGCCGGCCAACAACAGTTGGGACGGGGTGTTCGCCCAGCGGCTGGATCCGGAATTCAGCGAAACAGGGCGCGAGGCCGACGAGATACTTTCCTATTTCGGGGAGTGCGTGAACCGGCCGGGGTTCACCACCACCTCGCCACGCTTCATGGCCTACATTCCGGGCGGCGCGCTGTTCCATTCCGCGTTGGGCGATTTCCTCGCCGCAGTCTCCAACAAATACTCCGGTTTCGCCTCGGCCAGTCCCGGCGCGGTTCGGGTCGAAAATGCCTGCTGCGCCTGGATGGCCAAGGTGATCGGCTACCCCGATACCAGCGCCGGCACGCTGACGTCGGGCGGCAGCTTGGCCAATCTGACGGCCATCGTCACCGCCCGTGAAGCACGCGATCCTGACGGCGGCGGAGCGATCTACATGACCCGCTTCGTCCACCATTGCGTCGACAAGGCATTGCACATTGCCGGGCGCGGGCGGGCACCGAAACGGCTGATCGCAACCGACGATCGCTGCCGCATGGATGTTGCGGCGCTCGAGGAGGCGATCAAGCGGGACGTTGCCGATGGCGTGAAGCCCTGGATGGTCGTTGCGTCGGCAGGCACGATCGACACCGGCTCGGTCGATCCGATCGACAGGATAGCCGACGTTTGCGCGAGGCACGGCGTCTGGTTCCACGTCGACGGGGCCTATGGCGGCTTGTTTGCGCTGTGCGACGAGGGCCGGGATAAGCTGCGTGGGATCGAGCGGGCGGACAGCGTCGCACTCGATCCGCACAAGACCCTGTTCCTGCCCTATGGGACCGGCGCCACGCTGATCCGTGACGGCAATTTGCTGTTGCACGCCTTCACTGCCACCGCCGAATATATAACCCCATTGGGCGAGAGTGAGGTTGGACCGTCTCCGGCCGACTTGTCGCCCGAGCTGACGCGTCATTTCCGCGGGCTACGAATGTGGCTCCCGCTGCAATTGGCAGGGATCGCCGCATTTCGCGCCGCACAGCAGGAAAAGCTGGGGCTGGCTCGCTACTTCCACGCCCGCCTGTCGGAGCTTCCCGATTTCGACGCCGGTCCCCCGCCGGACCTGTCAGTCGTGGCGTTTCGTTATGTGCCGGACAATGGCGACGCCGACACGGCGACGGAACGATTGCTTCAGCATTTGCTGCAAGAAGGACGCGTCATGCTGAGCGGAACGCGGATCGACGGCCAATTCCACATTCGATGCGCGATTCTCTCGTTCCGGACCCATGTCGAACATGTCGATGAAGCGATTGAGGCACTCCAGCGCGGGGTTGCAGCCCTAAATGGCTGACGAAGCTCAATCAGCAGTCACAACACGCCGCGACGTCGGCATCTGGGGCGCGGCGCTGCTGGCGCTGAACGGCATGATCGGCGCGGCGATCTTCGGCCTTCCGGGCAAGCTTGATGCAGCGGTCGGCAGCTTCGCTCCCTGGCTGCTGCTGCTAGCCGGGATAGGGATCATGCCGGTCGTGCTCTGCTACGCCGATCTCGCCAGTCGTTTCGATAGTTCCGGCGGGCCGCAACTCTATGCCGGCAAGGCATTCGGCCAGTTTATCGGCTTCGAGGCGGGCTGGATGCTCTACGCGGCACGTGCCGCTTCGCTGGCTGCCAATGCGCATGTGCTTGCCGCTTATGCCGGCGCACTCTGGCCGCCGCTCGACGGCCGATTGACGATAATCGTCACAGTAAGTGCCATTACCTTGGTCAATGTCATCGGCATTCGCCGCGCGGTCGATACGCTCGGCGGCATGACCATGTTGAAGCTGGCGCCCTTGATCCTGATCGGGGCGCTTGGCTTGCTGCTGGCCGACATCCCGGCGCCCCAGTTGCCCGAATTCTCTGCCGTTGAAGGTGTCGCGCTGGCCGCGCTCTATGCCTTCGTTGGATTTGAGGCGGCGACTATTCCCGCCGGTGAGACCCGCGATCCCGAGCGCAATATTCCGCGAGCGCTGCTGCTTACGGTTGCCGGCGTTACCCTGCTCTATTTCTTGGTTCAGCTCGCCTACACGGCGTCGGGCATCGGCCAAAGCGATGCGCCGTTGGCCGCTCTTGCATCGAAGGCGCTGGGGCCGACCGGCGTCATCATTCTCGGCGTTACCGCGATTGTCTCCGTCCTGGCCAATCAGCTGAGTGCGGTCACTTCAATCTCCCGGATCACCTCCAGCTTCGCCGACCAGGGGTTGCTGCCGCGTTGGTTTGGCAAGATCTCCCCGCGCTTCGCAACGCCGGCCAATTCGATTGTGGCGGTTGGTGCAATTGGCCTCGCATTGGCTCTTTCGGGGAGTTTCATTACCTTAGCGGTGATCAGCACGGTGTCGCGGCTGTTCGCCTATTTGGCCTGCATCGCCGCGGTGCCACGTCTCGATTGGCTGGCAGGCAAAGTGCGTTTGACCAGAGGCGTGCTCCTTCCTGTTCTGGCCGGCGCGCTGGTCTTGTGGGCAGCCTCCCATTCCAATTGGAAAGAATGGCGGGCGTTCTTCGCTTTCCTCGCGGTTGGCGCCTTGCTTTACCTGGGCACCCGGCTGGGCCGCAGGAACGCATGATCAAAATCGCAGTTGAAACCGAGCGGCTCAGGCTGCGCGAATGGGGCGAGACGGATGGCGAGCTCTTCTATTCGATCATGAACACTCCCGAGGTGATGAGGCACTTGGGCGGTGTGCAGGACCGGGATGGTTGGGATGCTGCGTTCGAGCGGTTGAAAGGCTATCAGCGCGACCTTGGGCACACCTTCTGGCTGGTCGAGCGCAAGGAGGATGATGAGCTGCTCGGTTTCTGCGGATTGAAGCGGGTCAATTCTCCGGGCGGTACCGACCTCGCCGGCCAATTTGAAATTGGCTGGCGCCTTCGTGAGACTGCCTGGGGGAAAGGCTACGCCAAGGAAGCGGCGATCGCCTGCCTCGACCTAGCCTTTGACCGGTTTGGCGCTCCGCATGTCGTTGCGCTCACCACTGGTACGAATTCCGCTAGCCGGGGATTGATGAAGCGGCTCGGGATGGCACGCAGGGAAGACCTCGACTTCATCGATACCCGCTTCGGCCCGGAGATGAATCCTTCGATCGTCTATCGCATCGATGCCGATGAATGGCCGGCCGCGCGCGCCGCCGCCCTGGTCAGCGAGCGAGCTGGTTCTTCAGCCGATCGATCGCTTCCGCCTGGCGACCGCTGATCGCGGCAACTTCGGAGGCCGCGGACGCGATGGCCTGCTGGTCCGCGGGTCTGATCCAGCGTTGTGCCTGAATGCGGCTGGAGCCAAGCTTGTCGATATTGGCAGCGGCCTGCGTCGTTACCCCATGTTGCTCGACCAGCAGGGAAAGGGCCTGCTCCGCAACAACCCAGCTCTCACTGGCCATTGGTCCGGCCGCAGAGGCGAGCCGCTCGGCAGTGGCCTGTCTGGCGTCGAAAGCCGCGACGCCGGCTTGAGCCTCTCCGACCAGTCCAGCCAATTGGCTGGCGAGCGAAGGATCG
>DATJKE010000008.1:0-2359 GCA_035491735.1 Sphingomicrobium sp.
CGCGGCTGCGCGGGACATGTAAGACATTGCGTTGCAACTCCCTCTGATTGGGCGCGCATCAGCCACGAAAAAAGGCCCGGCGCAAGGCCGAGCCCGTCATCAAACCAACCGGGACAATCAGCCGTTGGTCTTCTTTTCCTCAATCACCTTCTTGATGATCATCGGCCGTCCGGCGCGGCGTTCTTCAGGCGTGACCTGGCCGTCATGATTGGCGTCCATCTGGTCGAAATGCTGGAGCGCCAGGGCCTCCGCCTCGGCCAGCGTGATCTTTCCGTCATGATCGCTGTCGGCCATGACGATCATTCGGCCGGCGCCCGGGCCCCCCATGTGGTGCATGCGGTAGGCCTGCTTCTCGCCGGGCTTCGCATCCTTCACGGCCTCCTTGCGCTGTTCACGGATCTCGATCCGCTTTTCGAACCGCTCTTGCTGGCCTTTGGTGAATTCGTCCCGGCTGATCGATCCATCCTTGTTGGCATCGAGGCGGTCGAAAGCTTCCTTGGGATCGCGCCGCTCATACCTCATGACCTGGTCGCCGCCCTCGCCGCGCGGGAAGCGCATCACCCTCGCATGGTCGCCCCACTGGTCAGCGCTCTTCATCACTTCGTCAGTGGTGATTGAGCCATTCTTGTCGGAGTCCAGGCGGCCAAAATGGTCGCGAACCATCGCCACGACTTCGGCGCGGGTCATGGTCTTGTCTGCCATCGGATGGGCCATCGGCGCGGCTGGCGCCGCAGGAGCCGGCTGCGCGACCGGCGCGGTCTGCGCCAGTGCGGCCGTGCCTGCCATCAATGCCGCAGCGGCAATCAGAAACTTCTTCATGGGTCACCCCTCCTCTACGGAAGTTGAATGGCTATTCCCCGCTAGCTGTATGGCGCTTGAACGGCGGGGGTGTTGGTGGCAAGGCGCGCGCCACTCAATCGGACAGTATCAGCACAAAGGAAATCACCAGCATGGCCGACAAGATCAAGCGCGTCGTGCTCGCCTTTTCGGGCGGCCTCGACACCAGCGTGATCCTGAAGTGGCTGCAGCAGACCTATGGCTGCGAGGTGGTTACCTTTACCGCCGATCTGGGCCAGGGCGAGGAACTGGGCCCGGCGCGGCACAAGGCCGAACTGATGGGGGTCAGGCCCGAGCACATCTTCATCGACGACCTGCGCGAAGAGTTCGTCCGCGATTACGTCTTCCCGATGATGCGCGGCAACGCGCTTTACGAGGGCCTATATCTGCTCGGCACTTCGATCGCGCGCCCGCTGATCGCCAAGCGGCAGGTCGAGATCGCTCACCAGGTGGGTGCCGACGCCGTCAGCCATGGCGCGACCGGCAAGGGCAACGACCAGGTCCGTTTCGAACTTGGCTATTATGCGCTGGCGCCGGATATCAAGGTGATCGCGCCGTGGCGCGAATGGGATTTGAACAGCCGCACGGCGCTGGTCGACTTTGCCGAGAAGAACCAGATCCCGGTCCCCAAGGACAAGCGCGGCGAAAGCCCCTTCTCGACCGATGCCAACCTCCTCCACACCTCGTCGGAAGGTAAGGTGCTCGAGGATCCGTGGCAGGAAGTGCCGGACTATGTCTTTTCGCGCACCGACGACCCGATCACGGCGCCCGACACGCCGGAAGAAATCACCATTGATTTCAAGGGTGGCGACGGCGTTGCCGTGAACGGCGAAGCAATGTCGCCGGCGACGCTGCTGACGAGGCTCAACGAACTTGGGAAGCGGCACGGTATCGGCCGCCTCGATCTGGTCGAGAACCGCTTCGTCGGCATGAAGAGCCGCGGCATGTACGAGACGCCGGGCGGCACCATCTATCATGCAGCTCACCGTGCGATCGAACAGCTGACGCTCGACCGCGGCGCGGCCCATCTCAAGGATGAGCTGATGCCGCGCTATGCCGAGTTGATCTACAACGGCTTCTGGTTCTCGCCCGAGCGCGACATGCTGCAGGCCGCAATCGACCAGAGCCAGGCGAAGGTCGAGGGCACGGTCCGGATGAAGCTGTACAAGGGCGGCGTCCATGTCACCGGCCGCAAGTCGCCGCACAGCCTATACAGCGAGAAGGTAGTGACTTTCGAAGACGACGCAGGCGCCTATGACCAGCGCGACGCCGAGGGCTTCATCAAGCTGAACGCGCTCCGCCTGAGGCTGCTCGGAAGGCGCGACCGCGCTTGATCAAAGCGCCGCATCTTGTAGCGGAACAGGCTGCGCCTGCGGCGCTGCCCAAGGGGACGCCACGGCCCTGGTGGGAGGGCCGGCCGTTCGTTGCGGCGATGATCCTGCTCGCCTTCATTCCGCTGGCTTATCCGGCGATCCCGCCGCTGGTCGACATTGGCGGGCATATGGGCCGCTACAAGGTTGCC
>DATJKE010000009.1:0-3020 GCA_035491735.1 Sphingomicrobium sp.
TCATCCACATGCTCCGCGAACTCGGCGAAGTTCTCGACGAACAGGTCGACGAGCTTGGCCGCGGTGCGGTCGTAATCGCCCTTGTCGGCCCAGGTCGAACGCGGGTCGAGGATCGAATTGTCGACCCCCGGCACTGCCACCGGCACGTCGAAACCGAAATTGGGATCCTTGCGGAACTCCACATTCTTCAGGCTGCCGTCCAGCGCCGCATTCAGCAGGGCGCGGGTCTCCTTGATCGGCATGCGCTTTCCGGTGCCATATTTGCCGCCGGTCCAGCCGGTGTTGACCAGCCAGCAATCGACGCCGCCCTTGGCGATCCGCTCCTTCAGCAGATTGCCGTAGACCGACGGATGGCGCGGCATGAACGGCGCACCAAAGCAGGTGGAAAAAGTCGCTTCCGGCTCGGTCACGCCGATTTCGGTGCCGGCGACCTTGGCGGTATAGCCACTGAGAAAGTGGTACATCGCCTGGTCCGGAGTCAGCTTGGCGATCGGCGGAAGAACGCCGAACGCGTCGGCGGTCAGCATGACAACGTTCTTCGGCACCGGGCCCATATTCTTTTCGGAAGAATTGGGGATGAACTCGATTGGATATGCACCGCGGCTATTCTCTGCGAGGCTGTTATCGTCGAGGTCGAGTTCGCGAGTCACCTCGTCCATCACGACATTCTCGAGCACCGTTCCGAACCGCTTGGTGGTGGCATAGATCTCGGGTTCGCTCTCGGCCGACAGGCGGATCATCTTGGCGTAGCAGCCGCCTTCGAAGTTGAAGACTGCCGTGTCCGACCAGCCATGCTCGTCGTCCCCGATCAAGGTTCGATTGGGATCGGCCGACAGGGTCGTCTTGCCGGTGCCTGACAAACCAAAGAAAATCGCCGTGTCGCCCTTGGCGCCGATATTGGCCGAGCAATGCATCGGCATGATGCCATCGACCGGCAGGAGATAATTGAGCAGTCCGAAAACCGACTTTTTCATCTCTCCGCCATATTCGGTTCCGCCAATCAATATCAGCTTTTCACTCAAATTGACCGCGATCACCGTCTCGCTGCGGCAACCATGTTTGGCAGCATCAGCACGGAAACTCGGCAGGTCGATGATGGTGAACTCCGGCACAAAGCTCGACAGCTCTTCGGTCCCCGGCCGCACCAGCATCGTGCGGATGAAAAGGTTGTGCCACGCATATTCGTTGATGACGCGGACGTTGACGCGATGCTCGGGCTGCGACCCGCCAAACAGGTCGGCTACGAACAGCGTTTCGCGCGTCTTCAGATGGGTCAGGAAATCGGCCTTGAGCGCCGCGAAAGCCTCCGGGCTCATCGGCTTGTTCGACTTGCCCCACCAGACGGTATTTTCGGTCTCGGCATCGCGGACCGTGAACTTGTCCTGGGCGGAGCGGCCGGTGTGCTTGCCGGTCTTGACAACGATCGGGCCGTCCTTGGCCAGCTTGCCTTCGCCGCGCGACACTGCCTGTTCGACCAGAGGTGAGGTCGTCAGGTTCCAGTGGACGGTCGCCGAGGTCTCAATGCCCTGGGCTTCCAGCCGGTGCGCGGGGGTGCGCTCGCTCACTCCGATTCTCCCTTAAATATCAAGGGCGACGCCCTGCCCCGGACGCCGCCGCCTCGCGATGCGACGGGCCTATACATATCACAGGGGTTCGGGTCAAAGCGACTGGAAGGGCCTTGACAGCTTGTCTCGCCTGCAAGCGATGGCTATCGCTCAGCGCCGGAGCCTAAGGAGCCGGAATGAGCCCAGTGATCGCGCTCGTCGATGACGATCGCAACATCCTGACATCGGTGTCGATCGCGCTTCAGGCCGAGGGCTTCCTGACACGCGTCTATACCGACGGCCAGGCGGCGCTCAGGGCCTTCGCCGAAAACCCACCCGATCTAGGCGTATTCGATATCAAAATGCCCCAGATGGACGGGATGGAGTTGCTCCGCCGAGTGCGTGAAATGGGCGGGGAGCCCGGCGGCATGCCGGTCATATTCCTAACGTCCAAGGATGACGAGCTGGACGAGGCGCTGGGCCTGGCGATGGGCGCCGACGACTATATCTCGAAACCATTTTCCCAACGGCTGCTGATTGCCCGCATCCGCGCCCTGCTCCGTCGCCAGGATCTTGCCCGTGGAGCAACCACAGCTTCCGAATCCGGCGAGGAAGAGCCGCCGCTGATCGAGCGCGGTCGCCTGGTCATGGATTCAGCCCGTCACAAGGTACGCTGGGATGGTAAGGACGTCACGCTCACCGTCACCGAATTCCTGATCCTGGAGGCGCTTGCCCAGAGGCCCGGGGTGGTCAAGTCACGTAACCAGCTGCTCGACATCGCCTACCAGGACGACGTTTATGTCGATGACCGTACCATCGACAGCCACATCAAACGGATCCGCCGCAAGTTCCGCGGTGTCGATCCCGAATTCGATGCTATCGAGACCCTTTATGGCGTCGGATATCGCTTCGGAGAGGAATGAAGAGGGCGACCTCGTCCTGACCTGGTCAGGACGCTGGACCCTCGCTCACCGCATTCTGGCGGTGAACTTGCTGACTCTGGTGTTGGTCGGCCTCGCCATCGTTTACCTCGACAGTTACCGCAACCGGCTCGAGAAGGAGCGCGTCCACAAGGTCGAAGCCGAAGCCGGCCTCGGGGCGGCGGCCCTGCCCAGCGTTACTCCCGCACAGCGCCAGGCGATGCTCGGCAATCTCGGCCGCCAAAGCGGGACGCGGATGAGGGTCTATGGCCCCAACGGAAACCTCCAGCTTGATAGCTGGGTAGTGACCGGCCCGACCTATCGGCTGCGCGATCCGACGACTCAGAAATGGACCAAGGACTTCGCCCGGGCGATGGATCGCGGCTTCAACGCCCTGGTTGGAGAGGATAACCCCGACGACTTTGTCGAGCCTGCTGTCGACCGCGCCGAAACCTGGTCCGAGGTGGTCGATTCCCGCCGCACTGGCAAGACCGAGGCGGTGATCCGCCAGGCCCCAGAACAGACCCCGGTGTTCTCAGCGGCGGCGCCGGTGGCC
>DATJKE010000010.1:0-8322 GCA_035491735.1 Sphingomicrobium sp.
CGATGACGCGACTTCAGCGACTTCAGGGAATTGCGAATCTTCATGGCCGGAACGCCTGCCTTCGTAATGCTTGAGTTGTAGGAGGTATGAAACCGGCGGCTCCCCTATGGTGGGAGCGCGCCCAAGTCAAGGTTGAGCTGATGCCGTCGCGGGGGCGCGCGGACCGCGGGGATCAAACAAATCGCCGAAATAATCGGCCTGGAGCCACATTGGGCGCTGCGGCGCATCGGCCATAGCCCGGGCAATGCGATAGTTGAGCAGGGCGTATCGCGCCCCCGAATCCCAGTCGATCTTCTGGCTGAGGTCGTCCTGCGGCGAATGATAGACCTTGCCGAGATAGGCCCCCCAGGCGGCTGCCCCGCCATTGGCGTAACCGGTCATCAGCAATACCGCCGGCACGCCCTTGCGAACGAACCGATAATGGTCGGAACGGGTGAAGATAGCTTCCTGGGGCATCGGATCCGGGGCGACGCCGATGCCCATCGACCGGCCGGCCTCGGCGACCGTAGCGCCGATCGTGGAATGATCCGCGCCAAAGGCGGTGACGTCGGTGAACGGATAGAGCAGCACCGGCATGTCGAGATCGACCAGGCCGACAATGGTCGCCGCCGGCACCGTCGGATGGTTGGCATAATAGTCGGCGCCGAGCAGGCCCCGTTCCTCGCCGGTGTTGGCGATGAACAGCACCGACCGCTTCGGCCGCAGGGGCTGTGCAGCGAATTGGCGTGCGGCTTCGAGCATCGTCGCGACGCCTGCGGCATTATCGAGCGCGCCATTGTAGATCGCGTCTTCACCGGGCTTCGCGTCAGCCTTTACGCCCAGATGGTCGAGGTGACCCATCAGCACGACATGCTGGGCTTCCAACGAGGGATCGGAGCCGCGCAGCAGCCCCACTACCTCAGGGCTGGTGAAATCCTCCCACTTGCTGTCCGATTCCAGCGACAGGGTTGGCGCCAGGGCGAAGCCGCGCGGAGGGGCCTTGGCCTTGGCCGCGGCGCGGATCGCCGACAGAGATTTGGGCGCACCTTCGAACAGCTTCGCCGCCATTTCCTGGGAGAAGCTCAATTGCACCTGCAAGCCGGCGGGCGCTGAGCCGGCCCGGCCATTCGCGTCGACCCAGTCGATCAAAGGGCGACTACTGCGGCGCACGGGATCGAACCTGCCCGCAGAGCCGTCATTGCGCGGCAATTCCACATAGCCGATGGCGCCTTGCTCCGCCGCCACCTCGTCCTTGCTGGCGTTGAGATGGGCATCCACGTCGCTCGGAACGCCGCCCGGCGTTCCTGCCAGGGCAACGACGATTTTCCCCCTGACGTTGAGACCGCGATAATCGTCGAAGCCGTAGCGGGCGTCCTTGAGACCGTAGCCTACGAACACGAAACCCGCGTTGAGTTTGCGCGACTTGGCCGTCACGCTCGGGCGGAGGCCGGCATCCTTGCCCGATTCGAGCGAGACCTGCTTGCCGCCGATAGTGAGCGTGAGGCGCGGCGGCTGCTCGTAGCTGGCCCGCCTGAACGGAACCTGCTGGAACCAGCTTCCCTTCTCGCCCGCCGGCTCCAGGCCGATCGCCCGAAATTGCGAAGCCACATAGTCGGCGGCGATGGCATGGCCGCGCGAGCCCGTGTCCCTGCCCTCGAGCTTGTCCGATGCAAGGAACTCGACATCGGCGCGGATTCGGCGGCCGATGGAAGGATCGGCCGGCGTGGTCTGCGCCAGGACGGGAGCCGCCATCAACAGGCAGGCGGCAGTGAGCAAACGCATCGACTAACTCCGAAATGTCCGGCGTTAACCGCCGCTTATGGGTTGCGGGCTAATCGACCCAGCGCCGGGGCGCCAGTGCCGAGGACCGCCGTTCGTCGAAAGACGGGGCTTTCCTTGGGTTTGCCCATCGGCGCGAGCGGCACTATGAGGCCGCCCTTAACCAAGAATCTGCCAACCAGGGATCATGCATGACCATCACGATTTCGAGCGCGTTCGACGCCGGTAACATTCGCGTCGTCGAGGAGCGCGGCGACACCATCGATCTCGAGATCGTCAAGGATCATCTGAGCGATTTCCACCAATGGTTTCATTTCCGGCTGGCCGGCGCGGGCGGCCGCGAAGTGACCCTCAGGATCACGAACTGCGGCAGCGCGGCCTATCCCGATGGCTGGCCCGACTATAAGGCCTGCGTTTCGATCGACCGCGAGGACTGGACCCGCATTCAGGGGACCAGCTATTCCGACGGTGTCCTGACCATCAAATTCGTGCCAGAAACCGACCTGGTCTGGGTTGCCTATTTCGCGCCCTATTCGATGGAGCGGCACCATGACCTGGTGTCGACGGTAGCGGCCCTTCCCGGCGTCGAATATCGCAGCCTGGGCAAAAGCCTGGACGGGCAGGACATCGACTGCCTCAGCCTTGGCGAGGGAGACCTGACGGTCTGGCTCTATGCCCGCCAGCATCCCGGCGAGACGATGGCCGAATGGTGGATGGAAGGCGCGCTAGAGAAGCTGACCGATCCCGACGATCCCATTGCCCGTGTCCTGCGCCGTGATTGCACCTTCAACGTCGTGCCGAACATGAACCCCGACGGATCGCGCCGCGGACATCTTCGTACCAACGCGGCGGGCATTAACCTCAACCGCGAATGGCATGCGCCGTCTGCCGAGAAGAGCCCGGAAGTGCTGTGCGTCAGGAATACGATGGACGAAACGCCGCCCGACTTCGCCATGGACGTGCATGGCGACGAGGCAATCCCGGCCAATTTCCTTGCCGGTTTCGAGGGCATTCCGTCGGTTACCGAACGCCAGACCGGGCTGTTTCAGCTGTTCAGCGAAACCCTCGAGCGCGTGTCGCCCGATTTCCAGACCCGCAAGGGCTATGAAGTCGCCAAGCCCGGCGGGGCCAACATGTCGATGTCGACCACCCAGCTGGCCGAGCGCTATGGCTGCGTGTCGATGACGCTGGAAATGCCGTTCAAGGATAATTTCGACCTGCCGGACGAGGTATACGGCTGGTCGCCGGAACGGTCGAAATATCTCGCCGGCGCCTGCCTCGACAGCCTCCACGCCATCCTGCCGGAGCTAAGGAAGGCCAAGGCGGAGAAAGGCGCGGCCGCGGAGAAGGTCGAGGCCTGATGCCGACACTCGTCCTACTGCGCCACGGCCAGTCGCAGTGGAACCTTGAGAATCGCTTTACCGGCTGGTGGGACATTGATCTCAGCGAACAGGGCATCGCCGAGGCTCGCGCTGCCGGCCGGATGCTCGCCGACAAGGGGTTCGAGTTCGACCGCTGCTTCACCAGCGTGCAGACCCGCGCGATCCGCACGCTGCACCTGGTGCTCCATGAGCTCCAGTCATTGTGGCTGCCGGTGGAAAAGGACTGGCACCTCAACGAGCGCCATTACGGCGGGCTTACGGGGCTCAACAAGCAGGAGATGATCGACAGGGTCGGAGCCGAACAGGTCAAGATCTGGCGCCGCTCGTTCGACATCCCGCCGCCGCCGCTCGACGCCGACAGCCCGTACCAGCTGGCCGGCGACCGGCGCTATGCCGGAATTGCCATTCCGGAGACCGAAAGCCTCAAGGATACGATCCGGCGGGTGCTTCCCTATTATGAGGCCGAGATTACTCCGGCATTGCGCCGCGGCGAGCGGGTGATGGTCTCGGCGCACGGCAATTCGCTGCGCGCGCTGGAAAAGCATCTGTCGAACATCGCCGATGCGGACATCGTCGGGCTGGAAATCCCGACCGGGCAGCCGATTGTCTACGAGCTCGCGGACGATCTGTCGGTCAGGGACCGCTATTATCTGAGCGAACGCTAGGCCGCAGCAGCCGCTAAGACGGCTGTCCCCCGGACAGCCTAAGCGGCTGCTTTCACCCGGTACATCGCCTTGTCGGCGCGGGCGAGCACCGTTGCCGGCGTATCGCCCTTCTCGATCAGGGTCACCCCGATGGCCACCGAAAGCGGCATCGAGGAGCCTTCGAACGAACAATCGCCATCGGCGATGATTGCGATCAGCCGCTCTGCGGTTTCGATCGCGCTCTTCTCGTCGGCATGTTCCAGCAGGACGCAGAATTCGTCACCGCCCAGCCGGGCGACGCAATCGGTCGCCCGAGTGCCTTCGAGAAGCTTCTCCGCCACGGTCACGAGAGCGGCATCGCCACCCATGTGGCCGAAGCTGTCGTTCAGCGTCTTGAGATCGTTCAAATCGACGAACAGGACCGCCGCCGGCGTGTCGTGCCGATCATGGCGGGCGATCATCGTTTCGAGCTCACGAAGCATGCCGCGGCGGTTGGCGAGCGGCACGAGGGGGTCGCGATGGGCAAGCTTGTCCAGCTCCTCGACCCGCGATTCGAGCCGGGTGACTTCCGAACGCAGACGCGCGATCTCCTCTAGCAATTGCGCCGGATCGCGCTGCTCCAGGGCAACGTCGTGCATCGTTCAACCCCCACTAACAGGGTCACGCATAATCGAGATTGGTGACAATGTGGATTCTCATTCCTCTCACTGTCCCGGATTGCGCCAACTGCAACACCCCTTTAAGCCGCCAGTTCCCCGGGGCTAGCGCAGGGATTTATGTAAATGGCCGATCCATCGATCGGGATCATTATGGGCAGTACATCCGACTGGGAAACCATGCGCCATGCGGCTGCAACGCTCGACGCGCTGGGTGTTATCCATGAAAGCCGGGTGGTGTCGGCCCATCGAACGCCAAAGCGGCTGTATGATTACGCCCATTCGGCCAAAGAACGCGGCCTGAAGGTGATCATCGCCGGAGCCGGCGGTGCGGCCCACTTGCCCGGCATGGCCGCGTCGATGACCGAGCTGCCGGTGCTCGGCGTGCCGATCGAAAGCAAGTCGCTGAAAGGAATGGATAGCCTGTTGTCGATCGTCCAGATGCCGGCCGGAATCCCGGTTGGCACCCTGGCAATCGGCAAGGCAGGCGCGATCAACGCGGCGCTACTCGCGACGGCGATGCTGGCCTCGACCGACGAGGCGCTGGCCGGACGCCTAGCCGACTGGCGGGCAAGACAAACCGAAGCGGTTCCCGAGAAGCCTGAGTGAGACGTTCCTAGTGGCCTTGGCGCCCGGTTCCGCCATCGGCATTTTGGGAGGCGGCCAGCTTGGCCGGATGATGGCTCTTGCCGCAGCCAGGATTGGTTACAAATGCCATATATTCGATCCGCACGAGCAGCCTTGCGCGGCCGAGGTAGCGGCTAATTTCACCCGCGCTGGATTTGACGATGAGGAAGCGCTGAGGCGGTTCGGCGAGCAATGCGACGTAATCACCTATGAATTTGAAAATCTGCCGGTTGAGCCGCTTCGCGTGCTCGGGGACAAGCTTCGACCCGGCCTCAAATCGCTGGCGGTTGCCCAGGATCGCGGGGACGAGAAGAGCTTTCTGGAGAGCGCCGGAGTTGGGGTAACGCCGTGGCGGGCGGTAGCCAGCCTGGCCGATCTGCATTCGGCAGTTGCGGAGTTGGGCCTGCCGATCATCCTCAAAACCCGCCGTTACGGCTATGATGGCAAGGGACAGGCCTGGATTCGTGAGCCGGGCGGGGTGGAGTCTGCGTGGGATGAAATTGGCCGCGAACCGGCGGTCGCCGAAGCGGGCGTCAATTTCGAAGCCGAATTCAGCGTGGTGATGGCGCGGACCGTCGACGGCCAGGTGCGCGCCTTTCCACTGACCCTCAACCAACATGAGGGCGGCATATTGCGCAGATCTACGGTTCCGGCCGGTCCGTTCGTCGAGCGGTTCGCCGACGGCGCAAATGGTGCCGCCAGGGCCATTGCCGATGCGCTCGGCCATGTCGGCGTGCTGACCGTGGAATTTTTTGCAATGGCCGGCGGGCCGCTGGTCAACGAGATTGCGCCAAGGGTTCACAATAGCGGTCACTGGACGATCGAAGGTGCCCATACGTCGCAGTTCGAACAGCATCTCCGCGCCATTGTTGGCTTGCCGCTAGGCGATCCGTCATTGGTGGCTGATGGCGCCGAAATGGAAAATCTTATCGGACCCGCAATCGACCGCTGGGACGAGATATTGGCAGAGCCCAGGGCTGACCTGCACCTCTACGGCAAGGGCGAGGCTCGCCCCGGCAGGAAAATGGGGCATGTGACCCGCCTGCGCTAAGGCGAGGAAGGCGAAGCGAAATCGACAGCCTGCCGGACGAGCAACCTCCACTTGCTCCAAACGTTTCCAAATCGAGGGGTTTTTGACGAACAGGGCTTTGGGCCGCGCCTTGGTTAGCGCGGCCGCATGGAGCATATCATGAAGAAGATGTTCTACTTGCTGGCCGCAGGGGCGATTTCGATTGCGCCTGCGATGACGCTGGCCGGCCCAGGCGGGCATGGCGGCGGCATGGGCCACGGCGCGGCAATGGGCCAAGGCGGCGGCCTCAATCGAGGTTCGGCAATGGGTGCCAGCTCGATGGGCCATGGCAAATCGATGGGCCTTAGCGGCACCAACCAAGCGACGACCCACAGCAGCATGGGTTCGACCAATGGTGCCGGATGGGACCATATGAATGGCCCGACCCATGCGACCGGTCAGCCAGGTGTGGAATGCGAAGATGGCGTGCCGCCGGGCAACGCATCCAGTGCACGAGGATCAGCGTTCAACGAAGAGGGCGTCGCTCACTCGCATTATGCAGGTGAGCAACCGCAGAATTCGCGGAACACTGCATCGTCGTCACAATATGACACGGCTTGCCTGAGGTCGCATCACTAACGCTCGGAAAATGGAAAGTGGCGTCGGTCCTCGGCGCCACTCTTCGTTCTTGGCTTCTATCGCGCGTACGCCGTGCTGAACGGATAACGGAAGGTCGCCGTGAAACCGTCGTAAATGGCCCGCGCGGCTTCGGCGATGGTGCGCGGGCGGTTGGAACCGCCACGGGCAAAGATGGCGACCGCGATGCGGCGTCCGTCGGCCAAAGTGATGAAGCCGACATCGTCGGTCAGGCCGGTCAAGGTGCCAGTCTTGTGCTCGACCCGCGTGCCCGGCGGAAGGAGGGCGCGCATGCGATTGCTGCCGGTGATGCAGCGCGCCATCATCAATTGAAGGAACGACCTGCTTTCCGGCTTCAGCACATTGCCGGTTTCGATCTTCTTGAGCAGCTCGATCATTGCCAGTGGGGTACTGGAGTCGCGCGGATCGCGCAGGTCGCGCCGGGAGCGAAGCAACTGGTCGATGGTGCGGTCAACGCTAATCCCGCTCAGCCCATGCCAGTTGACCCATTGCTGCACCGTCCTCGGCCCGCCGAGGTTCCGGATCAGAACGTCCGTCGCATAATTGTCCGAACGGACCAGCATCGCCTCCAATAGCGAATAGGCGCTGCGCCCGGCGATGGTCTGGTCGAGAGTCCGGCGGCCATAATCTACCTGGGTGAGATAGGCAGCGGCGACGGCCAGTTTGACCGTGCTGGCCATTGGGAAAGCCGTGTCGCCGTTGATGCTGACCGTCTTGCCGGTGCGGAGGTCGAGCGCCGCAATCCCATATTCGCCGGATTTGCCGGCAACCAGCGATGCAAGCTGCTGCTCGAGGGATAGCAATTCAGGTGAGGTAGCCGCGGCCGCGGGCTGCGCCAGGAACGCCAATAGCCATCCCAGAACCGCCAATAGCCGCATTGCCGTCCCGCTCCTCGCCGTTGAATCCGTAATTCTATCGCAGAAATTAGCTAAAACGTTCCCTAACGATTAGATCATCCCGCCACGGGACAGCGCAGAATAGCATGGTTTCGGCGCATTTTCCCGTGGCGGACGATTTTGGGCAGCGCGAGGCTATCGAGCTGCGATCACCTCGACCGGAATGCCGAGCTTGTCGAGCTGGGGCTTCACCTTGGCGGCGTCGCCCACCACGACCCAGACGAAACCGTTGGGATCGATATCCGCACGGATTGCCTGATTGAGGCTGGCTGCCGTGAAGCTGCGATATTTGGCCGCCAGTGATTCCTGGTAATTGGTCGGACGTCCATAAAGGTCGTTCGACATCATCGCCGACAGGACCGCTCCCGACGTCTCATATTGTCCAGGCAGGGCATTGACGCGGTTGGCAATCGTCCGGGCAAACTCCTCGGCGGTGACGCCCTTCGACTTCAGGAACTCGGCGATGTCCTTGTTCAAGGCCACGATGGAATCCCCCGTGCGGTCGGCCTGAACCGGTGCCGAGATGACATAGGACACGGCCTTTTCGCTCAGCTGGGCCGAGCCGCGAACGCCGTAGGACCAGCCCTTGGCTTCGCGCAGGTCCATATTGATCCGGCTGAGGAAATTGCCGCCGAGCACATCGTTGGCGGAAATCAGAGCCTCGATATTGTTGCGCGGGTCTGCCGGCGTGAT
>DATJKE010000011.1:0-4340 GCA_035491735.1 Sphingomicrobium sp.
CGCGCAGCATAATCCCGGCCATCGGCATTCGATTGCAACGACTGGGGGCTATTATGCGCAAAGTGGTCCTGGCCACATCCGCGGCGTTGATCGCCTCGCCGGCATGGGCGGCCTCTGCCGGCGGAGCGTCACCATCGGCACCGGCTTTCGTCACCGCAGCCGCGTCCAGCGCGGCCGAAGCACAACCCTTGACCGAGGCTGAGCGCCAGCAGGCAATCCAGGAACTGCAGGACCTGCGTTCGCGGATGACCGCCCTTGAGCAGCGTCTCGGGGTCACGCCTCCGCCGCCCACGCAATACACGCCGGAGGCTCCGAAACGGTCCAAGGATCATAACCTTGAGCTCTATGGCTTCGTCCAGCTCGACGCGATCCAGGACTTCAAGCGCGTCAACCCCGATTGGGACGCGACATTGAGGCCGTCACGCATTCCGACCGACAAGGGGGCGTTCGGCGGCAACGGCCAGTCGATTTTCAGCGTTCGCCAGTCGCGGCTTGGCGCCAAGGCGACCGGCATGCTGGCCGGCAAGCCCTATGAGGCCAAGTTCGAATTCGACCTGTTCGGAACCGGCGTCGATGCGGGCCAGACGACTTTCCGCGTCCGCCACATGTATGCCAAATGGGGCCCGTTCCTGGCCGGCCAGACCAACACCTTGTTCATGGACGGGGACATCTTCCCCAACGTGCTCGATTACTGGGGTCCGACGGGGATGGTGTTCGTCCGCACGCCGCAGATCCGCTGGACCTTCGTTGACAGCGGCGGCTGGCAGGCTGCGGTTGCGCTGGAGCATCCCAGCGACGACATCGATCCCGGCAAGATCCGCCTGATCGACGAAGATATCGCGGCCAATATCCAGGCCAACGAAGAGCTGCCCGACCTGACCGCCGCGGTCCGCTACGGCGGCGATTGGGGCCATGTCCGGGTGGCGGGCATCCTTCGCAAGATCGGCTTCGAAACGAAGGGCACCGAGGGCAATGAGCCGGAAGGGCATGAGCTTGGCTGGGGCATCAACGCCACCGGCTCGGTCAAGCTTGGCCTTGCCACTCCGCGGCTGGGCGTCGTCTACGGCCGCGGCATCGCGACCTATATGAACGACGGCGGCATGGACCTGGCGCCGTCAGTAAGCACGGTCCTGCAGCCGCCAGCAATCATCCTCGTCCCTGAGGCGACGGCGGTCAAACTGCTGGGCGTGTCGGCCTATGTCGACTTCCAATGGTCGAAACAGCTGAGCTCGGCCGTCGGCTACAGCTTCACCAAGGTCAACAACACCAATTTCCAGGAAGAGACAGCCTTCCACCGCGGCGACTATGCCTCGGCCAACCTGCTCTACGCGCCGGCCGACAATGTCCTTGCCGGTCTCGAAATATTATGGGGCAAGCGCACCGACAATGACGGCAACGAAGGCACCGACACGCGCATGCAGGCCAGTTTCAAATGGTCGTTCACCAGCAACAATATCTGGGACTGGTTCGACTAGCCCCATTGCACCTGGGCTAATCGCGGGAGCGAAGCCTGTTGCCGATTGAATCGAGGAGCGACGCTTCGCTCTTCGACACGCCCGTGCCCAGGCCCAACTGATGGGCGATCTCGGTACCGGACGCCTCGGCGACGATCCGGCAAGCGTCGATCACCCGTTCGACCCGCTCATGGCGCTCGCGTACCGGCAGCACGGAAAAGCTCGCCTTAAGCACCTCGATCGAGGTATCGAACAGGGCGTCGGACGGCCGCGTGGCCATCCAGTCGCGCAGCTGCTGCTCGGATGGAGAGTTCTCCTCGACGCCGCGATCATGAGCGAGCTTCAGCACTGCTGCATGTTCGTCCTTGCGGACCTTGCCCTCAGCCCAGGCGACCTCGACCAGGGGAGCAAGGAAGAAGGCGGCAACGGTTTCGGCGGTAATGCCAAGATCGCGCACGGCGGCGAGCAGTTCCGGATTGTCGACCTGCAGCTTGTCCCTCAGCGCTTCGGCGATATCCTCGAGCTTGGCATGCTGGCGCAGCTTTTCGAGCAGCCTCGCCTCCTCCTTGCGGAAATAATCCGCTTCCATCGCTTTTTCGCGATCCTGGAAAATGCGGTCCGACATCGACTCACCTCGCTCTTCGAAAACGTCTCGTTGCGCCCCTATCTCTAATCAATGGCGGTGGCGAGCGCGACCCCTCTCTGGGGGATGCCGCAATTCACGAAGCGGCCGTCATCCCTGTGCCGATTCAATCCTTGGGTCGGAGCCCTTCAGCGGCTAGGGAGCGCGGAGATGACAGACCAACGGCGCGATAACAGCCGCCATATCCGCGCGCGGCGGGGCAGCGAGATCAAGGCGAAGCATTGGACCACCGAAGCCGCGGTCCGGATGCTGATGAACAACCTCGATGACGAGGTCGCCGAGGACCCGCAAAGCCTGGTCGTCTATGGCGGCATCGGCCGCGCGGCGCGCAATTGGGCGGCTTACGACAAGATCGTCGAGACGCTCGAGCGGCTGGAGGAAGACCAGACGCTGCTCGTCCAGTCGGGCAAGCCGGTCGGCGTGTTCCGCACGCACAAGGATGCGCCTCGAGTCCTCCTCGCCAACTCCAACCTGGTGCCCAAATGGGCGACCTGGGAGAAGTTCAACGAACTCGATCGCAAGGGCCTGATGATGTACGGCCAGATGACGGCCGGATCGTGGATCTACATCGGCAGCCAGGGCATCGTCCAGGGCACTTACGAGACCTTCGCCGAAATGGGCCGCCAGCACTTCGGCGGCGACCTCAAGGGCAAGTGGATATTGACCGGCGGGCTCGGCGGCATGGGCGGCGCGCAGCCACTCGCCGCCGTGATGGCCGGTGCGCATTGCATCGCCGTCGAGGTGCAGGACAGCCGCATCGAGAAGCGCCTCGAAACGCGCTACCTCGACCATCGCGCGACCAGCATTGACCAGGCGCTGGAGATCATTGCGGCCGCGACCGAACCCACGTCCGTCGGCCTGCTCGGCAACTGTGCCGAAATCCTGCCGGAAATGGTGGCGCGCGGCATCCGCCCCGACGCGGTGACCGACCAGACTTCGGCCCATGACCCGGCCAACGGCTATTGCCCCGCCGGCTGGTCAGTCGCGCAGTGGACCGAGATGCGCGAGCGCGATCCTGCCGCGGTCGCCGCCGCGGCACGCAAGTCCATGGCTGCCCACGTCGAGGCGATGCTCGAATTCCAGAAAATGGGCGTGCCCACGTTCGACTATGGCAACAACATCCGCCAGGAAGCCTTCGACGAGGGCGTCGCCAACGCCTTCGACTTCCCGGGCTTCGTTCCCGCCTATGTCCGCCCGCTCTTCTGCCGCGGCGTCGGCCCGTTCCGCTGGGCCGCGCTGTCTGGCGATCCGGATGACATCGCCAAGACCGACGCCAAGGTGAAGGAGCTGATCCCCGACGATCCGCACCTCCACCGCTGGCTCGACATGGCGGCGGAGCGGATCGCCTTCCAGGGCCTTCCGGCACGCATCTGCTGGGTCGGTCTGGGCCAGCGCCACCGCCTCGGCCTCGCCTTCAACGAGATGGTCAGGAACGGCGAGGTTTCCGCCCCGATCGTCATCGGCCGCGACCATCTGGATTCCGGCTCTGTCGCCAGCCCCAACCGGGAAACCGAGGCGATGCAGGACGGCAGCGACGCGGTCAGCGACTGGCCCCTGCTCAATGCCCTCCTCAATACCGCGTCGGGCGCGACCTGGGTCTCGCTCCATCATGGTGGCGGGGTCGGCATGGGTTATTCGCAGCATTCGGGCGTGGTGATCGTCGCCGACGGCACCGACGATGCCGCCCGCCGCCTCGAGCGGGTGCTGTGGAACGATCCCGGCACCGGCGTCATGCGACACGCCGACGCGGGCTACGGCATCGCGATAGATTGCGCGCGGGAACAGGGATTAGACCTTCCCATGCTCCCCTAGTTCCCCGGCGAAGGCCGGTGCCCAGGAGCGCGAAGCGCTTTCATGGAACAAGGCTGGACCCCGGCCTTCGCCGGGGGACAGTTAGCGAGTTTCACTCCCGAATCGTTTCTATGCACTCCCAAAGTCGTTCGGCTGTGGTTATCGGCTGCTTCATACCGACTACCTGCCGGCTTTCCATCACTGCTGGCCCGCGCTGCGCAAATCTCCTAGACGCGCAGGCCATGATCTCGTTGAATCCTGAAGGCCTAGACCTCGCCACCTTGCGCCAGCTGTGGCAGGGCACACCCGCCAACCTCGACGCGGCCAGCCTGGATCGGATCCGCGCCTCCGCCGCCTCCGTCGAGCGGATCGTTGCCGGCGGCGAGACCGTCTACGGCATCAACACGGGCTTTGGCCTGCTCGCCAACACCCGTATCCCGCCCGAGCGGCTG
>DATJKE010000012.1:0-10835 GCA_035491735.1 Sphingomicrobium sp.
AGACGGAGCGGACATTCTGGAAAAAGGCGACCGGCGAGGAGAAGACCGCCTGGCCGATGTTCGCTCCCATGAAGTTGCGTGAGATGGAGGTTCAGAACCGCATCGTCGTATCGCCAATGGCGATGTATTCGGCCAGGGACGGGGTCCCCGGCGACTTCCACCTGGTCCACCTCGGCGCCCGAGCCCAGGGCGGCGCAGGCTTGGTATTCACCGAAATGACCTGCGTTTCCCCGGAAGGGCGGATCAGTCCCGGTTGCACCGGAATGTGGAACGGCGAGCAGGCCGCCGCGTGGCGGCGGATCACCGATTTCGTTCATGCCAACAGCAAGGCCAAGATTTGCCTGCAGCTCGGCCATGCCGGCGGAAAGGGATCGACGCGGCTGGGCTGGGATGGCGACAACCTCCCGCTGGTTGAGGGCAATTGGCCTGTCATTTCCGCCTCGGACGTGCCTTGGGCACCGGTCAATCAGCAGCCGCGGCCGATGTCCCGCGCGGATATGGACGAGGTAAAGGGTCAGTTTGTCGCCGCCGTGCGGATGGCGATCGATGCCGGGTTCGACATGGTCGAGATGCACGCCGCCCATGGCTATTTGCTGTCGAGCTTCATCACTCCGGTCCAGAACAAGCGCACCGACGAATATGGCGGCAGCCTTGCCAATCGGCTCCGTTATCCGCTCGAAGTATTCACCGCGATGCGGGAGGCATGGCCGTCCGATCGCCCAATGTCGGTTCGCATTTCGGCCAACGACTGGGCAGGAGAGCAAGGAGTGACGCCCGATGAGGCGGTATTGATTGCCGAGGCCTTCGCTGAGGCCGGCGCCGACTTGATCGACGTCTCGGCCGGCCAGACCTGGGCAGATGCCAAGCCGGTCTATGGCCGGCTGTTCCAGACGCCCTTTTCCGACATGATCCGAAACGAGGCCAAGCTCGCGACCATGGCGGTCGGGAACATCACCGATCCCGACCAGGTCAACGCCATCCTGACCGCCGGGCGGGCGGACCTGGTCGCGCTCGCAAGGCCCCACCTGGTCGACCCGATGTGGACGCTCCGTGCAGCGGCAATGGCTAATTACCGCGACCAATGGGTGCCGCCGCCCTACCTTGGCGGAATGGCCCAGATGGCCCGGCTGTTCGAGCGCGAAGCCGAGATGCGGGCAGCAGAGCTGAAGGCCTGAGCCTCAAAAGGCGCAGGGTTGGCCTCGCGCAACGAAATGAATGTCGGCGAAGGCCGCCCTGCCCTTGCTGTTGGTATTGTCGCCATCCGAAGCAACCGCGAGCTGGACCGGCTTGCCCGGCTTGCTGCCGAACGCCCTGGCGAAATCGGCGGCGACATCGGCGCGTTTCGCAACCCAGGTTCCCGCCTTTGCCGCGCCACTGTCGGCGACCACCAACTGCGAGCGATCGGTATAGCTGCTGCGGCGCGCCGTCCCGACCGGGTGGCTGTTGTCCCACACATAGACCACAGCGGCATCCGGAATCGATTGACCGAACATTGTTCGCGCCATCTTGAGCTTGAACCGGGTCGAACCCGAAAGCTCGCTATCGGGCATGTCGAAGGCAATATAGACCCTCGCCGCATAATCGTCGCCGCTCTTCCTGGTCATGTTCGCCTTTTGCACGGGTCCGTCGACATACCAGCGCCAACAAAGCACCGGCCGTTGGGCCAGGTCGACACTGATCGGACGCGCCATCAGCGACATGCTGCCGTCGACGCGCGCTTCAAGCGCGACCTTCCCCGCTACGGTCGTAACCCGGTAACTGGTCGGCTTTTGGCCTTTCAACCTGACCATTGCCCAAGGCGATGGCGGAGCGCCCGGCGCAGTGAATCGGCCAATCCATGCCGGCGACACATCGGCCGATGCGGTCAAAGCAAGCCAGGGAAGCAGAACGGCAAGCCGGCAGGCCCTTGAGACGCAAAAGAACATGTGAACCCCCTAGGTCGACAGCTTCCTGGGTTGCATCGGGATCGAGGCTAGTACTCGCCGGGGTTTCCCCTGACGTCGCACCGAAGCCCGTCAAAGGTCAATTTTGCAAGCTCATCTACTGGTTTTCGCTGATCGACACCGGCCCGCTGCAAGGCGAAACAGGCGCTTGGATCTAAAAAACAGGAGGGTTTGGTGAGACGCCCGCTTTTCACAGGCGCAATGGCAATCCTGATGGTCGTCGTAGGGGCGGCCTCCGCCGCCAAGGCTCCGACGTCGTGGGACGGTTTGGTCCAGGTGAAATCCAAGCGGCTCGACTTGGTTTACCTTCAGCCGGGGGCCGATTTTCGTGCCTATAACAAGGTCATGATCGAACCGACCGAGGTCGCCTTCGCGAAGGACTGGCAGCGAGATTACAACCGTTCGACCCGGTCGCTCTCCTCGCGAGTTTCCGACAAGGATATGCAGGACACGATCAGCCAAGCGGTCAAGGCGGCGGACGGGATTTTCGCCAATGCCTGGACCAAGGGCGGCTATGCGGTCGTGAACGCCCCGGGTCCCGACGTGATGCGCGTGAAAACGGGTGTCGTGAATGTCTGGGTCACCGCTCCCGATCAACCGACCGCCGGGAGATCATACTCATTCTCGCAGGAAGCCGGCCAAGCGACTCTGTTCGTGGAGGCCAGGGATTCAATGACCGGCGCTTTGCTGGGCCGCGCCGTCGACCAGCGCATCGTCGGCGACAATTTCACGACCTGGCGCACCAGCGTCAGCAATCGCGGCGATTTCCGCGAGCAGGTCGAGCAATGGGCCACCATTAGCGTGCGCGGAATGTCCGAACTGAAGGCGCTGTCGCCGATCAAGCCATAGCACGTAACATTTTCATGATGGGGAGTTTCACATGTCCAGCAATAGACTAGCCAGTCTCGCGGGTGGGATCATATTCCTGATCGTGGCAGGCCTCTGCCTCTACCGGCTGCTTTACTGGTTTCCAATCACCATCGGTGGTCAGCAGGTTGGGCAAGCTGCAACGTTTCTGGCGCTCGCAATCTCCGCCGCCCTCTGTCTGGTCTTTTTCCGCGGGGGAAGCGCAATCGACAAGGGCTGATTAGTCCCAGTGCTCGGGGACAATCCCGATATTCAACCCGAACGAAGGGAGTAGGGACATGGCCATGACCGAAGGGCCCGCCGCAAAAACGACCATCGGAACCCTGGTCGAGCTGCTCCTCCCTCTGTTCATCCTGGGCTTGCTGATCGCGCTTTGCGTGCAGCTGCTGGTCCCCTTTGTCGGCCTCCTCGTGTGGACGATCATCCTCGCGGTTTGCTTCTATCCCGTTCACAAGCGGCTGACCGGTCGCGGCATGAGCAATCGCCTTTCGGCAAGCATTATCGGCATTGGACTTGCTGCCTTGATCCTGGTGCCGACTTCGATCGCGGCGATCAGCGCCGCCAGCTCCGCCCCGGCATTTGTCGCGGGGCTGAAATCGGGTGAGGAGCACGTGCCGCCGCCACCGGCGCAAGTGGCCGAATTGCCGGTGGTCGGTCCGAAATTGCACGCGGCATGGTCGCAGGCGGCAAACGACATGCCTGCCTTCGCCAAGCAATTCGGCCCGCAGCTGGGCAGTTTCAGCAAGTGGCTGCTGAGCACGGCGGGTGGAATGGTCGGCGCATTGCTGGCGCTCGTGCTGGCGGTAATCCTGGCGGCGGTTACGCTGGCCTATGCGGAGAGCGCTCGGGCATTCATCGCCAATCTATTGTCGCGCGTTACTGGCAGCCGCGCCAAGGGCGAGCATTACATGGACATCATCGGAGCCACGGTGCGATCCGTTGCAAATGGCGTCATCGGCGTCGCGTTCGTCCAGGCCTTGCTGTGCGGCATCGGTTTCTTCCTGGTCGGGATCCCGGGGGCGGGCCTCCTGTCGCTGCTGGCGATGGCGCTTGGCGTCGTGCAGATCCCGGTTGTCCTCGTTACCTTGCCGGCGATCATCTACGCATTCGCGGTGAAATCGACGACCGTCGCGATTCTCTTCACCGTCTGGTTTGTCATCGCCGGGCTCAGTGACACAGTCTTAAAGCCCTTGATGATCGGACACGGCCTGGAAGTCCCGATGCCGGTTATCCTTCTGGGCGTCATCGGCGGAGTCATCGCCTATGGCCTGGTCGGCCTGTTTATCGGCGCCGTGCTGCTTGCCGTCGGATACGTCCTGTTCCGCGAATGGCTCGATGCTCCCGTGGCCGGCAGCGCCAAGGACCCGGCTACGCTGCAAGCCGCTGAGTAACGGCTAACCCTTGCTGGGCGCAAACAGCCCGATGAGCCGCGCCACCATCACTGCAAGGAAAAGCTGGCCGCCGATCACTTCGAATTGTGCGATGCCACGGGCAAGGTCGGTGCGCGGCAGGAAATCGCCATAGCCGAGCGTGGCCAGGGTAACGAAGCTGTAGTAGACGGCACTGAGCTCGTTCAGCGGATCCGGTCCCACGATGCTGCCGGGACGAAATCCCTCGATCGCCCAGTAGATCTGCCCAAAGAATACCCCTGCAAGCAAATAGGTGCTGAGAGCGGCATAAAGGGTCTCGCTGCTCACCGTCCTGGCTGTGACCGTGAAGCGCAAAGTCCCTGCGGCCGCGAGCAACCCAATTGCGCCCACCAACACGA
Source organism: Sphingomicrobium sp. (assembly GCA_035491735.1). Lineage (GTDB taxonomy): Bacteria > Pseudomonadota > Alphaproteobacteria > Sphingomonadales > Sphingomonadaceae > Sphingomicrobium. The sequence continues at coordinate 4,579 of DATJKE010000012.1, forward strand.
GGAAGAAACCGGAATTGACCGGCAAATAGCCGTAGTCCGATGCGAAACGCGCAAGCACGAGCAGGCCCGTAGCCGCCAGCAACAGGGTGCGCGTGCCCTTGGTCGCATTCGGCATTATTGCCGCGAACAGGCACGCCGCCAGAAGGATTTTGATCATGACCGTCGGCAGTCCGATCGTGGTTGCGATCGGCATGACGAGAAGGGTCAGCAGCAACGCATAAAATAGAGTGGCGTAGCGCGACCGATGGTAGGCCTGCCAGAAAGGCGATTCATGTATTGGACGTCGTGTCCTGCCGTTCATGCATGCGGTGCCTGGCGACAAATGGTCATGCGATGCGCCGATAGAACCGCACCACCAGCTCCTCGATGATGATCATCGTCACGACGACAATGATCAGCCACACGATACCGTGCAGGACACCCTCGAAGTGCACGTTGTGCCCAAATGCAAACGAAAGGGCTTCCAGAATCACGAATTTTGATCCGAACAGGATCAACCAGGCCGTGAAATATTTCAGCGTCTTCCAGGCGGCACCGGTTTTGTCTTTGAAGAGCGCGAGGACGCTGTGCTCGGCAGCGATCGTAGCCTTCAACAGGATCTGCAGCACGATCGAGGCGAGCAGCGCGGTCGTAAAGGTGTCGACGTAAACCTTATCGGAATACTCGTTGAACAACCCAAGGACCACAAGGTCGATCAGCATCCCGGTGAAGAACAAGACGAACAGCCGCTGCCTGTCGGTCGGCATCACGGCCTCGGCCGGCAGGAAATTATGCGCTAGCGACGCTGTGGCCATCTTCCCGTCCTGATCGAGCGTTGGCCGTCCGGATCCGCCAAGGGCTCCAGCGGCCAACACATATCCTTGTTTTCACCTATTGCTGCACGGTCACCGTGGCAGGATCAGGCACCGAGACGTAAACTACCGTATCGCCCTCATATTGCGGCTGATAATAGGCCCCACCGCAGCTGTAGTAGGTATAGGTGTGGTACGGATAGGGTGAGCAGCCTCCCGGTAGGCCGTAATAGGCCGAGCCGTAAGCCACCGCCGTTGCCCACGCCGCCGTTGCGCCGATCGCAATTCCGGCACCGATGGGATAATCGCCCCAGCCGTTCCAATCGCCCCAGTCGTTGTCGACATTGATGTCGCCGGTATTGATGTTGCCGTTATTGATGTTGTTGCCGCTACCGATCTGGTTGCGGCCCCCGCCTCCTTGACCGGGCCGCTGTCCAGGCCGACCGCCGCCAGCTCCGCCGGGCCTTCCGACACCGCCGACACCGCCAACACCTCCGGCACCGCCGACTCCGCCAACACCTCCGGCACCGCCGACGCCGCCAACACCACCGGGCTTACCAGGCTTGCCGACACCGCCAGCACCGCCAACACCGCCGGGCCTGCCGGCACCGCCGGCACCGCCAACGCCACCCGGGCGTCCAGCGCCGCCGCCGCCGGGCCGCGTGTTCGCCATGCGATTGCCAGTGCTCGGGCCGCCATTCGAAGGCCGACTGTAGCTCCCACCGCCTGGACGACTGTAGCTGCCACCGCGGCTGAAGCCGGAACCGCCGCCGCCGCGACCGTAGCTGCCGCCACCGCCGCGACCGTAGCTGCTGCCGCCGCCTCCGCGACTAAAGCCGCCGCCGCCGCCGCCACGGCTCATGCTCGACGAGCCGCCTCGGCTAAAACCGCCGCCGCCACGGCCGCCGCCGCCGCCGCGGCCTCCGCGGGCATCCACCTCCTGGATGCTGAATGCGACCAGGCTCACGAAGGCGGTGAGCATTGCTATGCTGTGGACGCGACTGCGCATGTTACTCTCCCGCTCCCTGATAGGTTGCCAGCTGGATCTTCTTCGCATTCGCGTCCGGCACGAATGTGAAGTCCGCGTCGGTGAAGGTCGGATTGACCACCCACGTTAGGCGAGTGCTGAACGTCGGCTTGGCCGGATCATTGCGGTCGACGATCACAAGCTTGCGGGGAACCGCCTGGTCGCCCTGCTGGATCCAGACCTCCCAATCCACGTCGTCTTCGCGGAAAGCGTAATGATCCGTTTCAGTGCCATCGATGGTGGCCGTTCCGACCTTGTAGGCGGACTTTAGCGCCTTGACCCGATCTTCGTTGCCATCACCCCAACGGAACAAATCCTCGAGCGGCAGGGATATGCCGAACTTGTTGTAGATGGTGTCCAGCACCTCCTTGTTGGTCGGAGGCGCGGGGACGGTGGCATAATAGCCGAGCTTCGGCGAATAGACGGTGAAATTCTTGCCGTCGTAGATGAACCGGCGGCTCTTGATGTCGCTCTCGTAATCGATGACGAAGCCGGGCCGGCGAATCTTGTAGTTGGTCCTGCCATCCAACTGGATGCGCTGGCCGTCGTTGGTGACCACGTCGAGGCTGCCGACCCCGGTGATCTGCGCCGTCTTCAAGGACATGAGGTAGTTGCTCATGTCCTTGAGCGCCTCGACCGCATTGTCCTCGATGACGCCTTCGTTGGCGATGGGATCGGCCTGCCCCGATTTCGGCATGGAGGTACCGGATTCCGGCGGCACTTGCGCAACGGCGCCATAGGCACCGGCGGCGGCAAATGTGGCCAAACACAAGGCGGTGATACGGGGATGCTTCATGCGACTCTCCCGGGCTAATCCTGAGCTGCGGTTGTTCAGTCGGGTAACACCGTCTGGAGGGTCGTCTCATCAGGCGAACACCTGACTCTGGGAGGTGACGTTCCTGATGCACCTGAGGCGCCTGCCCGGTCGGACCAGCTTGACAGAGACTGCCCGCTAAGGCCCTACGGCCATTCGCCGCTCACTCTGGGTTTTACCTGATTGTTATGAAGTTTGCGTCCGTACCAATAGATTGCGGCCGCCAGTTCTGGCAGTCAGCTGCTGATCTGCGTTAATGCGCAGAGTTGGGCATGGGACGTGAGAGTATAGACTTTGGCAACTCGACTGCTGGAAATATGACAAGCCCGATCCGACGGATCATCATTGTCGACGACCATGACGCGATCCGTCGCGGCGTCCGCCAGCTCGTGGAAACGAAACCCTATTATCAGGTTGCCGGCGAAGCGAAGGACGGCAGGTCCGCTCTCGAGCTGGCGAAGCAAACCCGGCCGGACATCGCGATCATCGATTATTCGGTCCCGGAATTGAATGGACTTGACCTTTCGCACGCGCTCCGGCGCGAACTGCCTCGGATCGAGATTCTGCTGTATACGATGCATGATCGCGAAGAGATCGTCATGGAGGTGCTTCGCGCCGGTGTTCGTGGTTTCGTGCTGAAGTCCGATACCGAAGAACATCTCCTGGCCGCGCTCGATGCGCTTTCCATTCACCGCCCTTATTTCTCGGGAGCGATTTCGGACACGCTCCTCTCGCAGTTTCTCGAAAGCAAACCCAACGAACTGGCGAGCAGCCTAACCCATAGAGAGCGCGAAATTGTCCAGCAGGTGGCCGAGGGCCGGCTCAACAAGGAAATCGCGGCGCGGCTCAACATCAGCATCAAGACGGTGGAAACCCATCGGGCGAGCGCAATGCGCAAGCTGAAGTTGAAGACCACCGCGGATCTCGTCCGCTACGCGGTCAGGAACCAGCTGATCCAGGCATAAAGCAACGGCAAAGGGCTCCGGTGCAAGCCGAAGCCCTCAGGAATTCTACCTAGATTATCGGCCCGGATTGACCTGCGTAAGCTGCTCCAGGCGTTTCCGTGCGCCATCGGCAAATTCCCGCGCCACCGCCTTGACGGTATCGGTGGTCGACAGGGTGGCCGGCACGTCCAGCGGATCGGGCGTGCGGCGGCGCACGGCGGCTAGCAGTAGCTCGTTGGTCCGCCCGTCGTACAGCTCGACTGAATAAAGGAGGGATCCGGTGAAGCTACCCTTCCTGCCGACCGCGCTCTTCAAGGCACTGGTGGCAAACCCCAATGGAGTGACGCGCGTTGCCGTAGCGAGCCCGCCCTGGGTCTTGGTGGCACCCAAAATGGTTACCTTCACCCTCACGGTGTCGGCCTGCGCCTTTGCGGGAGTAGGAAAGGTCTTGGCTAGCTCGGACCGCAATTCCTGAGTGATGATGCCCGCATATTTTTCCCGGTCGGCGGGATCGATGCCGTCGAACTGGGCGTCGGGACCCCGATAAACGGCTGTGTTGTCGACGATGACGGTCCGGTATTTGGTGAACACCTGCACTGGTTGCGCATAGGTCCATGACTCGGTGCCCGGCTTGTCCTGACTCATCTTAGAAGCGGAGGAGAGCGCAGTCGGCGCATGATCCTTCGTTTGAGCGCTCAATGGTGCCGCAATCAGCAGCGAAATCAGCGAAACCGCGCCAAGGCGCAAGGTCGATACACGTGCAGTCATTCCCTGCCTCATTCTTTGAGCGAACGGCGGATCCGAACACCCAAAGACGTGACAGCGAATTGGGGCAATCTCTATCAGGGGAAGCCCTGAGTTGTTCCGGCGAATTCTCAGGACCATTCCGGATTAGCCCGGCCCGGCTGGTCATCCGGCTTTCAAGTCGTCGGGCGGGCGCGAAAATCTCGTCTGGCGAGCGGCATCAGCAACCACATCATGCCGATTGCGAAGATGCATGCGATCGCGAATTGAACGAGGCGTGCGCTCCATGTGCCGGCATTGGCTGGGCCCTTGAGAATTAAAAGCCCAAAGATCACCGCGGCAGCGTTGAATGCGAGCAGCGCGTTTGCCCCCCATGCGCCGCCCTTGGCAATCTCGAGTGCAAACACAAAACTCATGATGAACACAATCAATGCGAAGGTGACGAGATTGGGCGCGATATGAAGAAGCGCATAGGCGGCAAAGGCAATGAAGCCGCCAAGGAAGTTGACGATCAATTTTGTGCCGCCTGTAACGGCCCCCCGTTCTTCTTCGATCTTGGAAACGAGCAGGACGGTCTGGAGCAGGACGGGGATGGCATCGGTCAAGCCGAACAACCAATAGATGAGCATGACCGGCAACACGATGAAGGTCCCGATCAATGCCGACCTGACGGGGAATTCGACCGGCCCCTGCGGTGGTGGCATTTCCTTGGTCAGCGGTCTCGGCCAGACGGCAAAGGCGAGCCATGTGAAGATGACCGCGGCCGCCATCCCCCGGGTAAAGACAACCCGAACCATGTTGGCCTGCTCGGGATGGGTCAGGGTGACCACCGGAATCACCGCCATGCAGATGAGCAGGAGCGTAAGCGGCAATTGCGCCTTTGCATTCGCCAGGCCGGCAAAGGCCAGGAACAAGATTAGCCCAATCACCCCGAACAGGATGTCAGGAGTCCCATGCAATAGGACGGTGAGTGCGTAGGCGAGGAAAGCCCAGACCGCCATGATGAAAGCCAGTCCAAACCCGAGTTTGAACGACGGCATGGAGGGCATGTTTGCAAGCAGGATCCCGGCCAGGACCGCTGCCAGGGCGGACGGTTGCCAGCCCATGGCCTCGCAGATCGTATATGCGCCGGTCGTGCCGAGGCTGAAGCGTAGCACGAAGTGTAGCCGGGCGATCTCCGCCGGGTCCTTTGCGGGGCGTCGACGAGAGAGCAACGCAATGGCCATGACTATTGCAGGTAGCTCAGCAGCGCGACGATCTTGATCCAGAGCTTGCCGATCGGGTTCAGGAGCGATTTGTCGCTGGTGAAGATGAGGACATTTGCCTGGGCACCGCTGCGCCCCAAGTCGATACCCGCCTCCTTGGCTTCATCGGGCAGGACCAGGATGCGTACCGGGAAGCGCTGGGGATCGCGCAGCCAGCCGGCGTCGGCCGGCATGGCGGACAATTGACCGGTCGGCGCCTCGTCGCCTTGGCTGACACCCCATCCGACGCTGTGGACCCGGCCGCGGAACAATTTGCCCGGCAATATATCGAGGGCGATCGTTACGTCCTGGCCCGGCCTTACATTGCCTAACTGGTTCTCGCGCAGGTCGGCCGAAATCCAGCGCGGACCACTCTCGAGGAAGCTAAGCAGCGGCTGTCCCGGCGCGACATATTGCCCAGGTGCGAGCCGCAGGTTGGTAACGATGCCGTCCGCCGGAGCGCGGACCTCCGTGTTGCGCAAGTCAAGACGAGCCTGGTCGAGGGCAGCAAGCGCCTGGCGCACCTTCGGGTTGCGCATGCCTGGCGCCCCGAGATTCGCCCGCGCCTTGCGCACGTCAGCGGCGGCTCGAGTGACATCTGCCTGGGTCTTTGCGACTTCAGCGCGAGCGCGGATGCCCTGGGTTTCGGCAAGTGCGTGCTGGCCGACCAGGTCAGTGACGATACCGCCCAGT
>DATJKE010000013.1:0-2702 GCA_035491735.1 Sphingomicrobium sp.
ATTCCGACGATTGCGGCCATGCAATCCAATTGAACGCGGCCACGCGTTCCGATCGAAGGCGGCCACCTTTTCCGATGAAGGCGACCGGGCTCCATTGCCGGCATGGTGATCTGGGTCAGGGTTTCTTGACGGCGTCAAGGGTGGAGGTTTGGGCGGTGATCTTTCGCATGCTGTCTCCCCTGAGGACGAGGCGGTGTGCGTTGTGGACGAGACGGTCGAGAACGGCGTCGGCGATGGTGGGATCCGCGATGACCTCGTGCCAGTGATCCACGGGAACCTGGCTGGTGATGATGGTGGAGCCACGCTGATGCCGGTCGTCGACGATCTCGAGGAGATCGCGGCGCTGGTCGCCGGTGAGCGGAGCTATTCCCCAGTCGTCGAGGATGAGGAGTTCGACGCGCGATAGCGCCTTGAGCAACCGCGCATGTCGCCCGTCACCGCGTGCCAGCGCGAGGGCCTCGAACAGCCGCGGCATGCGATGGTAGAGGACGGAACGGTTGTCGCGGCATGCCTTGTGGCCCAGCGCGCATGCAATCCAACTCTTGCCGACTCCGGTTGGACCGGTGATCAGCAGGTTCTGCTTGCGCGCGATCCAGTCACCATCGACCAGCTTGGCGAAGAAGGCGCGCTCGATGCCACGCGGCGTGCGCAGATCGATGTCCTCGATGACGGCCGTTTGGCGCAAGGCCGCGAACCTCAGACGTGCGACGAGCCGCTTGTTGTCGCGTTCTGTGACCTCGCGGTCAATCATGAGGCCGAGCCGCACCTCGAAGGTGAGCGTGGCGGCATCGGGCTGACCCAGCTGATCGTCGAAGGCCTTGGCCATGCCGGGAAGCCCGAGGGCGGCAAGGCGTTCACGGGTGTGGTTGACGAGCATGAGGTCTCCTTCTGGCTGGTCAGTGGTAGTAATCGCGGCCACGGATGTTGCCGTGATGGATGGGACCGGCGTCCGGTTCGGGACTGGGCAGGAAGGCCTTGTCGAGGCCGGTCTTGAGGATGGAGGCAATCGAGCGATAGCTCGCCGCGCCGATGATGACGCCACGGCGGCAGGCCGCTTCGAGGCGGACCGGACCATAGGAGCGGGCGAGCGAGAGGATGCCGAGGCAGGACCGGAAGCCCTGTTCCGGATGCGGCTTCGCCCGCATGATGGCCTCGCACAGCGCCATCGTGGAGGGGCCGATCTTGTTGGCGGCGGCGAGCAGGCGCTCCGGCGTCCAGAAGGCATATCGACGGTGCGCACTCGGCATGTGCTCGGAGATGGTCGTATGCCGGCGCCTGACGGGCGAGCGCGCGTGGCTGGCCACCCGTACGCCGCGATGGAACACCTCGACGGTGGCTTGCGTGGCCCGCACCTCGACCACCTGGCGGATCAGCCGGGACGGCACCGAGTAGAAGTGTCCATGGGCCTCGACGTGATAATCCGGGGCGACGCGAGCGCGCCGCCATTCGGCATACTGATAGGGCTCGCTGGGCAGCGGCATCAGGGCGGGCCGATCGATGGTCGCGAAGAACTCCCGGCGACTGGCGCCGAGCTTGCGCATCAGGCGGTCATTGAGTTCATCGACCAGCGCCCGGATAGCGACGTTCAACTCCGCGAGCGAGAAGAAGCGCCGGTCGCGCAGCCGCGCCAGAATCCACCGTTCCACGATCAGCACCGCGCCCTCGACCTTGGCCTTGTCGCGCGGCTTGCGTGGCCGCGTCGGCATGATGGTCGTGCCGTAATGAGTGGCGAGATCCTGATAGGTCCGGTTTACGCCCGGCTCGTATCGGCTGGCGGTCGTGACCCCGGCCTTGAGGTTGTCGCAGACGATCGCCTTCGGCACTCCGCCGAGGAACGCCAGGGCGTTGACATGAGCCCCGATCCAGTCCGGTAGCCCCTCACTGAAGCGGGCTTCGGCATAGGTGTAATTGGAGGCCCCCAGAACCGCGACGAAGATCTTGGTGTCGCGCACCTCCCCGGTGATCGCATCGAACACCGGCATGGTGTCGCCGGCAAAGTCCACGAACAGCTTCTCGCCCGCGACATGGGTCTGGCGCATGGTCGCCGTCACGCCGCGGCGCCATTCGCCGTAGAGGTCGCAAAACCGGCTGTAGCCGTATCCGTCGGGATGCTGGACGCGATAGTCCTGCCACAGCAGCGCCAGCGTCACGCTGCGGCGGCGCAGCTCGCCATGGACATGGGCCCAATCCGGCAGCGGCTTCGACTGCGGCGGGTTATAGCCCGCTGGCGCAAACAGCTTGCGCTCTAGCGCCGGATCGTCGAGCTCGCCCGGGACCGGCCAGGTGATACCGATCACCGCCGCGCGCCGGATGTACTCCCCGACCGCCGTGCGGCCGATCCCCAGCGATTGAGCGATCACCCGCTCGCTCGCCCCGCAGGCGTACCTCTGGCGTAGAACTTCACGAACCTTGCGCATCGGCAATCTCTCGGCGGGCATCGGGCCTCCCCTGCTGGAATCGCAAAGGGAGCGACCTTGCCTCGCTCAGACTGCCGACAACGGACCCCGACTCACCCCATCAACAGGGTGGCCGCCTTCGATCGGAATCGGTGGCCGCTTTGGATCGGATTGGGTGGCCGTCTTCCGTCGGAATCACTGGCCGCTTTGCCTCGGATTCCGCAATCCCGGCGTCGCGCAGGGACAATAGGAACACCGGGTCACGGGACAGACGGTCGAGCCGCGAGATAATCAGCTTGGCCCCGT
>DATJKE010000014.1:0-19657 GCA_035491735.1 Sphingomicrobium sp.
CCGCGACCAGGAGCGGCGCGGTCACCATGAAGATGATCAACAGCACCAGCATGACGTCGACCAGCGGCGTCACGTTGATCTCCGACATCGGCGCCCGGCGGCGACCGTGACGGGAGGAGGAGGGGAGGTTGGCGGCCATCAATGCCCCGAAACGGCCTCCACCTCGAGTTCACGGCTCAACGTGGCATGGAAGCGATCGGCGAAGCGGCCCAAACGCGCTTCGAGCCGGTCGAGACCGTGGGTCAGCCGATTGTAGGCGATCACGGCCGGAATCGCCGCGAACAGGCCGATGGCCGTGGCGAACAGCGCCTCGGCGATACCCGGCGCGACAACCGCCAGCGACGTATTGTTGGACGCGGCGATGCCGGTGAAGCTCCGCATGATGCCCCACACCGTGCCGAACAGGCCGACGAAGGGCGCGACCGAGCCGACCGTGGCGAGAATGTTGAGCCGGTCGCTAAGGCGGTCGACCTCGGACGCGACGGCGGCGTTCATCCGGCTGGCAAGCCGCTCGCGGGTCCCGGCGCGGTCGACCTGGGCGGTCTTGGTCGACCGGCGCCACTCGTCCATCGCCGCCGACATCACCGCCGCAATCGGCAGCCGGTCGTTGCCGCGGCTGCCATGGAAGGCGTCGATGTCGCTGGTCGCCCAGAATTCCTGCTCGAACCGCTCGGACTTGCGGTTGATGCTCTTCAGGCGGATCGTATGGGTAAAGATGATCGCCCAGGTCCAGATGCTGGCCAGGAGAAGGCCGATCATCACGATCTTGACCACCATGTCCGCCTGCAAGAACAGGTTCAGCGGGCTCATCAGGTCGGCGGAGGCTTGAACGTCAGGCATTATTTCTCGCTGATTTGCTTGAATTGTTCGACCCAGGCGCGGGGTTGCCGCTTGGGCCGGTTGTGCGGATCGAGGAAGGCGGCGGTGACGCAAGCATCCGCCAATGTTTCCGGCCCCCGCATGACTCGTTGATGAATGGTGACGCTTGCCGCCCGGACCTGTTCGACCGTCGATACAACCAGCAAGTCATCGCCAAGTTGCGCCGGCCGGAGGTAGCGGATGTTGACCTCGGCCACCGCATAGACCCCTTCGCCGGCCTGTTTCGCCGCCTGCTGGTCGACGCCGACCGCGCGAAGCATGTCGGACCGGGCCCGCTCCATGAACTTCAGATAGTTGGCATAGTAGACGATCCCGGCCGTGTCGGTGTCCTCGAAATAGACGGTCAGCGCGAAGCGGTGCTCCTTGCCGACGAACCCGCCGCGATAGGGATGGTCAAAGGGGGAGGGATCCATTGCGAGTGCCTTAACCATCCGCGGACTCGCGGGGCAACCCCGGCGCGGCAAAACGACGCTTGACAGGGATGTAACACGAAGGTTACATGTAACCTATGCGTTACTCAAAAAGGGGTGCCGTCCATGGTTGAGCGTTCCACGGCCGAACGAGCCGATTTCCTCAGCAGGCGCAGGGCGCGCATGCTGCCCGTGCTGGCCATTCTCTACTTCATGCAGCAGACGACCTATTTCCGCTCGACTGCCAATCCGCACCCGCGACCAGTCGATCATGTCTGGATCAGCGCATGGGTCGTGCTTTCGCTGATCATCCTTGCCGCGTTGGTGACAAAGGGTTTCTGGCTTCAGCCCAAGGAGGTGCGCGACCTGATCGACGATGAAAGCAGCCGCGCCAACCGGCTCGAGGGTCTGCGGATGGGCTTCATCTTTGCCGTGCTGACCGCAATCGCGCTCTATTTTGTCGACCAATTCTCGCCAATGACGGCGCGCGAAGCGATCCACATCATCCTGTCGCTTGGCCTTGGCGCGGCCCTGTTGCGCTTCGGAATGCTCGAGCGGCGCGCGCATCAGGATGGCTGAGCGGCTGGCTAACCGGATCAAGGAGAAGCGTGGCGAGCTTGGTCTTACCCAGGCCGAGCTCGCCGAGCGGTGCGGCGTCACGCGCAAGACCGTCAACACGGTCGAAAATGGCGTGTTCACGCCCTCGGCATTGCTGGCCATCAAGCTGGCGCGGGCGCTCAGCGTGCCGGTCGAGGCGCTGTTTTGGCTGGAGAGTTAAGCGCTTCAACCTCGCGAACGAGGTCGCCCTGCGGCGCGCTCATGTCGGCGAGGTGCATGCCCCATCCAGGGATGAAGAAGCCCAGGGCGCCGACTTCGCCGCCAATCCGGTCTGTGCGCTTGTCCTTTGGGTCGGCATTGGTGCGGATCGAGAGATAGCCGCGCGGCCCCTCATTGACGCAGCGGCCCGAGACGAGGCCTTCGGTGCGAAGGAAGGGCGAGGGCGGCGCGCCCTCCGTCGACCATAGGATCGGACCGCCCGGCACCGGCTGCTTGCTGAGCGCATACCAATAGCTGTCGAGCGGCACCCAGCCCGCCGCGCCGGGCCGCGCCGGGTTGGTGCAGGCGACGGTCATGCCGGGCGCCTCGGAAAAACCGAACACCGCGCCCGGCGGCGGCGCGTTCTTCTCGCGATAGCTGACCCAGGTCATGACGCAGCGGGTCTGGCCGGGTTTCGAGCAGATCGGGGTCGATTTGAAGGTGCCTCCGACAAGCTTGCCCGGAGGTACCAGCACGTTGAAGCCGGGAATGATCGCCAGCTGCATCTGGCGAGCGATCGGCTTCCCCTCAATCTCCTGCGCGATCAGCGTCTGCAGCATCCAGCTGCCTTGGCTGTGCCCGACCAGAACGAACGGCCGGCCCTTGTTATACCTGGCGAGATATTCCTTCCAAGCGGCGCGGACATCGCCATAGGCGGTCGCGAACGGCGCCTTGAAATCGGCCCCGGCGGCTACCGCCGTGATGAGGCCGATGGTCATCGACCGGTAGAGCGGCGCGAAGGTGCGGCAACTGCCAGCGAAGCGGGCGAACTGGACCTCGACTGCCGCCTTTTCTTCGTTGGGCGTGAGGTCGCTGTTGACCCCCTGGTCGCGGCTTACGGTCGGATAAACGTAGAAGCAGTCGACACCCGCGTCCTTCACCACCGGCGACAAGCCGGTCGAGCCATAGCCGTTGGGGTTGAGCGCAGTGGTCTTGAGCGGGGTCGAGCAGGTATCGGCCCGGCCCGGAAGGCACAGCCAACTGGACCCGTTCGAATAATCGGGAGCAGCGGATGCGGCGCCCGCCTGGGTGGCCAGAAGAGTAGCGGCAAGCAACATCATTTGTCTCCCTGGTCGAACAAGCCAGTCTGCGCACCGCTGGGCGGGGTCAGGCCCAAATGGGTCCAGCCACGCCCGTTAAGGCAGCGACCTCGTGCCGTGCGGGCGATGAGACCCAGCTGAATGAGAAAGGGCTCGATCACTTCCTCAAGCGTGTCGCGCGGCTCGGAAAGGCCCGCGGCGAGCGTCTCGATCCCGACCGGCCCGCCACCGTAAAGTTCGGCGATCATGGTCAGGTAACGCCGATCCATCGCGTCGAGACCGAGCGCGTCGATCTCCAGCCGGTCCAGCGCCCGGTCGGCGACTGCTGCGTCGATCGTGTCGGCGCCGGCAGCATGGGCGAAATCGCGCACCCGGCGAAGCAGCCGGCCGGCAATGCGCGGCGTTCCCCGGCTGCGGCGGGCGATCTCATGCTCGCCTTCTTGCGTGGTCGGCGCGCCGAGCAGACGCGCCGCCCGTCCCACAACCAGCTCCAGCTCCTGTGTCGTATAGAAATTGAGGCGGACCGGGATTCCGAAGCGGTCGCGCAACGGCGTGGTCAGCAGCCCCTGCCGCGTTGTCGCTCCAATGAGGGTGAAGCGCGGCAGGTCGATCCGGACCGAGCGGGCGGACGGGCCCTCGCCGATCATCAGGTCGAGCGCGCGGTCCTCCATCGCCGGGTAGAGGACTTCCTCAACCGCTGGATTGAGGCGGTGGATTTCGTCGATGAACAGGACGTCGCCGTCCTCGAGGTTGGTCAGCAGCGCGGCGAGGTCGCCCGACTTGGCGATGATCGGGCCGGAGGTGGCGCGGAAGCCGACGCCCATTTCTCGCGCGACGATCCCGGCCAGAGTCGTCTTGCCGAGGCCTGGTGGCCCATGGAACAGCACATGGTCGAGCGCCTCGCCGCGCGCCTTGGCGGCGTGGACGAACACCCGGAGGTTCTCGCGCGCCGCCTGTTGGCCGATGAATTCGTCGAGGCTCTTCGGGCGAAGAGCCTGGTCCGCATCCTCGGCGGTACGCTCGGGCGTGGTGATGCGGGCGGGGTCGGTGGCCATGCTCAAACCTTGTGGCAACTTGCATCACCGGGCGCAATTGGCCACCGTTTTCGAATAACAGGGGAGGCGGGGCATGCTGATCGACCGACGGACGATGTTGGCAGGGAGCGCGGCGCTGGCGGCCGCCCCGGCCCTGGCAAAGTCTCAAGCCGCGAAATCCGGCTGGTACGACCGGGCAATCATCATCGATGCGCTCGGCGGGGTCGGCGACCCCTATTCCCCCGAAGAACAGCTGCGCCTCAGCGATCGCGCCTGGAACGAGATGGTCGAGACCGGGGTGACGCTGCTGCGCGACACGGTGATGCCGGTCGGAAATGTCGCCGATCCCTGGGGCGATTATCAAAAGGACCTCGCCGCCAAGCTCGACATCCTCAATGCCAATCCGGAGCGGTTGTCGCTGGTTCGGACGGCGGCGGACATTTTGAAGGCCAAGCGCGAGAAGAAATTCGCCTGGGTGCTAGGGACTCAGGACACGTCGATGGTCGGCGGCGAGCTCGACCGGTTGGCCGAAATGAAGAAGAGCGGGGTGATGACTGTCCAGCTCACTTACAACAACCGCAATTTAAGCGGCGACGGCGCGCTGGAGCCGGCCAATGCGGGCTTAAGCAAGCTGGGAAAAGCCACGATCGAGCGGATCGAAGCGGAGAAATTGCTGCTCGACCTATCGCATGGCGGGGCTCGGACCATGGCCGAGGCAACGGCGCAGGCGAAGCGGCCGCTGGTGATCAGCCATACGGGTGCGCGGGCGCTAACCGACCATCCGCGCAATACCGAGGACGCGACGATCAAGGCAGTTGCCGACAAGGGCGGGGTGGTCGGCGTCTATTTCATGCCGTTCCTGACGCTCGACAGCCATCCGAAGGGCGCGGACCTGCTCGACCATGTCGAGCATATCGCCAATGTCGCCGGCGAGGACCATGTCGGCATCGGAACCGACAATGGCGTGCTGCCGACGGTGCTGGATCCGGAGACCAAGAAGCGAATGGACGAATGGCAGGCGCAGCGCATCAAGGCTGGCATTGCTTCTCCGGGAGAGGCGATCGGCGTCTATCCGCTACTTGCCGACTATAACAGCGTCGACCGCTACCGGCGCTTTGCCGACGACCTCGCCAAACGCGGCTGGAGCCAGGCGCGGCTGGAGAAGCTGATGGGCGGCAATTTCCTGCGCGTCTACAAGGAAGCGTGGGGATGACCCGCGGCACTGTCTGGGGGTAGTGCCGACCCGGTCATGACCGTCAGTCCGAATGTTCTACGCTCTCGCCGAGAATGTCGATCCAGCCGTGCTTGCGCTTCTCCCACACCGAATAGTCGATGGTTGCGAAATAAGGGTCATCGAGCGCGCCGAGCGGTATTGCCACCAACTCGGGAAAGTTGCCGCCGCCATAATAGACTGTCGAGCCGCACTCCGGACAGAAGTGGTAGGTGGTTTGCTGGCCGCTATCGGCGGTGCGGACCCACTGCTTGGACTCGCCCTCGACCTGAAAGCATTCCCGTTCCCATCGCGCCTGGGCGGAGAAAGCGCTGCCGGTGCGCTTCTGGCAGGCAAGGCAGTGGCAAGCCGACACGCGCACCGGGTCACCTTCAACCATGACGCGCAGCTGACCGCACCGACAGGAGGCGGTGCGTTCGGTCACTTCGCCAGCGCCTTTTCGATCCGCCGCCACACCTCGGCCACCGCCTGGACTGCCGGATTTGACGCGGGGAACAGTTCGCCGACCGGTGAGCGCTCAAGGCTCATCCGCTCATAGGCGCTGGCCATCGGGATCACTGGCCATCCAGGCTGTCCCGCAAGCTCCTGCTGGTGCAGCCCGCGACGGCGATCGACCATCGAGAAGACCGGCGCGAGAATTACCTTCGGCCCCTTTTTTTGCGCGACATGATGCTTGATCTCGTCGAGCGCGCGGCGGGACAAGGGAGCGGGGATCACCGGAACCACCACGAGGTCGGTGGCGCGCAAAATCTGGTCGGCGGTGTCGGTCATTCCTGGCGGACAGTCGATGATGATCCGGTCGTAATCGCCGGTGAGGTGGCTCGCGGCCTTGGCCAGCCGTTTGCGCTTGCCGAGATCGTGAAAAGCATGCTCGAGGTCGCGCAGCGACGCATCCGCAGGAAGCAGATCGAGCCGGTCGATTGCGGTCGGAAGGATCAGTTTCGAAGGATCGGAGTCGCGGATGATGCTGCGCTCCGCCCTGCCCCCTCCCGGAGGCTCCTGGCCGAGGATGTAGGTCGCGGCGGCCTGGGCATCGAGATCCCACAGCAGGGTGCGGCGTTTCGACAGAGTGGCGCTGGCCCAGGCGAGATTGACCGCCAGCGTGGTTTTCCCGACCCCGCCCTTGGCGCTGTAAAGCGCGATGATCATTTCGCCGCTTTCCTTAGTGCCAGCCGGACCAGTGCGTCGAGGCTGGCATCGGGCCCAAGCTCCTCGTTGGCGGCAGCGACAGCGGCGCTGGCTTCGGCCGGCTTGAAGCCGAGATTGGCAAGTGCGGAAAGCGCATCCGCGGCGGGACCTCCGCGCGGAGCGGGAGCGCCAGATCCTCCCGCCAGCGCCGGGCTGCCGAGCTTGCCGGCCAGCTCATTGACGATCCGCTGGGCAAGCTTGGGGCCGACGCCGTTGGCACGGGCCACCATCGCCTTGTCACCGCGTGACACTGCCGCCGCCAGCTCGGCCGGATCGAGCACCGAGAGGATCGCGAGCGCTACGCGCCCTCCAACCCCCTGGACGCTGGTCAAGGCACGGAAGGATTCACGCTCGCCGGTCGAGCCGAACCCGAACAGCGTCCAGCCGTCCTCCCGCACCTGGAGCTCGGTCAGGATCATCACCTCGCCGCCGATCGGTCCCAGTGCATCAAGCGTTCGAGTGCTGGCTTGCACCTGGTAGCCGACGCCCTGCACATCGATCACGGCGTGGTCGGCGGCGGCCTCGGCAAGCTTTCCGGTCAGGCGGGCGATCATTGCGCCAAGGTCTAGGCCAAATCAGCGCGCGTGCAAGCGGCCGAAAAGGTTCGCCAAGGCCAGCGCGGCGCACTGCAATTCATGATAAGCGGAACAGTCGCGCAACAAAGCGGCGAGTCGGGGTTCGTTTGGTCAAGGATTGACGCGAAAGCGCAACTATTGGCTGCTCAACGCGAACCGGGGCGGGGGTCAATCAACAAGCCAAGGAGGCCGAAGACATGCCCACGATTACCACCCGCGACGGAACCGAGATTTTCTACAAGGACTGGGGACCCAAGGATGCCCAGCCAATCCATTTCCACCATGGATGGCCGCTCAGCGCGGACGACTGGGACGCACAGATGATGTTCTTCCTCGGCAAGGGCTTTCGGGTGATCGCCCATGACCGGCGCGGCCATGGCCGGTCGGCGCAGACCGATGGCGGCAATGAGATGGATAGCTATGCTGCCGACGTCGCCGACCTGGTCGCAGCGCTCGACCTAAAAAATGCGATCCACGTCGGCCATTCGACCGGCGGCGGCGAAGTCGCCCATTATGTCGCCAGCGCCGAGCCGGGGCGCGTGGCCAAGGCCGTGCTGCTCGACGCCGTGCCGCCAGTGATGGTCAAAAAGGAATCGAACCCCGGGGGAACGCCGATCGAGGTGTTCGACGGTTATCGCAAAGCGCTCGCCGACAACCGCGCCCAATTGTATCTCGATATTCCGACTGGCCCCTTCTACGGCTTCAACCGGCCGGGCGCCAAAGTCAGCCAGGGCCTGATCGACAATTGGTGGCGCCAGGGAATGATGGGCAGCGTCAAGGCCGGCTATGAGTGCATCAAGGCATTCTCCGAAACCGATTTCACCGAAGACCTGAAGAAGATCGAGCAGCCGGTGCTGGTGATACACAGCGAGGACGACCAGATCGTGCCTTATGCGGACTCTGGCCCGCTGTCCGCCAAGCTGCTGAAGAACGGAACGCTCAAGACCTACAAGGATCTTCCGCACGGTTGCCATGCGACACATCCGGACCTGATCAATGCCGACATCCTCAACTTCATCGAGGGGCGGGAGGTTGGCGAGACGGCGGCGATTCCGCTGACCGTGCCGGCCTAGAGGTCAGCCCAGACGCCGAGCGCTGGCGAGGTGATGAGCGTGGGTGATCGCCACCGCCAGCGCGTCGGCGGCATCGGGGCCGGCAATCGCGGAGCCGGGCAGAAGGCGCTGGACCATGGCGTGGACCTGCGCCTTCTCGGCCGCGCCGTTGCCGACCACGGCCTTCTTGACCAGGCGCGCGGCATATTCGCCGACGTCCAGTCCGGCGCGGGCCGCGACCATCAGCGCAACGCCGCGGGCCTGGCCGAGCTTGAGGGTCGATTGGGGGTTCTTGTTGACGAACACTTCCTCGACCGCGGCTGCCTCGGGCTGGTGATCGGCCAGAAGCGCTTCCAGCTGCGAGGCGAGGTGCGAAAGGCGTTTGGGCAGCGGCTCGGACGCGTCGGTTTTGAGCTGGCCATTGGCGAGGTGCGAAAGGCGATTACCATCGGCGCGGATGATGCCCCAGCCGGTCGTTCCAAGGCCCGGGTCGAGGCCGAGGATCAGCGTCAGGCCAGCTTCTCCAGCTCTTCATCCGGCACGTCATAGTTGCCCCAGACGGTCTGGACGTCGTCGTCTTCCTCAAGCGCGTCGATCAGCTTCATCAGCGTCGCAGCATCGTTGCCGACGACGGTGGTCTCGTTCTGCGGTTTCCAACCGAGCTTGACCGCCTCGGCTTCGCCGAGCGCGGCTTCCAGCGCCTTGGCGACTTCGTGCAGCGAGTCGATTGCGGTCCAGATTTCGTGACCGTCCTCGTCGCTCTGGACATCGTCGGCGCCGGCCTCGATGGCGGCCTCGAGCACCTTTTCCTCGTCGCCGGCGGTGGCCGGATATTCGATCAGCCCCATCCTGTCGAAGCCATGGCTGACGCTGCCGCTGGCGCCCAGGTTGCCGCCATTTTTGGAGAATATGGTGCGGACGTTGGTGGCAGTGCGGTTGCGGTTGTCGCTAAGCGCCTCGACGATGATCGAGACGCCGCCCGGGCCGAAGCCCTCGTAGCGGATCTCTTCATAATTCTCGGCGTCGCTGGCCGATGCCTTGTCGATCGACCGCTGGATATTGTCCTTGGGCATCGACTGCGCCTTGGCGGCCAGGATGGCAGCGCGGAGCCGCGCGTTCATGTCCGGGTCGGGCAGGCCCATTTTCGCCGCCACGGTGATTTCGCGCGCCAGTTTGGAGAACATCGCCGAGCGCTTTTTGTCCTGCGCACCCTTGCGATGCATGATGTTCTTGAATTTGGAATGGCCTGCCATGGCGGTTCCTTAGCTCAGCCCAAGCGCCGAGCGATAGGTTTCGAGCAGGGCGTCGGCTTCCTGGCGGACATGGGTTTCCATCCGGCGGAGGCGAACGATGGCGCGCATCGTCTTGGTGTCATAGCCGTTGGCCTTGGCCTCGGCGTAGACGTCCTTGACGTCGTCGGCGATGCCCTTCTTTTCCTCTTCCAGCCGCTCGATGCGCTCGATGAACAGCCGCAGCTGGTCCGCCGCGACATTGCCTTCGCTCATTGGTGATCGCCCTCTTCGAATCTCATGAAATTGCAATTGAGGCGGCTCAGTAGGCGAGGCGATGGCGAGCCTCAAGCCGGTTGAACGCGAAGGAACTGTCGCTATGGCGAATACATGCTGAAACCCCGCGCTCGCAAAGTGAAGATCCTGGCCACGCTCGGCCCGGCATCGTCGGACCCTGACATGATCCGGGCGCTGGTCGAGGCCGGGGCAGACGCCTTCCGGATCAACATGAGCCACGGCAGCCAGGCCGAGAAGGCCAAGCTGGTCGAAGCGATCCGCGGCCTCGAGAAGTCACTCCACCGGCCAATGACCATCGTATTCGACCTGCAGGGGCCGAAGCTCAGGGTCGGCAAGTTCAAGGGCGGTTCGGCGCAGCTAACGCCTGGCCACATGTTCGTCCTCGACCGCGAGCACGAGCCGGGGGACGCGACTCGGGTCGAACTACCGCATCCCGAATTGTTCGAAGCCCTGTCGAAAGACGCCCAGTTGCTGATCGACGACGGCAAGATCCGGCTGAGGGTTGCGGCGGTCGAAAAGGACAAGATCGCGACGGTCGTCGAGGTCGGCGGCAAGGTCAGCAACAACAAGGGTGTAAACGTCCCGGGTGTGCTGATCCCGATCCCGGCGCTGACCGACAAGGATCGCAAGGACCTGGTCTTCGCGCTCGAGCAAGGCGCCGATTATGTCGCCTTGTCGTTCGTCCAGCGGCCCGAAGACGTGGCCGAAGCGCGCGCCCTGGTCGACGACAAGGCGGCGCTGATGGCCAAGATCGAAAAGCCGCAGGCGATCGATCGGCTGGATGAGATACTCGAACTGGCCGATGCCGTAATGGTCGCGCGCGGGGACCTGGGCGTCGAGCTGCCCCCCGAAGGGGTGCCGCCGCTGCAGAACAGGATCGTCGCGGCGGCCCGCCAGGCGGGCAAGCCGGTGGTGGTGGCGACGCAGATGCTGGAATCGATGATCGTTTCGCCGACCCCGACCCGGGCCGAAGTCAGCGACGTCGCCAACGCCATCTATGAGGGGGCTGACGCAGTCATGCTGTCCGCCGAAAGCGCCGCAGGCGCTTTTCCGGTCGAAGCAGTCGCTATGATGGATAAGATCGGGCGCAGCGTGGAGGCCGATCCGGTCTATTCCGCGCGGATCCACTTCACCGAGACGCCGGCCGAGGCGACCACCGCCGACGCCCTCTCCGAAAGCGCGGCCCAGATCGTCCGTATCCTCTCGGCCAGCGCGATGGCTTGTTACACGGCGTCTGGGTCGACTGCGCGCCGCATCGCTCGCGAACGGGCGCAGGTGCCGACCCTGGCGATGACCGCCAGCATGAAAGTTTCGCGAAGGCTTGGCCTGCAGTGGGGTGTCCACGCGGTTCATACGCGCGACGTCAACAATTTCGAGGAAATGGTCGGCAAGGCCAAGCGAATGGTGCTCCGACACCATTTGGCAGAGGCCGGCGACCGGGTGCTGATCATGGCCGGTGTGCCCTTCCGGACGAGCGGCTCGACCAACGTCATCCATGTCGTAAAAATCATCGGCGACGAGCTCGACAGCTACTCAAACGAAGCTTGAGCCTCCGCTCACCCTAACTTCCGAGTCGAACGCGCGATCCGGGCCGTGCAGGCTTGCTGTCTCGGCCGCGGTGCTTGCCCAACCCACCATAATCCAACGACTTAGCGGTCGGTTCATTGACAATGGTTAATCATAAGTAAATCATGTCCGATTGGTCACAAAGCGAGGGGTGCACCATGACCACGATCAATTCGACTCAATCCAGCAACAAAAAGTATCTCATAACCGGTGCGGCGGTGATTGCTGTTGCCGTGGCCGCCTACGGCCTTGGCAGAGTATATCCGCCGCTCGGTCCGGTGGAGGGCACGATCGCCCCTGCCGGGCGCTACGTTTCGCCGCAAGTCGGGGAAGGCGACGTTGCGCTTGGAGATACGTCGGTAGCAGAATTGATGCAGACCGACGTTTTCCGGGTCATGGTCAAGGACGCGAATTTCCGCCAGCTGGTCAACGATCCGGGCTTTGCCGCCCTGGCATCCGATCCGTCGGTGATCTCGGCAATCGCGGCCAATCCGGCACAGTTTGCTGCGTTGGCCAAGGATGCATCGGCGTTTCGCTCACTGGCTCAGCAGGCCGCTGACCTATCGGCGGCATCGAAGTCCAACCTGGCGGATGTGTCCGCGCTGAGCGTGATGGCGCAAAATAGCGCTGCCTTCTCCAAGCTTGCCGACAATGACGCCGCCTTTGCAGCGCTGGCCGGCAATTCCAAGGCATTCGCGGCGCTAGCGGCCAATCATCCATCGGCATTCGCCAAGATGGCGCAGAATGCGGCGGAATTTGGCAAATATGCGAACAATCTCGCTGCCTTTAAGGTCGACGCAGCCAATGCTGGGAAGGTCCCGGCGATGGCCGGCGATGCTGCTGCGTTCGCCAAGCTTGCCGACGATTCCGCGGCGCTGTCGGCGCTCAGCGCGAACGACGGCGCGGCCTTCAAGGCGCTTGGTGCCAATGCCAGCCAGTTCCGGCAACTCGCCTCGAGCGATGCATCGTTCCGGAACCTCCAACTGGCGGCCGAACTGATGGGCAAGAACGCATCCGCGTTCCGCAGCCTTGCAGCGAACGACAGTGCACTATCGGCAGCGGCGGATGCCGCGTTTGGATTGGGCTCCAGATTGAATGCTGCCGGAGCGTTGAACGATGCCGCCATTTCGGCGGTCGCGCTCAATGCGAAGACATTGTCGAGCCTGGCCGGCAGTTCATCCGCACTGGCGGCCCTGGCCGGCAATTCCAAGGCTTTCTCGGCGCTGGCGGCCAACCATCCATCGGCATTTGCCAAGATGGCCCAGAATGCGGCGGAATTCGGCAAATATGCCAATAATTTCGCTGCCTTTAAGGTCGACGCGGCCAATGCAGGGAAGGTCCCGGCGATGGCCGGCGATGCCGCGGCGTTCGCCAGGCTCGCCGACGATTCCGCGGCGCTGTCGGCGCTCAGCGCGAACGACGGCGCGGCCTTCAAGGCGCTTGGTGCCAATGCCAGTCAGTTCCGGCAACTCGCCTCGAGCGACGCGTCGTTCCGTAACCTGCAGGTTGCGGCCGAGTTGATGGGCAAGAACCCGGCCTTCTCCAGCTTCGGCAAGAATGGTTCGGCCTTGGCGGATGCGGCTCTGTCCGCGTCCAAGTTCAACTCGCTGGCCGCGCTTTCCGCGCTGCAGGGGCAGGGCAAGCTTAGTGCATCGATGCAATCGGCCCTCGACCAGCACGGGGCGGCCTTTTCGTCGATGATGGGCAATTCCAAGGCGTTCTCGGCGCTTGCCGGAAACCAGGCGGCGCTATCGGCGCTGGCGAAACATGGACCAGCCCTTTCGGCCTTGTCGGGCAATTCGAACTTCCGGGCATTGGTGGGCAATCCGGCGTTCGGGGCTGCGCTGCGGTTCGGTAATGTGAACGCGGCGATCGCCCAGGCGGAATAACGCTCTAGCCGCTTGGCGGCGTTTAGGGGGGGGCTAATGAGGGGGATCGCGCGACCGCGGCAAGCGGTGTCGAGCATTGTTGCGTCGTTGATGCTCGGTACCGCTTCAGCGGCCGTGGCTCAGCAATCGCCTGAGGCACCCCCTCCGCCCACCGATACGACCACGGTCGCCGAACCAACTTCCGAGCCACCGGCGAAGGAACCGGAGAAGCAAAAAGGGCCGGAGCATGTTCCGCCCGACGCGTCGGGCATCGACCTCACGACGCTAGAAACCAAGGATCTCGACCTTCTCTATTTCGATCCGGTCCAGACCTATCTGACGCCCTACATCGCGCGGGCCTATGAGAATGCGCTGGGTTTCCACGAAAGGACCTTCCAGTGGCAGCCATGGGACAAGACCACGGTGCTGCTGAAGGACTTCAGCGATTATGCGAACGCCGGTGCGCGCGCGTCGCCGAACAACACCGTGCTGATCGACGTGGCGCCCCTGTCCTACACGATGGAAACCTTCACTCCCGGCGAGCGCTTCTTCACCATCGTCAATCATGAAATGGCGCACGTCGCGCAGATGGACGTGTGGAACCGCCGCGATGCCTTCTGGCGCAACTTCTTCCACGGCAAGGTTTCGCCGATCCAGGAGCATCCCGAATCCATCCTCTACAATTATCTGGTGACGCCGCGGGTCAACACGCCGCGCTGGTATCTCGAGGGAGGCGCGGTATTTTTCGAAACATGGATGTCGGGCGGGCTCGGCCGCGGCCAGGGCGGTTTTGACGAGATGGTGTGGCGCGCCAAGGTCCGCGACAACGACAAATTCTACTCGCCTTTAGGCCTCGAGGCCGAAGGTACTGCGATCGATTTCCAGGTCGGCGTCAACGATTATCTCTACGGCACTCGGTTCATGTCGTATCTGGCGTTGAAGTACGGCCCCGACAAATTCGTCGAATGGCAAAGCCGGCGAGAAGGCAGCAAGGCCTTCTACGCCGCTCAATTCAAGCAGGTGTTTGGCAAAAAGCTCGACGATGTCTGGGACGACTGGATCGCCTTCGAGCATGAATATCAGCAGGCGGCCCTGGCAAAGCTTGCACAATATCCGCTGACCGAGACGGTCAAGCTCAGCCCCAAGGGCCTCGGTTCAATCTCGCGGGGCTATATCGATACCAGGACCAACAGCCTGATTGCGGCATTCCGCTTTCCCGGCACGATCGGCTTTGTCGGCCGGATGGATCTGGCCACGGGCAAGCTCACCAAGCTCCAGGAAATCAAGGGCATGATGCTCTACAAGGTGACCAGCGTCGCCTTCGATCCGGATGCCAGGACGGCCTATTATACCGAAGACAATTATGCGTTCCGCGACTTGCTTGCGGTCAATGTCGACACCGGCCGGAAGCGGATGCTGCAGCGTGACGCCCGCGTCGGCGATTTGGTCGTCAACCCCGTGGACAAGTCGATCTGGGGAATCCGCCACGAAAACGGCCTGGCTACCATCGTCCGGATCCCGCCACCTTATGCCGGCTTCAATCAGATCCACACGTTCAAATACGGCCAGATTCCGTTCGACCTCGACATTTCGCCCGATGGCACCAAGCTTTCGGCATCCTTCGGTGAGATCAACGGCACACAGTCGGTGCGCGTCTGGGATATCGCCACGCTATCGCCAGACGGCGATCCGACCGAAGTCGCCCGGCTCGACATGCCGCCCGCGACCCCCGAGGGCTTCATTTTCTCGCCTGACGGGAAGTCGCTATACGGCACGAGCTATTACACCGGCGTGTCGAACGTCTTCCGGTTCGACATGGGGACGCAGAAATATGACGCGGTCAGCAATGCCTCGACCGGTTTCTTCCGGCCAATGCCGCAGCCCGACGGATCGCTGGTTGCCTATGAATTCAGCGGTCAGGGACTGCAGCCGGTCCGCTTCACCCCGAAGGTCCAGAATGATCTTGGAACAGTCGAATTCCTTGGCACGCGCGTTGTCAACGAGCGCCCCGAGCTCAAGCAATGGGGCGTAGGCTCTCCGGCCAAGATCGACCTCGACGCGCTGATTACTGCCAGGAGCAAATATAATAGCGGCCGGCGCATGAAGTTCGCCGGCGCCTACCCGATCGTCGAAGGGTATAAGCAGAAGGCCGGCCTGGGTTACTATTTCCATTTCGAGGACCCGCTCCAGTTTCG
This sequence comes from Sphingomicrobium sp., assembly GCA_035491735.1. Lineage (GTDB taxonomy): Bacteria > Pseudomonadota > Alphaproteobacteria > Sphingomonadales > Sphingomonadaceae > Sphingomicrobium. The sequence goes on from DATJKE010000014.1 coordinate 15,381, forward strand.
CCAGTTGAGCGCTGCAATCAGCGTCTCGCCGTTCGGGGAGCTCCCAGACAATGAACGGCTGCACGTCGACCTTGAATATAAGACCCTCAGCTGGAAGCTGCGCTACTGGCACAATGACGCCGACATCTACGATCTTGCCGGGCCGGTGCTGCGCAGCCGCAAGGGCGATGCCGTCATTCTCAGTTACGAGAAGGCAAAAATCTACGACCCGCCGCGGCAGCTCGATCTGTTCGGCAGCGTCGCCGGCTATTTCGGGCTGGAGCAGCTGCCCTCGGCGCAGAACGTTCCGAGCCCCAAGGACATCTATTCGGCCGAACTCGGCGTGCGCTACACAAACACCCGCAAGGCGCTGGGCGCGGTCGATCATGAAAAGGGCTTCGCCTGGCGCCTGGTTAGCGGTGTCGACCATGCGGAAGGCGATAGCTTCCCGCATATCTGGGGCGGGGTCGACTATGGCCTGCCATTGCCCATCTCCAACAGCTCGGTGTGGGTCTATGCCCAGGCAGGCATTGCCGGCGGCCAGTCGGAGAGCCCCCTGGGCGCCTATTATTTCGGCAGCTTCCGCAACAACTACGTCGATAACCGGCCGGAGAAACGCTACCGCGAGCTGGAGAGCTTCCCCGGCTTCGAGATCGACCAGATTCCGGCCCGCAAGTTCGGCAAGCTGACAGGTGAGGTGAACCTGCCGCCGGTCCGCTTCGCAGAGATCGGCACTCCGGCCTTTTTCCTCAGCTATGCGCGGACGGCACTGTTGGGTGGGACGATGCTGCTGCGCTCGCCCGAGAAGCGGAACTACCAGCTATTCGATGTGGGGGCGCAGCTAGACCTGGGCTTCACGATCGCAATGCGGCTGCCGATGGTGTTTTCCGTCGGCGTCGGCCATGGTTTCGGCGACAAGGATATCGATGGACGAACCGAGTGGATGGCATCGCTGAAAATAATGTAAGGCGTCGGGCGTGAATTCATTCGAACTCGTCGATTGGGCAGTGGCCCTGGTCCCCGTGCTGCTGATGGCGATGCTGTTCGCCTGGCTCGACGTGTTCAAGCTGATGTCGCCGTTGGAAATGATCGCCTGCCTGCTGCTCGGCACGGTGGCGGCGCTGCTGGCCTGGCCGATCAGCGGCCGGATGCTCGACACGCTGCCGATGGGCTACAGCTTCTATAGCCGGATCGTCGCGCCATGGATCGAGGAAGCGCTGAAATGCGGGGCCGTGGCACTGCTGTTCTTCTTCAACCGGATTGGCTTCAAGCTCGACGCGATCATCTGCGGTTTCGCCATCGGCGCCGGCTTCTCGGTGATCGAGAATATCTTCTACCTTGCCCGCTTCCCCGAGCTGACGACGGCGGTGTGGTTGGTGCGGGGCCTTGGCACGGCGGTAATGCACGGCGCGACCACGGCGGTCCTGGCGAGCGTCGCGCACGAGCTGTGCGAGCGCTCGCTTCGCAAAGCGGGAGGGCACGGCTTCAATCCATTGATGCTGATCCCCGGCTACATCATCGCTGGCCTGCTCCACATGCTGTTCAACCAGTTCCCCGGCCACCCGATGGAGGTGATGATCGTCACCCTGATTGCCGCGCCGGTCATTCTGATCGGAGCGATGCGCTTCGGCGAGGGCGAGACACATCAATGGCTTGTCGAAGAGAGCGAGGCCCATCGCCGCTGGCTGGAAGAGTGGAAGTCCGGCGGCTTTCCGGCGGACGAGAGCGGCCAGCGCATCAAATCGTTGGCGGAGCGCCTAAACCCTGACCAAGCAGCATTGGTTCGCGATTACTGCATCTTGATGGCGGAGCTGGTGCTGGCCGCCGAGGTGGAATTGCTCGATCGCGATCGCAAACTGGAAGAAGGTGAGGCCGAGCGCTTTTCTGCAGCCTTTGCCAGGCTGGCGGAGGTCAGGCGAGGGATCGGACGGCTGGGCTATGCTGCGCTCCGCCGGCGATTGCCGTTCAGCCGCAACGACGAGTGGGAGCTGGCCGAGCTCAAGGAGCTGGTCGACCGCAACTAAGCCGCCGAGCGTAACGTCAGCGAATAGAAGCGAGCATTGCTTATGGCAAATGCTCCCTTGTGCTCGGTGCCTCAATCGTGGCAGCGGCTTCGCCGACGGGAGAGGATATGGCGACCACCATAGAACAGCTTGAGGCCAAGCGCGCGCAGGCGCGGCTGGGCGGGGGCGAGAAGCGGATCGAGGCGCAGCACGCCAAGGGGCGGCTGACGGCACGCGAGCGGCTGACCGTGCTGCTCGATCCCGGCAGCTTCGAAGAAGTCGACATGTACGTCGAGCATAATTGCGTCGACTTCGGCATGGAGACCCAGAAGGTCCCGGGCGACGGCGTCGTCACCGGGTCCGGCACGATCAACGGCCGGCTGGTCTATGTCTTCGCTCAGGATTTCACCGTGTTCGGCGGATCGCTGTCGGAACGGCACGCGGGCAAAATCTGCAAGGTCATGGACGCGGCGATGAAGGTCGGCGCGCCGGTGATCGGCCTCAACGATTCAGGCGGCGCGCGCATCCAGGAGGGTGTCGCGTCACTGGGTGGCTATGCCGAGGTGTTCCAGCGCAACGTGCTCGCGTCGGGCGTGGTGCCTCAGATCAGCGTCATCATGGGTCCTTGCGCCGGCGGCGCGGTCTATTCCCCGGCGATGACCGACTTCATCTTCATGGTGAAGGACAGCAGTTACATGTTCGTCACCGGGCCCGACGTGGTGAAGACGGTGACCAACGAGGTGGTAACCCAGGAGGAGCTGGGCGGCGCCGTCACCCACACCACCAAGTCAGGCGTGGCCGACGTCGCGTTCGAGAATGACATCGATGCGCTGCTCGCCACCCGCGACTTTTTCGATTTCCTGCCATTAAGCAACCGCCACGACATTCCAGAGCGGCCCTGCGCCGATCCGTGGGACCGCATCGAGGACAGCCTCGACAGCCTGATCCCGCCGTCCGCCAACCAGCCCTATGACATGCACGAGCTGATCCGGAAGGTCGCCGACGAGGGCGACTTTTTCGAGATCCAGCCGGCCCATGCCGCCAACATCATCGTCGGTTTCTGCCGGATCGAAGGGAAGACGGTCGGAGTGGTCGCCAACCAGCCGATGGTGCTGGCGGGCGTGCTCGACATCAACTCATCGAAGAAGGCCGGGCGGTTCGTGCGTTTCTGCGACGCGTTCGACATCCCGATCGTCACCTTCGTCGACGTGCCGGGCTTCCTCCCGGGCGTGGGGCAGGAGCATCACGGCATCATCAAGCATGGCGCGAAATTGCTGTTCGCTTTTGCCGAGGCGACGGTGCCGAAGATCACGGTGATCACGCGCAAGGCCTATGGCGGTGCCTACGACGTCATGGCGTCGAAGCATTTGCGTGGCGATTTGAACTATGCCTGGCCCACCGCGGAGATTGCGGTGATGGGCGCCAAGGGCGCGGTCGAGATCATCTTCCGCGGCAAGACGCCCGAGGAAATCGCCGAGCACACCAGGGAATATGAGGAGCGTTTCGCCAACCCGTTCGTGGCCGCGTCAAAGGGCTTCATCGACGAGGTGATCATGCCGCACTCGACCCGTCGGCGGATCGCGCTGGGCCTCAGGAAGCTGCGCGACAAGCAGCTCGAAAACCCGTGGAAGAAGCATGACAATATTCCGCTGTGAGGTGCTGAATGGCTGTTTTAGTCGGCATGCAATTGCAGAATGGGGAGTGGGAGAATTTTGTTCTATCACGGCGGCCGGTGCAACTGGCGGGCAGCATGGATGTTCTCGGGCGGACCTTGCCGGACTCTGGCCGAGCAGTGGCCTTTGATGGCGTAAGCAAGGAGCATTCGGCGCGACTTGCCAATGAACTCCGAGGGATTCGCGCAGGCCTGAAGCTTGATGCCTTCAAGAGATCAATTGCTGGACTTCAGTTTGCTGGCGCCTGGGGAGGTTGGGACGTTTACAACGAGTGGGCCAACTTCAATGGGACGGACTCGGTGAAATGAAACTAGGACGATTGAACCACGTCGGCGTGGCTACCCCCTCGATCGAAAAATCGGTCGCCATGTACCGCGAGCGGATGGGGGCGGAGGTGGTGCGCGATGCGTTCGACCTGCCGGCCCAGGGGGTGCGGGTGTGCTTCGTCGATACGCCCAATAGCCAGATCGAGCTGATCGAACCGCTGGGCGCGGATTCGCCGATCGTGAAGTTCCTCGAGAAGAATCCCGACGGCGGGCAGCACCACCTCTGCTTCGAAGTGCCGGACATTGAAGCGGCGCGCGCTTTTTATGACAGCAAAAGCGTGCGGATCCTTGGGGAC
>DATJKE010000015.1:0-19373 GCA_035491735.1 Sphingomicrobium sp.
GATCGGCCAGACGACAATGGCCGGAACCGAATAGCTGTGCAGCTCGGTCACGCGGGCGATCAGCGCATCGGCCTTGTCCAGCGTTGTCTTGAACAGCGCGGGCGTTTCGGTCGCGGTCTCAATCGCGCCTTCCCAGCGGTAAATCGACCGGCAGGGGCCCAGGATATTGACGCATGCGGCGAGCCGCTCCTCGATGATAGTCATGCCGATCCGCTGCGCTTCGGCGGGGTCGGCGAACACCGCATAGACAGTTACGATGCTCAACGGCCCCGGCCCACGCTATTGGCGCCCCAGGTGACCGAAGCGACGACCAGCGCTCCTACTGCCTGGTGGCAGACCGCGAAGACGATGTTCATCCCGCTTATCACCGTGGCAACTCCGAGGATGATCTGTGTTCCGAAGGCAATGTGGATTGCCTTTGACGCCGACCGATCTGCCGCTTTCACCTTTCGTGCGAAAATCACCAGCGCCCCGACCACGACCCACGCCCACCAGCGATGAAGGAAATGGAGCAAATATGGATCGTGTGTAAATGCCCATCCTGCGCCGAGCGCCCAGTCGATGCCGTCGGGAATGAGCTTGCCTTGCATCAATGGCCAGTCGTTCGCGACATAGCCGGCGTTCAGTCCCGCTACCCATGCGCCAAGCAGCAGTTGGACGAACAGGATCGCTGCGGTGAGGACGGAGGGTCGCGTTATGCGGGCGGGGCGGTTTTCGCCAGTTTTCGTCAGATACTGGAGGTCGAGCGCAGTCCAGATCAGCGCCGCCATGATGAAGAGCGCGAGCAGCAAATGGGCCGAGAGACGGAAATGGCTGACGTCGGTGCGGTCGACGAGGCCGGACATCACCATGTACCAGCCGAGCAGCCCCTGGCTGCCGCCGAGCAGCAGCAGCGTCACCAGCTTCCCGCCATAGCCGCGCGGGATTGCCCGCCTCACCGCGAACCAGATCAGCGGCAGGGCGAATACGACGCCGATCAGCCGGCCGATCAGCCGGTGAATCCATTCCCAGAAGAAAATGAACTTGTACTGGGCGAGATCCATGCCCGCGGGGCCGTTGATCTCGCGATATTCCGGCGTCTGCTTGTAGAGATCGAAGGCGTGCTGCCATTGCTCATGCGTCAGCGGTGGAATGGCCCCGCTGATCGGGTTCCACTCGGTAATGCTGAGCCCGCTTTCGGTCAGCCGGGTGATGCCGCCAACGACCACCATCAGAAAGACCATGGCGGCCACCGCCAGCAACCAATTGGCGATGGCGAAGGGACGGGCCTTGGGTGAATTCACCGCGACAGGCTGAATAAGAGCCGATTCCATATGGCGGCGCGATATGGCCGGATAACAACAGCTTGCCAACATTGTTGCAGGCCGATCAATGTGATGTTGTAACTTCAAGCAAGCGACGTTATATCCTGCGCCATGTCGCCGCTTGCGATTCCCACCAACCGACTCGACCGGATGGCCATTGGCCTGTCCGGCCTTTGCCTTGTGCATTGCCTGGCGACGTCGGTGCTGCTGGCATTGGTGTCGGCCGCGGGCGGCATCCTTGGCGCCCCGATCATTCACGAGGTTGGCCTCGGCCTGGCGATGATCATGGGAGCGATCGCGCTCGGCCGGGGCATCCTCGAGCATGGCTATTCGATGCCGAGTGCGGTCGGAGGCCTTGGGCTCGGCGTAATGGCCGGGGCCCTGACGATGCCTCATGACGGGTCTGAGGCTGTTTACACGGTTCTCGGCGTTGCAATTCTGGCGCTCGGGCATCGGCTCAATCACATCGCCGCGGATTGAGTCTGTTTGCTTGCGGCTAACCCCCGCAAGTCCTATCTTTCCGGCATGTCAGCACATTCCCATCAGCTTCATCAGGGCAATGCCCTTCGCGACGCCGCCGCTCGGCGAATGGCCGAGCGCGGCGAGCAATGGACCGATATGCGTGCGTCGATATTCGATGCCCTTGCCGGATTTGACCGGCCGGCATCGGCCTATGACATTGCGGAAGCGGTCTCGAAGTCTCGCGGCAAGCGGGTCGCAGCCAATAGCGTCTACCGTATCCTCGACCTGTTCGTCGGCACCAACCTTGCGCGGCGGGTCGAGAGCGCCAACGCCTATGTCGCCAACCAGCACCCGGGATGCCTGCACGACTGCATCTTCCTGATCTGCGACACCTGCGGACAGGCAACGCACATCGATGACGACAAGCTGTCGGAAGGAGTGCGCGCCGCCGCCGAACATGCGGGGTTCGCAGAGGTTCGCCCGGTGATCGAGGTCCGCGGCCGCTGCGAAGACTGCAGTTAGGCGCTGAGCATTTTCTGAGTAATCGCTGAAATCGCAGGCACATTGGTGACAGGCCTGCTTCTAGGGGATAAGTGCCGCCCCATGTCCGACCGCCCCGATACGCCGCTACTCGACCAGGTCCATTTTCCGGCCGATATTCGCAAGCTGGAGAAGTCCCAGCTGCCGCAGCTGGCCGATGAACTTCGCGCCGAGATGATCTCTGCAGTGTCCCAGTCCGGCGGCCACTTGGGATCCGGCCTTGGCGTGGTCGAGTTGACGGTCGCCATCCACTATGTGTTCGACACGCCTGGCGACAAGCTGATCTGGGACGTCGGGCACCAATGTTATCCGCACAAGATTGTAACCGGCCGCCGCGATCGGATCCGTACCATCCGGCAGGGCGGGGGGCTGAGCGGCTTCACCAAGCGGTCCGAGAGCGAATATGACCCGTTCGGGGCTGCGCACAGCTCCACCAGCATCTCCGCCGCTCTGGGCTTCGCCATTTCCAACAAGCTTGCCATCAAGCCTGGCCGCGCCATCGCGGTGATCGGCGACGGAGCGATGAGCGCCGGCATGGCTTATGAGGCGATGAACAACGCCCATGAGGCCGGCAACCGGCTGGTCGTCATCCTGAACGATAATGACATGTCGATCGCCCCGCCGGTCGGCAGTTTGCGCAACAGCCTTGCCCGGCTGGTTTCATCGGGCAAATATCTGGGTCCGCGCAGGTTGGCCCAAAAGCTGGCTCGGGCGATGCCGGATCCGCTGCATCGAGCCGCGCGCAAGTTTGAGGAATATACCCGCGGTTGGGTGACGGGCGGCACCTTGTTCGAGGAGCTTGGCTTCTATTACGTCGGCCCGGTCGACGGGCATAATGTCGAAGCGCTGGTCGAGGTGCTGGAGAACGTCCGCGACGCCGAAGAAGGCCCGATCCTGATCCATGCGGTGACCAAGAAGGGCAAAGGCTATGCCCCGGCCGAAAATGCCGCCGACAAATATCACGGCGTGGTCAAGTTCGACATCGTCTCCGGCAAGCAGGACAAGGGACCGGGCGGCGGCCCGCCGGCCTATACGGCGGTGTTCGCCGAAGCGCTGAAGGGCGAAATGTCGCGCGACGAGAAGATCGTCGCCATCACTGCTGCGATGCCGTCGGGCACCGGCCTGGACAAGGTCGAAGCGGCCTTTCCCGACCGCACCTTCGACGTCGGAATTGCCGAACAGCATGCGGTAACCTTCGCCGGCGGCCTCGCCGCGCAAGGTCACCGGCCGTTCTGCGCAATTTATTCGACCTTCCTTCAGCGCGCCTACGACCAGGTCGTTCACGACATTGCCATCCAGAACTTGCCGGTGCGCTTCGCCATGGACCGTGCCGGGCTGGTCGGTGCCGACGGCTGTACCCATGCCGGCTCCTTCGACCTCGCTTACCTTTGTACCTTACCTAACTTCGTGGTGATGGCCGCTGCCGACGAGGTGGAGCTGGTGCACATGGTTCACACCATGGCTGTCCACGACAGCGGCCCGATCGCGGTGCGCTATCCGCGCGGCAATGGCCGCGGCCTCGCGCTGCCCACCGTCCCGCAGGCGCTGGAGATCGGCAAGGGCCGCATCATCCGGGAGGGCAAGACGGTCGCCATCCTGTCGCTCGGCACGCGCCTCGAAGAGGCGGAAAAAGCGGCCGATTTGCTTGAAGCCAAAGGCCTGTCGACCACCGTTGCCGACCTTCGTTTTGCCAAGCCGCTCGACGAGGAATTGATCCGTCGGCTGCTCACCACCCATGAGGTGGCAGTGACCGTCGAAGAGGCCTCGATCGGCGGGCTCGGCGCCCATGTCTTGACCATGGCCAGCGACGAAGGGCTGATCGACGCCGGCCTGAAGCTCCGCACCATGCGGCTTCCCGATGTTTTCCAGGATCAGGAGGCGCCGGCGAAGCAATATGACGAGGCCGGCCTCAACGCGCCGCACATCGTCGAGACGGTGTTGAAGGCGTTGCGCCGCAATGATGTCGGTGCGGATGCGGGAGCGATCGCCTGACCCTCGATTGGTGGATCGTCACCGGATTCGTCGGCCTGCTGGTCCTGTTTTTCGTGACCATGCCGATGTCGCGCCGCCGCCATGCCCGGCTTGCGAAGAAGCGCGGCCGGATTGAGGTCGAGCGCTTCGAGCGCGCCATGGCGAGGGCGTTCGTGTCGCCAACCACTACGCGCTTCCTATGGCGCGAGCTCACCGCATATTATCATGCGCCGTTGAAGCCACTCCCCGATGACCGGCTGGAAAGCCAGATCATGATCGATCGTCCCGAGATCGAGGGCCTCATCATCCATTTCTGGCGGTCGATGCGCGGCGGCGACCCGCTGCCGGCCTTCTCGCCGCTGAACGCTGATCCGACCGTTGCCGAACTGGGCCGCCATCTCGACCTGATGGCCGGCTGGACGGTGCGAAGCGCGGCGTGAGCAGCTGGCGGAAATGGGGAAGGCGGACGCTGGTTGCGCTCGCGATCTTCCTGGTCATTGTATCCATCCTGCCGATCTGGTGGACCGACCGCTGGTGGGTGCGCATGTGGGACTTCCCCCGGCTCCAAGTCGCAGGGCTACTGCTCATCGTTGGAATCGCCCTGTTCTTTGTTCGGCTCGGCCGTTGGCGCTGGCCCCTGTTGGCCGTGGCGACGGCGGCGCTCGTCTGGCAGATCAGCCATTTCCTGGCCTATTTCCCGCCCTATCCAAAGCAGGTCGCTAGCACTTCGAGTTGCCCGGCCGGACGGCAATTCTCGCTGCTCAACGCCAATATCTTGATGACCAATCGCGATTATTCAGCGCTGCTCCAATTGGTGGATCAGCGACGGCCGGACGTTCTGCTGTTGCTGGAAACCGATGAAGCCTGGGCGAGGGCCGTCGAACCCTTGCATGCGCGCTATCCCTACCGTCTTTCCGAAGCGATTCCAAATACATATGGCCTGATCTTGATGTCTCGCCTGCCAATGAGTGGTGAAATCCTGCATCGGCTCCAGCCCGGAATCCCATCGGCCGATGTGACCGTCAAATTGGGCGACGGCAGCGAAATCATGCTGCATGCCATCCATCCCGAGCCGCCGCTGCCAGGCGACGATAGCGGCGAGCGGGACGCAGAACTCGTGCTTGTTGGACGCGAGGTCCGCGACGAGGGGCGCGCCGCGATTGTCCTAGGAGATCTCAATGACGTGGCTTGGTCGCGCACATCTGGCCTGTTCAGACGCGTCGGTGGAATGAGCGACCCGAGGGTAGGCCGCGGCCTGTACCCGACCTTCAATGCCAAATATCCCTTGCTTCGCTGGCCGCTCGACCATCTTTTCGTCTCGCCGCACTTCGAAATGATGCAGATCGACCTTCTGCCGGACATTGGGTCAGACCATTTTCCGATCTATTTCCGGCTTTGCCTCAAGGAGAATCCATCGGAGCGGAAAGTGGCGCCATCGGCATCGCCGGCGACCGAGGGCGAGGCGCAGGACGAGTTGCAGCAAGGCAAGGCAGAAAGGAGGGAGGAAGCCATTGGGCGTTAAGGTCCGCGCCGACCAGCTGGTGGTTGCGCGGGGGCTGGCAGAGAGCCGGACCCGGGCGCAGGCCCTGATCCTCGCCGGAAACGTCTTCGTCGGCGAGAGGCGCGTGGGCAAGGCGGGCGACCTCTTGGCCGAAGATGCCGAGCTGAGCGTCAAGGGGCGTGACCATCCGTGGGTATCGCGCGGCGGCATCAAGCTGGACCAGGGGCTGGCCCATTTCGGTTTCGATGTGACTGGCGCGGTCGCCCTGGACGTCGGTAGTTCGACCGGCGGCTTCACTGACGTGCTGCTGAGCCGCGGCGCGGCAAAGGTCTATGCGGTCGATGTCGGCACAAACCAGCTGGCGTGGAAGCTCAGAAGCGATCCCCGGGTCGTTGTCCATGAGCAGACCAATGCGCGCGACCTGACAACGGACATCATTCCCGAGGCGGTCGACATTGTCGTGTGCGACGCCAGCTTCATTGGGCTGGCCAAGGTCCTCGATGCCGCACTCGGCCTGGCAAGGCCGGGCGCCAACTTGGTTGCGCTGATCAAGCCGCAGTTCGAGGCGGGCCGGGACGAAGTCGGCAAGGGCGGGGTGGTGCGCGACGAAGCGGTTCGCCAGCGCGTTTGCGACGAAGCGGCCGATTGGGTACGCGCCAAAGGCTGGAGCGTTCTCGGCATCGAACGAAGCCCGATCACTGGCCCGGAGGGCAATGTCGAATTCCTGCTCGGCGCGGTGAAAGCGCCTCTGGCGAACGGCTGAGCCCCGTCCTATGTGACGGAGGGACAGGAGTAACTCATGCAGTCGCAAAACCGGATTTTCGACGATCTCGTAAAAATGATGAATGGTGTGGCCGGAACGATGGCCGGAGTAGGCCGCGAAGCCGAGGCCTCGATGCGCGAGAAAATGCGCGAATGGGTCGGCGGAATGGATTTCGTCAGCCGCGACGAGTTCGACGCCGTAAAAGCGATGGCGATCGCCGCCCGCGACGAAAATGAGGCGCTAAAGAAGCGGATCGAAGCTCTCGAGCTGGGCGTAAAGCCCGCCGCGGCCGCCGCAAAGGCCAAGCCGGCCAAGGGAGCCAAAAACTGACCGACCAGCCTGACACCGAAGAGCGCGACGACGGCGCGCCGATCGAGATCCTCGAGCAATATTTCGAAGCGCGCGGCTGGGCCTGCGAGCGTGCCGGCGAGGGCGAAATCATCGCTTCGGCGACCGGCAGCTGGGCGCAATATGAACTGCGCGGCGTGTGGCGGCAGGAAGACCAGGTGCTCCAGTTCCTGGCATTCCCCGACATCAAGGTTGGCATCGAGAAGCGCGCTGCCATTTACGAATCCATCGGGCTCATCAACGAGCAGCTGTGGCTCGGCCACTTCGAACTCTGGTCGGGATCGGGCCTGATCGTCTTCCGCCACGCGGCGATGGTCGGCGAGGGCGAGTCGATGAGCTTCGAGCAGGCCGAGGCGATCAGCGAGGCGGCAATCGAAGAGTGCGAGCGCTTTTACCCGGTGTTCCAGTTCGTGCTGTGGGGCGGCAAGTCGCCGACCGAGGCCATTTCCGCGGCACTGATCGATACTGCCGGAGAAGCCTGACATCATGATCTCGGCCTTCCCGACGCCGGCCTGGCTGGTCGGTTGCGGCAATATGGCCGGGGCGATGGTCGAAGGCTGGCGTGCCGGCGGGGCTGATTTTTCCGGAGTGACGGTGATCCGGCCGAGCGGAACGCAGGTCGATGGTGTCCGCACCGTCACCGACTATCCCGACGAGCAGCCGCGTTTCGTCATGCTCGGCTTCAAGCCGCAAAAGCTTGACGAGATCGCGCCAGGGCTAGCTCTCCACATCGGTCCCGGCACCATCCTGGTTTCGATGTTGGCAGGCTTGCCTGCAGCGAGCCTCAGGGAGCGGTTCCAGAGCGCGAAAGCCATCGTAAGGATCATGCCAAATCTGCCGGTCGCTCAGGTCCAGGGCGTCACTGCCATCTATTCCGACGACGGCGACATCAACCAGCTGGCTGAAGTGCGGCAACTAATGTCCTCGCTCGGCATGATCGCCTGGTGCGATACAGAGGAAGAACTCGGCGTAATCGGTGCCGTTGCTTCGGCCGGAATTGCCTATGTCGCGCGCTTTGCCGACGCACTTGGGAAATGCGGTGAGGCGCTGGGACTAAGACCGGGTTTGGCTCAGCAGGTCGCCGTCCAGACGCTGGTTGGTACATCCGCTTACGCCGCTGACACTGCCGCCCCAATGGCAGAGATTGCCCGCCGAGTAGCCAGCCCGAAAGGTACAACTGAGCAGGGTCTGGCTGTGCTTGACGCACCCGACGGATTGCAACCGCTTGTGCAGCGCACGCTCGAAGCCGCCATCCGACGAGGCAGGGAGCTGGCGGAGGAGGCCGCCGGCCGTAATTGACGGCTTGCGGGCGCTGGCCTAGGCGCGGCGCCAATCACGAGAGGATAGAGATGGCCGAGACCCGCAGCTTCGACGACCGCGACGGTTGGATCTGGATCGATGGCAAGATGGTCCCGTGGCGCGAAGCCGAAGTCCACGTGCTGACCCATGCGCTTCACTACGCATCCTCGGTGTTCGAAGGAGAGCGTGCCTATGGCGGCGTGATCTTCAAGCTTAGCGAGCACAGCGCGCGCCTCAGGAAATCGGCCGAACTGCTCGGGTTCGAGCTGCCCTGGACGGTCGAGGAAATTGACGAAGCGTGCAATGAGGTGGTCAAGGCCAACGGCCTGACCGACGCATATGTCCGCCCCGTTGCGTGGCTTGGGTCGGAGAAAATGGGCGTGTCGCCCAAGGGTACCAAGCCGCACATGGCCATCGCCGCCTGGGACTGGGGCAAATATTATGCGCCGGACATCGCTGCCAAGGGCCTCCGTCTCGATATCGCGCCGTGGCGCCGTCCGGCCCCATACACGGCGCCTGTGCATAGCAAGGCCGCTGGCCTCTACATGATCGCTTCCCTGTCCAAGAAGCATGCCGACGAGCGCGGTTATGACGATGCCCTGATGTTCGACTGGCGGGGACAGGTGGCCGAGGCGACGGGCGCCAACGCCTTTTTCGTGCGGAACGGCAATCTCTATACGCCGACCCCGGACTGCTTCCTCGATGGCATCACACGCCGGACGGTGATCGATCTTGCCCGCCGCCGCGGCATTGAAGTGGAAGAGCGAGCGATCTGGCCGGACGAGCTCGAAAGCTTCGAGCAGATGTTCATCACCGGGTCGGCCGCAGAGGTAACCTTCGTCCAGTCGGTTGGCCCGTGGAATTTCGAAATTGGCGAACTGTCGCGGCAGATGGCCAAGGATTATGACGATTTGGTCAACCGCCGTCTCAATTACTGATTGATCGGCCATACCCGGCCATTCACTCTTTCTTCGCAATGTCCCGCTTAAGCCAGGCTTGCCGGATCTCATGGGGAAAAGCGGGCTAGGCACGAGTGGCGGGGGTTTTGGACAGGAAAGCGGATGATCGCCGCGCACAATCGCGCGGTTTGAGTTGCCGCGAGATGCTGTCGCTGGAAACACCGCGCGACCGTATTGGCCGTGCGGTACGCCAGTCCCAGATCGACGCGGTCGTAAGGCTCGTCCCGGCAACCGTCGCCATCCAGATTCTGACAGCGGCGGTGATTGTCGTCGGTTTTCGCGACACGACCGACAATTTTCAGCTTGGCCTATGGTTTGGCGCCGCCTTGCTGATCTGCTTCATGCGCGGCGTTCGGGCGGTCCGGCTTCGCCACGACCCCGAATATGCCGAACAGCATCCGGCTCGTACGGGAACGATCTGCCTGTTGGTTTCGACCTTGGCAGCGATGTGGACAATCCCGCCGATTATCTGGTTCGACACGGCCGAGCCGGCGCAGAAGATTTTCCTGTGCGTGGTCATGGCGGCCTTGATCAGCGCCGGCAGCATCACCCTTGTGTCCCTTCCACAGGCAGCGATCCTGTATGTCGGATTTCTGACCATCGGCTGCGTCACGCTCACGCTCAAGCTCGGTAGCCCGTCGATGTTCGGCCTGGTGATCGTCTACGCCGGCGTCCTCACCATCAATATCCTCAGCACCGCTCGCCAGTTCATCGCCCACAGCCGCGACCGGCTTGAGCTTCGCGAGCAGGGTGAAATCATCAAGCTGCTGCGTGAGCTGGAGACGACGGGGTCGGCCGGCCTGTGGGAGCTAGATGGGGACCTGCGCATTGCCAACATGTCGGGTGAGCTGCTTACCGCAATGCGGCTCCGGGAAGAGCAGGTCATCGGGCTTCACTACAAGACCTTCCTCGACCCGTTGGGGCAGATCGCAACCCTATCGAGCGGCATGCGCAGCCTGTTCGAAGACCTGGATAGCGGGACGCCCTTCCGCGACCGGGCCATTTTGTCTGCGGATCGCCAGAGCTGGTGGTCGATTTCGGCCAAGCCGATCCACGATGAGAAGGGCAATCTGGTCGGCTGGCGCGGGGTTGCCTCCGACATCACCGAAGCCCGGCTGTTCGGCGACGACGCGGTTCGGGCTGCGCGCACCGATCCGCTGACCGGACTGGCCAACCGCCTGCTGGTTCGCGAGTTGCTCGAGGAGGCGGCGCTGCGCCAATGGGCTGACAACAGCGGTTGCGCGCTCCTGCTGGTGGACCTCGACCGGTTCAAGCTCGTCAATGACACGCTCGGCCATGCGATCGGCGATCAGCTGTTGGTGGAGGTTGGTCGCCGCTTGCGCGAGGCGGTCGGCGATAATGGGGAGGTCGGGCGGATCGGAGGCGACGAGTTCGCCATCGTCTGGGGCGGCGATGCTGGTCCCGACTTTCTCTCCGCTGCAGCCGAGCGGATCATCGTCGAATTGTCGAAAAGCTTCACCATTGGCGCTGCGAACTTGCACGTCGGCGCAACTATCGGGGTCGCCATTTGCCCGCAGGACGGCGTGCTTGAAGAGCAGCTGATGCGGGCCGCGGATCTGGCACTCTATCGCGCCAAGGAAAACGGTCGTGGGGGTCATGCCTTTTTCGAGCGCTACATGTTTGAGCAGGCTGAAGACCATCGCCTGCTTGAGCAGGATGTCCGCGAGGCGCTGCGCGCCGATGGCCTGACACTGGCCTATCAACCCATCGTCGATGCAAAGAATGGGGAGGTCGTGGGGCGCGAAGCCTTGCTTCGCTGGCGCCATCCACGGCGCGGGGACATTCCGCCCGACCAGTTCATCCCGATCATCGAGGATAGTGGATTGATCCACCAGATCGGAGACTGGGTCATTCGCGAAGCTTGCGCAGAGGCGGCGCGCTGGGACGCCCAGATGCGGATTGCCGTAAATATCTCTGCCGCACAGTTGACTGGTGCCGGTCTCGCCCGGACGGTGCTGGGGGCGCTGGCTGCCAGCCGGCTGGAGCCAAGCAGGCTCGAGCTGGAAGTGACAGAAAGCGTTTTCCTCGGAGATGATGCGGCAACCCTATCGTCGCTCGAGCGGCTCCGAGCGCTTGGTGTGCGCCTGGTTCTCGACGACTTTGGCAAGGGCTACAGTTCGTTCGGCTATCTTAGCCGCGCTCATTTTTCGAAGATCAAGATCGATCAGTCCTTCGTCCGCGGGGCCGCCGACGGTGCGCAGGATTGCGTTGCGATCGTCCACGCGATTCTCGCCCTGTCCCGCGGGCTAGGCGTCGAGACAACCGCCGAGGGGGTGGAGACCGAAGAGCAGGCGGTTGTGATGCGGCAGCTTGGCTGTACCCAGCTGCAAGGCTTCCATTTCGGTCGACCGACGCCCGCAAGCGATTTGGCCGCGCCTTCGGCGGAGCCCGCCCGGCAAAGGGCCTAGCTGGCCGCGCCAATGCGTCGGTACCGATGACTTACGCTGGCGGAAGCGCATGAGTTTGCCGAAACGGACCCATTAATCACGAAGAATCAAACGTTTGGCGAAGCCTTGGATTTGGCCACAGGTTGCGCGGCATTTCAGCAACAGCTTCTTCCGCATCGCCCAAGACGTCGTTGGGCGCGCTCAACGCGACACTGCCGCGCCCAACGCTACCTTTAGTACGACGATCGGACCTCCCCCTGAGCAATCGCTGATTGCGTGACGTGTGACACCCGGCGCGCAAGTCGTCCGGCACGGATCACGATGAAGGGGAAATTTTGATGAAGCTCGATTTTCGTCAGCGGCTGCTCGGCACGACCCTATTGGTCGGCGCCAGCATGCTTGCTACCCCGGCGTTCGCACAAGATGCGCCGGCCGCCGACACCGCCGCCCAGCCAGCGCCGGCCCCTGAAGCCGCCCCGGAGGCCGCGGAGCCCACCAAGGACATCGTCGTCACCGGCACGCGCATTCCTTCGGCCAACCTGGAATCGGCTGCTCCGGTCACCGTCGTCAACGCCCAGGACCTGAAGCTCACCGGTACGACCCGCGTCGAAGATTTGCTGAACACGCTGCCATCGGTCGGCGCCGCTCAGGCCTCGGGCGTTTCCAACGCTTCGAATGGTACTGCTACCGTCGATCTTCGCTATTTGAGCGCAAAGCGCACCCTGGCGCTGATCAACGGCCGCCGCATGGTTCCGGGCGACCCGAACAGCACCGCCCAGGCCGCCGACCTTAACTTCATCCCGTCGTCGCTGGTCAAGCGAGCCGAAGTCCTGACCGGCGGCGCCTCGTCGGTGTACGGCGCCGACGCAGTCGCCGGCGTCGTCAACTTCATCATGGATACCAGCTTCACCGGTATCCGGTTCGACGGACAGTACAGCTTCTACCAGCACAACAACGGCGATCCGAAGGTCGGCACATGCTTCAACGCCCAGGCTAACGCGGGTTGTACCGCAGCTGGCCAGACGCAGCATATGAGCGATATCCTGGCGGGCCGCCACTACACCGCGCCGAAGGGTTCGGTTGCTGACGGCGGCGCTTTCGACGGTACCGTTTCGCTGGGCGTCAATTTCGACGACAATCGCGGTCACGCGGTTGCCTATTTCGGCTATCGCAACGTCAATCCGATTCTGCAGTCCCGGCGCGATTACAGCGCCTGCGTTATCCAGAACTCAACCCGCCAGGTCGGCCTTTATCCAAACGCGACGCTCGCGCCCCGCAACGTGCGGTGCGGCGGATCGGCCACGGCCAATCCCGGCAATGCCGTTTACTTCGTTTCGACGACGACGCCGACTGCCGCTGGCACTGCCACGATCATTACCTCGACCGCCGGTGGTCTCGGACCTGGCACGATCGGCGGCGTGGGCTCGAGCAATCTCTACAACTTCGCGCCGCTGAATTATTTCCAGCGTCCTGACGAGCGCTATATCGGCGGCGTCTTCGCGGACTATGAAATCTCGCCGGCGATCAAGCCGTACCTTGAGTTCATGTTCATGGACGACCACACGCTGGCGCAGATCGCTCCGTCGGGCGACTTCGGCAATACGCTGACGATCAATTGCGACAACCCGCTCCTGAGCGCCGCACAGTATGCAGCGCTGTGCGATCCGGCTGGGGGTGGTTCCCTGAACCTGATCAACGGCTTCCTCGGCAATTTCCCGCTTGCGCAAGGCGCCCCCTACAACCCGAATCCGGGCGCGGCGCCAATCGACTTCGTCAACACGGTGCCAGGCGGTGCGAGCTACAACCGGGCCTATTTCCAGCTGCTCCGCCGCAACACGGAAGGCGGCCCGCGCATTTCCGACCAAACGCACACCAGCTATCGCGGCGTGCTGGGTTCTAAGGGCGACTTGGGCAACGTCTGGTCCTACGACGCTTACTACCAATATGGCCGAACCAACTACTCGCTCGTTTACAAGAATGAATTCTCGATTGCTCGCCTGACCCGGGCGCTCGACATTGTCGACGATCCCAACCGGCCGGGAATCAACCCGGTTTGCCGTTCGGTTCTCGACGGTACGGACCCGACCTGCGTTCCCTATGACGTGCTGACCGGCACTTCACCGTCGCAGGCGGCGGTCAACTATCTCAACGTATTCGGCGTGGTGCAGGGCCGCACATCGGAACAGATCGCCCACGTCGACTTCACCGGCGCGCTTGGCGATTATGGTGTCAAATTCCCATGGGCTCAGGATGGAGTGGGAATCAACCTCGGCGCAGAGTATCGCAAGGAAAGCTTGGCCCTGAATCCGGACCAGTCGTACCAGGCCGGCGACCTCGCCGGCCAGGGCGCTCCGACGCTGCCGGTCAATGGCAGCTTCCGGGTGATCGAATTCTTCGGTGAATCCCAACTTCCTATCGTCCAGGAGCAGGGCATTTACGACCTGACTTTTGGAGCGGGTTACCGCCGGTCCTACTATGAGCTGAGCAGCGGGCGTAAATACAACACCGACACCTACAAGCTGTCGGCCGAGATCGCGCCGATCAAGGACGTCCGGTTCCGCGCCGCCTATAACCGGGCAGTTCGTGCGCCGAACATCCAGGAGCTCTTCTCGCCGATTTACGTCGGCAACGACGGTACCAACGATCCGTGCGCCCACACCATCGTCGCAACCGACTATGGCTGCTTGGCACAGGGCCTGGTGGTCGGGCAGAGCCCGGCGCCGAACCCGGCCGGCCAGTATAACGGCCAGCTTGGCGGCAATCCGAACCTCAATCCGGAAACCGCCACGACCAAGACCTTGGGGGTGATCCTTCAGCCGACCAGCTTGTTGCCGGGCTTCGCTTTCACCATCGACTATTGGAACATCGAGGTGAAGGACGCCATCCAGGGCTTCGGCGCCGATGCGATCCTTTCTGCCTGCGTCAACCAGTCGACGGCGGCCTTCGAAGCGCCGGCTTGCGACCTCATCCACCGCGACCCGGCAGGATCGATATGGCTCACGCCAGGCGGCTACGTCGTCGACAACCCGAACAATGAAGGCAGGATCAGGACCGACGGATTCGACCTCAACGGCAGCTACAGCCACCGCCTCGGTGGCCTCGGCAATCTTTCGGCGTCGTTCAACGGTACCTGGCTGAAGCACTACAAGGTCGATAACGGCCTGACCGAGCCGTACGACTGCGCTGGTCTCTATGGGTCGGTTTGCTCTGGTGCGGTGGTCGCCAGCGCGGCGCCGATGCCGAAGTGGCGGCACAAGTTGCGCACCACGCTGAGCATGAAGAATGGCATTGGCGTCTCGCTGCAGTGGCGCATGGTCGGCAAGGTCAAGGCCGAAACGCTTGAAGATAATGAGACGGTTGGTGGTGAATGGCCGCTGGATCCTGGCCTGCACATCGGGGCGCAGCACTACTTCGACCTGGCGACCACCTACGCCATCGGCGACCATTACAATCTGCGCCTCGGCGTAAACAACATCCTGGACAATGATCCGCCGGTGGTCACCGGAGGAAACGCCGGTCTCGGAGGTTCCAACCTCTGCCCGACGGGTCCGTGTAACGGCAACACCTATCCGGGCACCTGGGATGCGCGCGGCCGGTACATCTACGCCGGCGTGACCCTGGATTTCTGAGCGGGATCCAAACTGTGAGCCTCGATCGACATGGATCTGCAAATGAACCGTCGATCGGGGCCCGTGGCTCTGCCGGGGCGGCAACGGGACCGTTGGGCCAGAAATGGCCCAACGTGCTTGCCCCGGATCGTGCACATGGCCGCACATCGCTCTAACGGCGTGCGGCCATGACAAAGACACCCCTGCACGAAAAAGGAGGGAGAAGGAGCGGGAGTCTACTTCCCTGATTCCCGCTTCTTCTTTCCTTTTCGGGACCCAAGCATAAGTTCGATCGACTGGTGTCGTCCAGCCCCTGCCGGGCCTGGTCTGCAGCACTCCGGATTACGGCTTTTCAACCGCCCCAATGCCACTATAAGCCGCCCCGCGAGCCAGCGCCCTCCTCCAGACGGGCGCAGATGCTGGGGCGTCGCCAAGTGGTAAGGCACCGGTTTTTGGTACCGGCATTCGCAGGTTCGAATCCTGCCGCCCCAGCCAACCGCTAAAAACCAGTCGATTGGCCGCTCTGTGCCCATTGATGGAAGAGCATTGGGCTGGCACGTTCTCTACCGAACCAAGGAGGGGGTCGTGATGTTCCCGTTCGTTTTAGCTTTGGCCTTGCAAGCCGGCCAAGCTCCTGCCGCACCTCAGGCGGCCGCCGCCGCCATCAGCTGGCCGACGCGAGAGGGCGACGTCACGCTGGCCGAATTTGCATTCCGATCCGGGGAGTCGCTGCGCCGCCTTCGTATGCACTACACGACGCTTGGCTCGCCGCACCGCAACGCTGCGGGAGAGATCGACAATGCGGTCATGGTGCTCCACGGCACGGGAGGCAGCGGCCAACAGTTTCTTCGGCCCCAGTTCGCCGATGAACTCTATGGCCCTGGCCAGCCGCTCGATATCCGCCGCTACTGGATCATCCTTCCCGACAATATCGGCCATGGAAAGTCGTCGAAGCCGTCCGATGGGCTGAGGCTGCAATTCCCGAAATATGATTATGACGACATGGTCGAGGCCCAGCGGTTGATGCTGAAGGAGCTCGGCGTCACCCACCTTCGATTGATCATGGGCACATCGATGGGCTGCATGCACGCCTTTGTCTGGGGCGAAACGCATCCGAATTTCGCCAAGGCCCTGATGCCGATGGCTTGCGAGCCCGTGGAAATTGCCGGGCTGAATCGCATGTGGCGGCAGCTGGCGATCAATGGGATCAAGTTAGACCCGCAATGGCAGGGCGGAGCTTATGCCACAGAGCCCACCCAAGGCCTCAGGACCGCCCAATCCTTGTTGTTCGTGGCCGGTGCGGCACCGCTCAATTACCAGGCGCTATATGGCACGCGGGAAGCCGCCAGCGGCTATGCGGAAGAGCGGGTGTCAACCGCCATGCAATCCCTGGATGCCAACGATCTCATCTATCAGCTGGACTCTTCGCGCAATTACAATCCCTGGCCAAGGCTGGAGGCAATCACCGCGCCGATGATGTGGGTGAATTCGGCGGACGATTTCATCAATCCCAGGAATCTGGATTATCCGGCGATAGCGCTTCGGCGGATGCCCACCGCAAGGTTCCGGATGATCGAGGAGACTGGCGACACGCACGGCCATGGCACTCACACCTGGGCCAAATTCTGGAAGCAGGACCTGGTCGAACTATTGGCTAGGTCCAACTAGCGCCGCGCCTCGGTCCAGGGGTCCAGCACCTGCAGGTGAGCCGCCTCCAAAGCGCTCCATTGCTCAAATGAATTTGCCGCCAATCGCCGAACTGCGCGAATAAAACGGCCAGCCTCTGAAGTGGCGACCTAATTTTGCCAGACCATGAAGTTTAACAAACATCGTTGGTTATTGCTGGCGGCCGCAGCTCCCTCGATATGCGCTGCATCCTCCTCGGATGCGCATCGGCCCAAACCCGGCGATCGGTCGTCTCCCGACCGGGAGCTCGCTCGCGTCATCGAGGTCGAGCAGGACTTTGCATCGGCATCGTTAAGCCAGGGTATCAAGCGGTCGTTCCTCGCCTACTCGGCGCCGGACTCCGTGCTGTTTCGGCCCGGGCCGGTGGCCGGCGTGCCGGCATTGAAGAACGATCCTGATGACAATGACGGCCTGACGCTCGACTGGTGGCCAGCGATGGGCGCGATCGCCAATTCGGGTGATATGGCCCTTAGTGTCGGCCCTTGGGTGCTCGACGTGCCCGGTAAGACGAAGCGGCAGCTCTATGGCTATTATGCGACCATCTGGAAAAAGCAGCCGGACGGAAGCTGGAAGTTCGTCATCGACGGCGCCGGAGCAAAAATTGGGTCGAAGCCGGCGCGGCAAAGAGGAAGTACCGTCACGAAGCTGCCGGTATCGCAAGACCGGCGCGCGACAGGTTCGGCGGCGGCGTTGGAAGAGGTCAAGGCGAAGGATGTCTGGCTCGGTCAAGCGGCCATGCGCGACGCGCAGCGGGCAATTGCATCCTGCCTGTCCAGCGATGCGTGGGTTATTGGATCGGCGGCCGAACCCCAAGGCACGCCCAATGGCTGGCGCTCGGAAATGGTTAGCAGGCCGAGGCAACTGCGCTTCCAGTTCGTGAAGGGCGACGCTTCGTCTGGGGGAGACTTCGCCTACACCTATGGCCTGGTCGACTCACTCGATCCGTCAATGCCGATGCGCGCGACATATCTCCACGTGTGGCAGAGGCGTAAGGGCGATTGGCGCCTCATATTTCAGGGCATCAAACAAGGCGCTCCTCAATAGTTGCCTCGGCCGGGATCAGGTGATCAACGTGATTATGCGACAGTGGAGCGGCCGGGTGCGTACAGCGGACGCCGGCGCTTGCCTCGAATATTTGAGGGCCAACGTTTCCCGTGCCTTTGCCGCTGCGGAGGGCAATCTGGGCCATCAGTTTCTTGTCCGGTCGATCGAGCATGGGCTGACGGAGATTGTCGCGATCAGCTGGTGGGCGTCGTGGGGCGCGGTGGCATCCTTTGCCGGCTCCAAGCCCAAGCTGGCGCGACATTTTCCAGAAGCGGATCAATATCTCGTCGACCAGGCCGAGACCGCCGAACACTACAATGTAATGCACAATGATGGTGCCGTGGTGAACGGCGCGGTGCTCCTTTAGCGGGCGAAGCGATTGCGGTCGGGCCGCAATCGGCTCTAATCGGCGCCCATGACATTCCGCGCCACCGTCCTGACGCTCTATCCGGAGATGTTTCCCGGTCCTCTGGGCACCAGTCTTGCCGGTCGCGGTCTCGCCGACGGAATCTGGAGCCTGGAAGCGCGCAATATCCGCGATCATGCGATCGACAGGCATCGGACCGTGGACGACACGCCTGCCGGTGGCGGGTCGGGAATGGTCTTAAGGGTCGACGTGCTCGCCGCTGCGCTTGATGCGGTTGCGGACGGCCGGCCGATCTTGGCAATGACCCCTCGGGGCGCTCCATTGACCCAGGCCCGCGTACGCCACTTGGCCGAAGGCGAGGGCGCGATCATCCTCTGTGGCCGGTTCGAGGGGTTCGACGAGCGGATCTTCGAGGCGAGGGCCGTCGAGCCGGTATCGATCGGCGATTATGTCCTGTCAGGGGGCGAAGTGGGGGCGATGGTGTTGCTTGACGCTTGCGTTCGGCTGCTTCCCGGGATAATGGGCGCGGCCTCCAGCGGAGAGGAGGAGAGCTTCGAAGAAGGGCTCCTGGAATATCCGCACTATACCCGACCTGTTGAATGGGAAGGGCGCACGATCCCTGAAGTGTTGCGATCGGGGGATCATGCGAAGATCGCGGCGTGGCGAAAGCAACGCGCGATCGACGATACACGGCTACGGCGGCCGGACCTGATCGAGCGCCATGGGGGTGCTCGGGAGGCACCGCCCTCTGGTGCGCAGCGAGAAGAACAAGGCAGTTAAGGCAATGAACCTTATCCAGATGCTTGAGGCGGAAACCGTTGCCGCGCTCAGCGAAGGCAAGAAGATTCCCGAGTTCCGCGCCGGCGATACGCTGCGCGTCGGCGTGAAAGTCGTCGAAGGCGACCGCAGCCGCGTCCAGATGTACGAGGGCGTATGCATCGCCCGCTCGAACAAGGGCGTGAATTCGAACTTCACCGTCCGCAAGATTTCGTTCGGCGAGGGCGTCGAGCGCGTCTTCCCGCTCTATTCGCCGATCATCGATTCGATCGAGGTCGTGCGCCGTGGCGCCGTGCGCCGCGCCAAGCTCTATTATCTCCGCGGCCGCCGCGGCAA
>DATJKE010000016.1:0-2684 GCA_035491735.1 Sphingomicrobium sp.
CAATGACCAGGTCATGCCCTACCAGCGCAATGACGACCTCGCCCGGCCGTGGATCAAGCCCGGCACGCCGGGCCTCGAGCACCGCATCGGCGGGATCGAGAAGAACCCGGGCAGCGGCAACATCGACTATACGCCCGAGGCCCATGCCGAGATGACGCGGCTGCGCGCGGCCAAGGTCGCCGGCGTGGCGAATTCGATCGCCGATCAGGACATTTGCCTCGGCAATGAAAACGGCAAGCTGGCGGTGGTAGGGTGGGGCTCGACCTTCGGCCCGATCCACCAGGCGGTGCGGCGGGCGCGGGCGACGGGGCTGGACGTTGCCCACATCCACATCCGTTACATCGCGCCCTTCCCCAAAAATCTCGCTGTCCTACTCAAGGGATTTGAGCGCATAATCGTGCCCGAGATGAACAGCGGCCAATTGAAAACCCTGCTGCGCGACCAGTTCCTGGTCGACGCCCGCCCGGTCAACAAGGTGTCGGGCCAACCCTTCACCATCGCCGAGATAGAAGCGGCGATCGAGGAGGCACTGGCATGACCCTTGGTCACCGCGAACTTTGTGAACATTCGAGGCAGCGGATCGGCCGATGAAGCCGATCAACCCCTGGCCGCTGATTGCAATGCTGGTCCTGGTGGTGTTCCTCTATCTTTGGCTCAATGGGTATTTGGTATGAACGAGCAGGTAAAAGTCACGACCGCCAAGGACTGGGCCAGCGACCAGGAAGTGCGCTGGTGCCCCGGCTGCGGCGACTATGCGGTCTTAAAGGCCGTGCAGCGGACCATGCCGGACCTCGGCACGGCGCGGGAGAAGACGGTATTCATCTCCGGCATCGGCTGCTCCAGCCGCTTTCCCTATTATATGGCGAGCTACGGCTTCCACACGATCCACGGCCGCGCCTGCGCGGTCGCGACCGGCACCAAGCTGGCCAATCCCGAACTCGATGTGTGGATCATCACCGGCGACGGCGACGCGCTGTCGATCGGCGGTAACCACACGATGCACCTTTTGCGCCGCAATCTCGATTGCCAGCTGCTGCTGTTCAACAACGAGATCTATGGCCTGACCAAGGGCCAATATTCGCCGACCTCGCGGATCGGGACGCGCAGTCCCTCCACCCCGTTCGGATCGGTCGACCGGCCGGTCAATCCCTGCTCCTACGCGCTTGGGTCGGGTGCGCGGTTCGTTGCCCGCGGCATCGACGTGCACAAGAATCTGGTCGAAGTGCTGAAGGCCGCCCATGCCCACAGGGGCGCCAGCTTCGTCGAAATCTACCAGAACTGCGTCGTCTATAATGACGACGTGTTCGCGCCCTTCACTTCGAAGGAAGTCGCCGCTGACAAGCAGCTGTGGCTCGCCGCCGGCGAGAAGATGCTGTTTGCCGGCGGGACCAAGGGCCTCGCGCTCGATATGGAACATCATGTGCTGAAGGTGGTCGACGGCGATAGCGGCGAAGTGCTGGTGCATGACCCGAAGAACCGGTCGGTCGCCTATATGCTGGCCGAATTGCCGCCGGTCGGTTTCCCCGTCGCGCTCGGAGTCCTTTACGAGGATCCTGCGCCGACCTTCGACAGCGCGGTGATCGAGCAAAACGCATCGGCGGCGAAAGGCAAGGCCGCCGACCTCCAGGCGCTGGTCAGCAAGGGTCAGACCTGGATGGTCGAGAAGGAACCAAGAGCGGAATAGCATCCAACAGGAGATATTAGATGGCCAAGGCAAAGACGGCGGCAGCGCCGAAGGCGAAGAAGAAAGTAGCCAAGGTGGTGAAGGCCGTCGCCAAGGCCGCTCCCAAGTCCAAGCGGAAGACCGTCAAGAAGGCGGCGGGCAATGCGGCCGACGCCCTGTGGAAGCTGGCCGATCATCCGTTGGTCGGGGAACTGCTTGCGATCGGCGCTAGCGCGGCGGTGGCCGCAATGGCCGAAGGCGGGCTGGGCAAGGGCAAGAAAAAGAGTGCCTCTTCGAAGGCGGTGAAGTCGGCCGGCAAGGCCGCTGCGGCTGCGATCGGCGCGCGATTGATCAGCGAATTCACCGAGATCAAGAAATCGTCGAAAGCGTCGAGGCCGGCCAAGCCAGCCAAGCCAGCCAAGCCAGCCAAGCCGGCCAAACCCGCCAAGCCAGCCAGGGCTAAGCCCGCAAAAGCGTAAGGCGCGCGCGGCCGACGTCGCGTTCGGCAACCACTTCCCATCCTTTTGGGGGCGTGACCGCGTCGCCGCGCTGAGACTCGATCGCCATCCAGCCGCCGGGCGCCAGCCAGCCTGCCGTCGCCACCGCGTCGGCAACTGCGCTGCCCGATCCTGGCTCATAGGGCGGGTCGGCGAAGACCAGGTCGTAGGGCTGGGCGGCGGGCAGCGCAGTTGCCGACATCGCCCGCATCGAAATGCGCGCAGCAGCGCCCAGCGAGGTAATATTGGCGTCGATCGCCTTGAGCGCCGCGCGGTCGATCTCGACCAGGGTCGCATGCGCCGCGCCGCGCGACAGGGCTTCCAGGCCTAGCGCGCCGCTGCCGGCATAGAGGTCGGCCACCCGCAGACCTTCGAAACTGCCCAGCCGGCTGGAGAGCATGGAAAAGAGCGTTTCGCGCGTACGGTCGGCGGTCGGCCGCGTTTGTTTTCCTTCCGGCGCAACCAGCTTCCGGCCACGCCATTCACCGGCGACGATCCTCATTTGAGTGTCTGGCGGAACCTGA
>DATJKE010000017.1:0-20833 GCA_035491735.1 Sphingomicrobium sp.
GGCAAGCGGTCGGGCGCCTGGATGAACACCTACCGCGCCCGCGCCCGCCTGACCGGCGACACCATCGTGCTGGCTTCGAACAACAACAATTTCACCAAGCCCGAGGCCGGCAAGCCGATCCTGCTCAGCCTGTCCGATGCCGAGACGATGTTCCACGAGTTCGGCCATGCGATCCATTACCTGCTGGTCGATGTGAAATATCCGTCGCTTGGCGGATCGCAGCGCGATTTCGTCGAATATCCAAGCCAGGTGAACGAGAATTGGCTGCTGACGCGGCCGATCCTCGAAAAATTCGCCCGCCATTACCAGACCGGCGAACCAATGCCGGCGGCGCTGGTCGACAAGATCAAGAAGGCGGACACGTTCAACCAGGGCTTCGCCACGGTCGAATATCTGTCCTCGGCGCTGGTCGACATGAAACTGCACCTCGATCCCAATGGCGTGATCGATCCGGACGCGTTCGAGAAGAAGGCCCTGGCCGAAATCGGCATGCCGAAGGAAATGGTGATGCGGCATCGCCTGCCGCAGTTCGGGCACCTCTTCTCGTCGGACAGCTATTCGGCCGGCTATTATAGCTACCTCTGGTCGGAAACGATGGATGCCGACACCTGGGCGGCGTTCGAGGAAGCCGGCAATCCGTTCGACCGCAAGATCGCGGATTCCTTCCGCATCAACCTGCTGTCGACCGGCAATGAGACGGACCGCGCCGAGGCCTACCGCAAATTCCGCGGGCGCGATCCGGATGTGACGGCGCTGCTCAAGAGGCGTGGTTTTCCGACGAACTGAAGGTTGGGGCCGGCCTCGTTGGAGGCCGGTCCGATCCTATGCCGGGTTCGCCGCGCGGTTCATGGCGTCCAGCTTCTCGCGGAGGCTTACGTTGAAGCCATGTTCCAGCACATGCCGGGCATCCGGATTGGCCGCCAGATAGGCGTTTAGCGCCCGGCCCTGGGCGCACCAGAAGCGGGATTGCTCTGATAAGGTAACGGTGGCGATGGCCGCCGACTCCCCGAGCACGGTCGCTTCACCGAGTAATTGGCCGGCAATCGCGCGCCCGACCAACTTTCCATGCGTATGGACGTCTGCTGCGCCGGAAGCGAGATAGTAGAGCTGTGCCGCAGGCTCCCCCTGGTGGATCAGCACGTCACCGGCCCGCCCGTCCATCCAGATGCCCTGGTCGATCAGCCGGCGCGCCTGCGCCCTGCCCAGTCCGGCGAGCGGCCCGGACAGCATCTGCTGCTCGACCGCATTGAACTTTGCGGCGCGGTTGGCGACCAGTCCGCTAAATGCCTGGACCCCGGCGATGATCAGGATCAGGAACGGCAGGATCGAACCAAGCAGGCCATGCTGATTGGCGCCATAGATCAGGCCCGCCACGCCCGCCACGCCAAGCAAGACGTGCCCCACGAGCCTGGACCGCGCCAACAGTGCGCCTAGCGCCGCTGCGAAGATGACAACGTAGAGGCCGAGCATTGCCGTCATTTAGCCTGCTATCCTTCAGAGCGCGCGCTGAACGTATCAACCAGCACATCGAGCTGGGCCTGGCAATCGGCGCGGATCAGGCTTTGCGCCATCCCTTCAAGGCCAGTCGGAATTGGGGACAGTTGGCGCAGCGTCAGCGTCGCGGGCTGAGCAAGCCCTGAGACGTTGATCCGCTTGCCTGTCTTCACGGAAATATCCGCTGGCCAGGATGCCTCCCACTGGTTGGCATCGAAATGCACCTTGGCGGCCTTTCCGTCGGAATCCGTCAGCGTGACGTCAGCGGCAGCCGCGGCCTCGGGGCGATAGAGCGTCAGTTCGCTTGGGTTGGCGATGCAGACATTGCCGGTCCGGCCGAGGTCGGCCTGCCATACGCTGCGCGTGCCTCCGGTGCCGCGCACTGCCCCGAGCCGAACCCGGCGAGCGCTGGTTCCGGTGGTGCCGGCCGGGGCCGACGCGTTGGCCGCGCTGGCTGCAACGCTGAAATTGCCCGGACCGTTGAGCGTGCGGGTCCCGCGGGAATCGAGGAGGATCACCGTGTCCGTCGCCTTCAGCTTCAGCACATGATCGTCAGGCAGCGCCTTGCCCGGCGGGTAAGCCGAGGCCGAGGGTCCGGACGAACGGACCACCAGCACCGCTGAAGCGGCTGAGGTCGAAGCGAGAAGTGCGGCACTTGCAGCAATCAGCAACAGGCGGGCCATTTCATTTCTCCTTGAGCTTGAACGCGCCTCCCGGCCCTGCCTCCCTCAGGCGGCAGGCAAAGGCCGCTAAGGCCGCATCATTATCCTGCGTTAAGCAAATTTGCTCGATTGCGTCGAGGGCGGAACGATCCCCTGCGTCGAAGGCGTTCCAAAGCCGGACAAGCTGTTCCCGGAGCTTTGGATCGAAATCGGGCGCCGGTTCCCAAACCACGATTGGAGTGTCGCGGCCGGACAATATGATCCGGCCCATCGGCCGGAAACAGTCCAGAGTCGTGCGGCTCCGGGCTTCCTCGCTGATCAGCGCCACCGTCTTCAAATATTTGTTGGCGCCCTCCAGCCGGGCAGCGGCATTCATTGCATCGCCTAGAGCGGTGTAGCTGATGCGGCCTTCGCCGCCGAAGTTGCCGACCACGGACTCGCCATAGTGGAGACCGACACGAGTGCGGCCGAGCTCGATCCCGTCTTCGCTATGCTGCCTGGAAAACTCCAGTGTGAAGCGGTTCATGGCGAGAAGCGCGGCGGCGGCATGATCGGCGTCGTCCTCATGCGCGATTGGGGCCCCCCAAAATGCCACGACCGCGTCGCCGACGAATTTATCGATCGTTCCGCCCTGATCGAGGACGATGTCGCACATGCCGTCGAGGTAGGCGTTGAGCAGCGACGCAACCCGGTCCGGCGGCAAGCGATGGCTAAGCCCGGTGAAGCCTTCGATGTCGGTGAACAAGGTGTAGATCGATCTTTTCTCGCCGGTCAGCGAAAGCTTCTTGGGGTCGCGGAGGATCTGGGCGGCAATATCGCGCGGCAGATATTTGCCGAGCGCCGACTGGGCATAACGGCGTTGCTCCGAGCCGGCCGCGCGCACCGCGGCGCCGGTTGCGGCATAGGCCAGTCCCCAGCCGCCGAGCCAACCGAATGCCGGCAACCCATAGGTGTCGATCCCATGCCACTCATAATAGAAGGGTGCGAAGCCGAAGAAAGCGAGCTGGCCGATCACGACCAGCGCAACCACCCAGGGCCGGACGTCCAGCATCGCGGTAAAGGCGCCGCACAGGACCACCAGGATTGCCAGCGCCCAAAGTGCGATGGGACTGGCCGCACCCGGCAGGCGCCGGTCGAGCAATTGCGCCGCCATCGTGGCATGCGCTTCCAGTCCGCTCATGGTCGGGGAATTGGCGAGTACGCGGGTCTCAGGCGTTTCGAATTGGTCGAGGTCCGGGAAATCGCCGCCAATAAGGACGATACGGCCCTTCACCTGGTCCGCCAGTATCGGCGCCGTCGCGGCGTCCGCGAAAAGGTCGATCGGCATGCTGGCAAAGACCGGGCGCTCGCTGTTTGACGGCAGCCTGAACTCGATGCTCCCCTGATAGGAGATATCGGGACGCGCGCCTGTTACTGCCATCGGCAGGAAGGTAGCGAGCCCCGGAGGCAAGGAAGGCCAGCGGCGCAACACGTTGTCGGTGTCGGGCTCAAATCGCACCGAAGCCGGCTGGACCTGGGTTCCGTGAAGTTGGGCAAACCAGCGAGTCATGAATAACTGCTGCCATTGCTCGACCTCCGGCCCGGCGGTCGCCCGAGTGGCGTAGGCCAGCTTTACCGGCGTGCGCATGTTCTTCAGCGTCGCCAGCAATAGCCCGTCGTCTGGCTGGGGCTGGTCGATCAATATGTCGATGCCGATGGACTTGGCCCCCATCCGGTCGATGTTGACCAGCGCCCGAGAGAGCATCGTGCGGCTGAGTGGGGAGCGCTGCTGCGTCGCCTTGAGTGTATCCTGGGTGTAGGGGATCAGGACAATTCGACTGTCCTGGGCGACCTTGCGCTGGTTTTCGCCGGTTACCTCGCGGAAGTCGAACAATGCGCGTTCGGCATCGGTCGAAATGGGAATGGTCTTGCCGAAGACCGGCAGGTCCACCGGCGCTTCCCAGCTGTAGCGGGCGAACAGGATCGCCCAGACCAGGATCAGTGCAGTGACGATCAGGCGGGTGACTGGAACCTTGCGGAGCTCGCGAATGACGCCTTCGACCGTCGGCTGGTCGTCGCCCGCGAGCGGGTCGGGGCCAAGCGTCCAGCGACGGCGCGGCTGATCCACGCTCAGTGGCCCTTCCCGTGGCACTCGCTCATCCGCCGACCCCCGTCCGCGGCGCGACATGCGACTCGATGCCGCGCCCAAGCGGTTAACTTGCGATAAAAAGCGCCGAGTTCAAAGGCGCGCGGAACGCGCTTGCGTTACCGCAAGATCGGCCAGCGGTTCAGTCAGTGCGGCGGTCGCTTCAGCATGGGCCGATGAGGCGCTGCCGCGTGCCAGCCTGCCGCGGATCCCGTGAAGGATCGCGGCGATCCGAAACATCACGAAGACCACCAGATAGTCGATATGAGGCAGTGATGACCGGCCGGTGCGGCGGCAATAGGCGGCGACATATTCTTCCTCCGTCGGAATACCGAGCGCGGCGAAATCGAGTCCCCCCAGGCCGGTGAACATGCCCGCCGGCATCCGGTACATCATCAGGTGATAAACGAAGTCCGCGGCCGGATCGCCGAGGGTCGAGAGCTCCCAGTCGAGAACTGCCGCGACGCGTGCTTCGCCGGGAGCGAAGATCATATTGTCGCAGCGATAGTCGCCGTGAACGATCCGTGCTTCGCCGCTGTCGGGCGGCAAATTGTCCCTCAGCCAGCCGATCAACCAGTCCATCGCTTCCACGCGGCCGGCCTCGACATCGCCTTGATATTGCTTCGACCAGCGCGCCACCTGACGCTCGACGAACCCGGTGGCCTTGCCATAGTCGCTAAGCCCGATCGCTGCTGGATCATAGCGGTGCAGTTGCGCGATCGTGGCGTTCATCGCGTCGAAATGGGCGGCGCGCTCATTAGGCGACATGTCCGGAAATGCGGCCTCCCAGACGATCCGTCCGTTAACCAGGTCCATCACGAAAAAGGCTGTGCCGATAACGCTCTCGTCCTCACACAGCCCATGAACGCGCGGGACTGGGAAGGCCTGGGCACCGAGCGCGCTCATCACCCTCGCTTCGCGTTCGACCGCATGGGCTCCGGGCAGCAACTTGCCTGGGGGCTTGCGGCGAAGGACGAAGGCTTGGCCTGAAGGCGTGTCGAGCCGATAGGTCGGATTGGACTGGCCGCCCTTGAACTGGCTGACCGTCAACGGGCCCGCGAACCCATCGACGTGGCGTTCCATCCAATGCTCCAGCGGCGCGACGTCAAACCGCAACCGTTCGCTGACGTCGCGTGTGCCGGTATTGGCTTCGGTGCGGTCCAAATTCACTCCGTCAACCTGATGAACCAACCCATCACCATCTCGGGGACGGTGCGTTTGGTTGATGGTCCAGGGTCCATCTTTGCGCCCGGACAGTCCTTCACCAAGATGGATGCTGAAACAAGTTCGGCATGACGGTGGTTGAAGCGGCATGGCGCGAATTGCCCACCTGTCCGACCTCCACTTCGGAGCCCATGACGACCGGCTGGTCGAAGCGGTCGAGGTGCGAGTCGGCGCGCTCAAGCCCGACCTCATCGTAATCTCGGGTGACTTCACCCAGCGCGCCCGGACCGACCAGTTTAGATTGGCCTGCGAATTTCTCGAGCGGCTCAAGGCCAAGGGCCATGAAGTATTGGGCGTGCCGGGCAACCATGATGTGCCGCTGTACGATGTCTTGCGACGCTTCCTGTCGCCGCTGACCCGTTATCGCCGCTTCATCGACGAAAGCCTTTGCCCGTTCCACGAGCTGCCGGGCGCGGCGGTGCTGGGGATCAACACGGCGCGCTCGCTGACGTTCAAGGACGGGCGGATCAACCAGCAACAGGTCGATTTCATCCGCGAAACCTTTGCGCGGACACGGCCAAACGCTGCGCGAATCCTGGTGACTCATCACCCGCTTTTCGCGCTGCCGGTTGGGGACGGGCCGGAGCTCGGAAAGGCGATCGGTAGGCAGCAACTGGCACTCGATGCGATCGCTGACGCCGGCGTCGACCTGCTGCTCGCCGGCCATAACCATCGCGCCTCATCCCATCATTTGCATGAACTGGTAACAGGGGCTGGCGAGGCGCTTGTGATCCAGGCGGGCACCGCGACCTCGACCCGGTTGCGTGAGGAGGAGCAGAGCTTCAACCTGATCGAGGTGAAACCAGGCGAGGCCGTGCTGACGGTGTTCACCTGGGACGGCGATGAATTCGTGCCGCGCGACGCCGGCACCTTCGTACAGAAAGAAAAGCGTTGGGAGAGCGCAACCGGCGATCATCTGGCGGAGGCCCCAGAGGCTTGAGTCTGATGGCGCCGCGCGCCTAAGGACAGCGCGCAACTGAGGGGAAGATCGATGGACGGGGCGGCGATCGAGGCAATGGACCTGCCGCAGTTCGACCTTGGCGAGTTCGTCCGCCGGGTTTTGGCCGAGGATCTGGGTTCGGGCGGGGATGTCACCTCAAAAGCCACGATCGACGCCAACGCCCGATTCACGGCTGAAATGAACTGCCGCGAGCCGATTGTGGTCGCCGGGCTGGAACTCGCCATCGCCTTTTTCCGCGCCTGCGAGCGGGAAGTGCGGATCGAACGGCTGGCCAGGGATGGAGATGCAGTCGCTGCGGGAGCTGTGCTGCTTCGGCTGGAGGGCAACGCCCGGGCGATGCTGGCCGCGGAACGGTCGGCGCTCAATACGCTGCAACATTTGTCCGGGATTGCGACGCTCACGCGCCACTATGTCGAGGCCATCGATGGGACCGGGGCGACCCTGCTCGACACACGCAAGACAATTCCGGGCCTGCGTCTGCTGGAAAAATATGCAGCGCGAATGGGCGGCGCCGAGAACCATCGCATGCGGCTCGACGATGGTTTGCTGATCAAGGACAATCATGTCGGGGTCGCCGGCGGCGTGGCGGAGGCAGTCGCCGCGGCCAAGGATTACGGCGGCGAATTGCCGATCCAGGTCGAGGTCGACCGGATCGAGCAAATCGAGCCGGCAATTGCCGCGGGAGCGGACCGCCTGCTGCTGGACAATATGAAGCCGGACGTGCTGCGCGAGGCGGTAAAGCTTGTTGCGGGCCGGGTTCCGCTGGAGGCTTCGGGCGGGGTCAGGCTCGACACGATCCGGGCGATTGCAGAGAGTGGCGTAGACTATATTTCGGTAGGGCGGATCACCCAGTCGGCACCGGCGGTCGATATCGGGCTCGATTATGTGCTAAAGGACTGACCATATTTTTTTCGCGCCAAGCAGCGCGGTGCGGCCTATAGGGTTCCGCAAACGGTAATTGGAGAGGCAATTGTTCAAAGGCTTGAAGCCCATCCTTTACGGTGGCCGCGAGGTGTGGCCACTGATTGAAGGCGGCAAGGGCGTCTCCGCGACCAACCATGCCAGCTCGGGTGCCTGGGCGGCGGCCGGCGGCATCGGAACCGTCTCGGCGGTCAACGCCGACAGCTATGATCCCGAAGGGCGGATCATCCCGCAAATCTACAAGGCGCTCACCCGCCGCGAGCGGCACGAGGAGCTGATCCATTATGCTGTCGAAGGCGCGGTGGCTCAGGTCAAGCGCGCCTATGAGATCGCCGGCGGCAAGGGCGCGATCAACATCAATGTCTTGTGGGAGATGGGCGGCGCGCAGCGAGTGCTGCACGGCGTCCTCGAGCGAACCAAGGGACTGGTAACCGGAGTCACCTGCGGCGCGGGTATGCCCTACAAGCTTAGCGAGATCGCCGCTTCTTACGGCGTCAGCTATTTGCCCATCATTTCCTCCGGCCGCGCCTTCAGTGCGCTGTGGAAGCGAGCCTATTCCAAGGCCGCGGAGTGGCTGGCGGCGGTGGTTTATGAAGACCCGTGGCTGGCCGGGGGGCACAACGGCCTCAGCAACGCCGAGGACCCGCGCAAGCCGCAGGACCCTTATCCCCGGGTCAAGGCTTTGCGCGAGACGATGCGCGAGGGCGGAATTGCCGACAGCGTGCCGATCGTCATGGCCGGCGGCGTGTGGCGGCTCGACGAGTGGAACGACTGGATCGACAATCCCGAGCTCGGGCAGATCATGTTCCAGTTCGGCACCCGGCCGCTATTGACCCAGGAAAGCCCCATCCCGCCGGCCTGGAAGGCTCGGCTGATGAACCTGGAGGAAGGCGACGTCCTGCTCCACCGCTTTTCGCCAACCGGCTTCTATTCGTCGGCGGTACGCAATCCCTTCCTTCGCAACCTCGAGGCGCGCAGCGAGCGGCAGATTGCCTATACGAAGGAGGCGATCGGCGATCACGCGTTCGAGCTCGATGTCGGCATCGGCACCAAGCGTCATTATTGGGTCACCAAGGGCGACCTGCAGCATGCCCGGGAATGGTATGGGGCTGGCTTCACTAATGCGATGAAGTCGCCCGACGACACGCTGATCTTCGTCACTCCGGAAGAAGAAAAGATGATTCGCGCCGACCAGGCCGCCTGCATGGGCTGTTTGTCGCAATGCAGCTTCTCCAGTTGGGCGGATAATGAGAAGAACTCTACCGGACGCCTCGCCGATCCGCGCAGCTTCTGCATCCAGAAGACGCTTCAGGAAATCGCCCATGGCGGTCCGGTCGAAGAAAACCTCATGTTCGCCGGCCATGCGGCATTCCGCTTTAAGAGCGATCCATTCTACTCGAACGGCTTCGTGCCGACCGTGAAGCAGCTCGTCGATCGCATCCTGACGGGCGCCTGATGCTGAAGCGGGGGCTGGGAGTTGCGTTGCTGCTGGCCGTTGCGACCTCGGCGAGCGCTCAGGAGAAGAAGCCGCCCTATTGGGCTTCGATCGCCAGCGGCGAGGCGATGATGCGCACCGGACCCGGGCGAAATTATCCGGGGACATGGCTGTACAAGCGCCGCGACCTGCCGGTGCGGGTTATCCAGGTCTACCCCAACTGGCGCAAGATCGAGGATCCGGACGGAGAGCAGGGCTGGATGCTGGTGACCCTGCTTAGCGATCGCCGCACCGCAATTATCAAGCCCGGCAATCCGCGCGATATTCATGTGAAGCGCGATGCCAATTCGCCGGTCCGCTACCGCGCCGAGGCCGGCGTCGTCGGGCGAATCGAAAAGTGCGACGGCAGCTGGTGCAAGATCCAGATCGGCAAAAAACGCGAAGGCTACATCGCCGAGGGCGAGGTTTGGGGCGTCGGCGAAGGCGAGGCTTTTGACTGACTGATGCCGAAAGGCAACTTAAAGTGCTTATGTAAAGGTCGTGTTTTTCCCCAGTTGCCAATCTGTAACAGTGTTGGCAGAAACGGGGCCGCCTAGGGAACCGGCGAGCCGAAGTCAGGTTTCCGAGTTTTACCTGCATCACGCTCGGTGATGCACAAAGGGGAGTAACAGGGATGAATTTGTTGGCCACTCGAACGCGTCTGCTCAGCGGCGCGGCCCTCACAGTTGGATTGACGATGATCGCGGCGTCGCCCGCGCAAGCAACGTGCACTGTCGCGCCAGCGGCGAGTCCGGTTACCGGCACCATTACGTGCGCTACGACGACGACGACGGATACGACTTATGCGGGCGTCAGCCCGGCATCGGATCGCAACTACAACGTCGACACTGCCGCGGGTAACGTTACCGCAACGGTTAGCACCGGCGCCACGGTTGATGGCTTCGGTCTCGCAGTCACGAACACTGGCGCAGGCGGCAACGCGCTAAACGTCGTCAACAATGGCGCTGTTCAGATCAATGCCACCAACGCGGCTACGCAGGGCGGTACCGCGGCGCTTAACGTGACCGCGCTCGGCGCGACCAACGTCAATTACAGCGGTACCGGGACGATCACTAATCTCGGCACGGGCGGTAACGGCCTGAACGTCGCAATGACCGGGACCGGCAATTTCGTTGGCACTGTTGGCGGCAACGTCACGTCCGCCGTCGGCGCGGGCGATCCCAGCGGCAACGCCATTGCGGTTATCAACTCGGGCACTGCCGGCAACATCACGCTGACGACAGCAGCGGGCACGACCCTCCGGGGCGACAATAGCGGGATCCTGGTCGGCGCGCTCGCTGGCGCGAGCACGTCCAATCTTTCGGTCACGAATAACGCAGCAATCGGCAGCCTGACCGGCGCGCCGGGCACGCTCGATTACGGCATTATCAACAGGTCGTTCGGCCTTGGTTCAGTCACGACCGTTAATAACGGAGCCATCGGCAGCGCGACCGATCGTATTGCCCTGACGGGCATTTATTCGGACATCACCAATGCGGCCTCGACCGCGGCGTTCAGCCTAACGGGTAGCGGCGCGATCTTCGCTGCCGGAACCGGCATCTTTGCCGCCAACGCCGGCACCGGCACGACCACCGTCAACTACACGGGTGCGGTCAATACGACCGCCGCAAGCGGCGTCGTCGTCAGTGGCGGGACCGGCGCAACTAGCGTTACGCTGGGTGCGGTGACCGCCGCGACCGATGCAGTCACGGTAACCTCCACCGGCACTCAGGCGATCACGCTGAATGGCGTGACCACCGGCACCGCCGGTTCGGGCCTTGTCACGACCAGCGCCGGCGCGCGCACGATTACGGTCGGCGCAACCGGCAACGTGACAGGCGGCACCCAGGCGGTCCTGCTCAACGGGGCGGGCACCGTAGCGCTCACCAACAACGGCATCATCGGTGCGGCCTCGACGGGCCTCGCGATCAACGGTGCGGCTGCCGGCGCTCAGACGATCACCAACGGCGCCACTGGCGTGATCAACGGCCGGTTCACCCTGGGCGCGGGCGCCGACACGGTGACCAACAACGGCATCATGAATGTCCAGGGAGTGCTGGACTTCGGTGCCGGAGCGGACAGGTTCGTCAACTCGTCCACGGGCGTCATCAACCTGTTGGCGAACACGTCGTTGGTTGGTCTCGAGAACCTCGGAACCGGCACGACCCAGGCCAATGCCGGCCGGATCAACTTCGCCAGTGGCGTCACGCTGACCGGTCCTGCCGTCTTGCTCACCAACTCGGGCACGATCGACACGGCAGGCGCCGCGACGCTGGCGGGCTTCACGGCCTTCACCAACAGCGGCACGCTTGACCTGGCGGCGGGTACGTTCACGGTTCCGGCCGGCGTATTCACCAACAGCGGCACGATCCTGGCTGACGAAGGCGTGAGCACGATCACCGGTCAGACCAACTTCGCCAACAGCGGCACGATCAACCTGTCGGATGGTGCGGTCGGCGATAATCTGATCATCAACAGCGCCTTCGCCGCCAGCGGTAATTCAGCGCTGACGGTCGACGCTTCGTCGACCACGGCCGACTTGCTGACGATCAACGGTGCGGTGAGCGGATTGACCCGGATCAACGTCAATCCGGTCGGCACCGTGGTGGTTGATTTCGACGGTATCCTGGTGGTCGATGCGACCGGCAGCAGCGGCGGCAACTACGCGATCGGCAACAATCTCGCCAACGGGCTGATCAATTTCGACATTGAACAGCGCGGCAACGATGCCTTCATCATCGCCCGCCCCAACGCAGCCGCGTTCGATCCGATCACTCTGCCGAACTTTGGTACCGACTCCTGGTACCAGTCGGCCGACATCTACACCAACTACGCCGCCATCAAGCGCAGCGACCTCAATCGCGGCATCACCGGTATCGGCGGCTTCATTCAGGGATATTTCGGCCGCGACAAATATGGCGGACATAATGATCATACCCTGTTCGGCGCCGATTTCGACGTCGATGAGCGTGTCGAGACCAAGCGCCGCGGTATTCAGGCCGGTGTCGACTATAACTTCGGCAGCGCAGTCGTTGGTCTGACCGCCGGTTGGCAAAAGGCGGAGAATGAGCGCCGCTTCAGCCTGGCCGGTTTCGAAGCCACGGGTTGGAACGTCGGTCTCTACGGCAACTTCGGCAGCGACCTCGGCTTCTACGGCGGCGTCCTCGTCAAGTATGACTCGCTCAATGCCGATGCTGACGATGACGGCGTGTTCGATGGCGTCGACAACGTCGACATCAAGAACTTCGGTATCGAGGGTGAGGCCGGTTACAGGCTTGCCTTTGGCGACAGCCGCCTCGACTTCGGAGGCGGTCTTGCCTGGGTGAACTCGAAGATTGACGACTTTACCGTACTCGGCGTCAATTTCGATCCGGACAAGGCGAAGAGCCTCCGTGGCCGCCTCGGCGTCCGGTTCGAAGGCGGGGCCAATTGGGGTCCGTTCGTCTCGGCTCAACTCATGCACGAGTTCCGCGACAACAATGACATCGTCATTGGCGGTGACGGCGAATTCGACACGATCGATGCCGAAGCCCGTGGAACCTGGGGCAGGTTCGAGGCCGGTATCGGCTCGCACGGCCGCAGCGGCCCGATCGCCGCTATCTGGGTCGATGCAGGCAACGTCCACGGCTTCGGCGCGAAGCTCGGCTGGCGCTTCGGCGGGTCGGTCCCGGAGGCAGCGCCTCCGCCTCCGCCTCCGCCTCCGCCGCCGCCTCCGCCGGCGACGCAGACCTGCCCGGACGGCTCGGTGATCCTGGCGACGGACGCTTGTCCGCCTCCGCCTCCGCCGCCGCCGCCGCCGCCGCCTCCGCCGGAGCCGGAACGCGGCTAATCGACGGGCGCGAAAGCGTGAACAAAGGGACGGCGGCTCCGCAAGGAGCCGCCGTTTCCTTATGGGCGCGACGTGGCTAGGGTTCGACTCCGGGGAGGGGTCGTGATGCGGCTATTTGCGCTCTTACTGTTGGGGATTTCGACGATGACGAATGCCAGCGACACGAAGCCCGCGATCGAGCGGATTGGCGAACCGATGCTGGGCACGCAACGGCTGCCCTTCTCCAGCGCGGTTCGGGCCGGCGACACCGTCTATTTGTCGGGCGCGCTCGGCATTACCCCCGACGGCAAGCTTGGCGAAGGCATGGAAGCGCAAGCCCGGCTGGCGATGGACAATCTCGGCGCAGCGCTGAAGTCGGCGGGTCTTGGCTGGGGCGACGTCGCCAAATGCACGGTGATGCTCGACAATATGGCTGACTGGCCGGCATTCAATCAGGTCTATGTGACCTACTTCCCGGACGGAAAATATCCGGCTCGGAGCGCGTTCGGCGCTGATGGGCTGGCGCTCGGCGCGCTGGTTGAGGTCGAATGCATCGCTTATGCTGGGAAGCGCTAGAAAAGCAGGGCAACGAAAGCGCTGAGACCAATCAGGGTCAGCGGCGCCCACCCGATATGCCTGCCCTTGCTGCCGACCGCATCGGTCAGGCCGCTGGCAGTGAAAACGATGCCGGTTGCGGCAAGGCCGACGGTTCGCGCCTCGTCCGGCGTCCAGGCCCAGGCGAACAGGATTGCTGCGACGACCAGGCCGATACCGCTGGTCAGGTGCCATGCGAAGGGGACGATGAAGCGCGCCAGCGGGTGAGTCATCACGCCTGCTGCGTCATCCAGCAGCGGACGGACGAGGCGGCGCTGACCCATCACCGAATGGACGCACATGGTCATCGCCAGCAGCAGCGAAGCGAGAGTCAGTGCGGCCTGTTGCATGGCTGAACCCTCGTTTCGCGGCTGCTGTCGAATGATTTAAGGCTGAACCGCTTCCGGAACCGCGATGAAAGCGACCCGCTTGACGGTCAGCTTTTCGCCCTTGTCGCTGGTGGTGTCCATCGACTGGCCGATTTCCGTGGGCGCCGTCGTCCAGCAATCCGGGCCTTCCTTGTCCATCGCGCTGTCGAAGCAAGCCTTGTCGTCCTTCATCGCCACCGTGCCATGGTCGATGTGCTTGTCGCCGGACCAGGAAACATAATTGCCGTTGGCGTCGATGGATTCCGTCGTGGCCTTGCCCTCGCGGGTGAATTCCCAGCTGGTCTCGTTGATCTGGAAACCAGCGGGGGTCGCCATGTTGGCATCCATAGCCATGTTCGATTCCATCGCCATGTTTGCGTCAGCCGAGTTCATGTCATTGGCCGGCTCGGCAGGCTTGTTGCACGCCACGAGCGCCAGCACGGCCAGCGAAGTCATTACGATCCGCATTGCCTCTCTCCCTGTTTAGCGAGGAGGCGCTGGTAGCAGCTTTGGCGGCCTAGCGCACCTTGGCGGCTAGACCAGCTCCACTGCGACCGCCGTGGCCTCGCCGCCGCCGATGCACAGCGAGGCGACGCCCTTTGTCTTACCCTTGGCCTTGAGCGCGCCGATCAGCGTGACGATCAGCCGCGCTCCGCTGGCGCCGATGGGATGGCCGAGCGCGGTCGCGCCGCCATGGACGTTGATCTTCTCGTGCGGGATGCCGAGGTCGCGCATGGCGAACATGGCGACGCAGGCAAAGGCCTCGTTGACTTCGAACAGGTCGACATCGTCAACGGTCCAACCGGCCTTCTTCAGGACCTTTTCCATGGCGCCGGCGGGCGCGATGGTGAACTCGCTCGGTTCACGGGCATGAGCGGCGCTCGCCACGATGCGGGCGATCGGCTTTAGCCCCTTGGCTTCGGCGTCCGACTGGCGGGTCAGCACCAGGGCGGCGGCTCCATCGGAGATGGACGAGCTTGTCGCAGCGGTGATGGTCCCGTCCTTGGCGAACGCCGGCTTCAGGGTCGGGATCTTGTCGGGACGGCCGCGGCCGGGGGCCTCGTCGGTGTCCACCACGGTTTCGCCAGCGCGGCCCTGGATCACGACCGGCACGATCTCATCCTTGAACGCACCGCTGTCGATGGCGGCCTTGGCCCGCGCCAGGCTTTCGATCGAATAATTATCCTGGTCCTCGCGGGTCAGCTGGTACTGGTTGGCCGTTTCCTGGGCGAAGGTCCCCATCGCCCGGCCCGGCTCATAGGCATCCTCGAGCCCGTCGAGGAACATATGGTCATAAGCCGTGTCATGGCCGATCCGCGCGCCCGAGCGGTGCTTCTTGAGCAGGTATGGGGCGTTAGTCATCGATTCCATGCCGCCGGCAACGATCAGGTCGGCATTGCCGGCCTTCAGCGCCTCCTCGGCCATGATCACCGTCTGCATTCCCGATCCGCACACCTTGTTGACGGTCGTCGCCTGGACCGACTTGGGCAGGCCTGCCTTGATCGCAGCCTGCCGCGCCGGGGCCTGGCCGAGGCCGGCGGGAAGCACGCAGCCCATGTAGATGCGGTCGATTTCGTCGCCATTGACGCCGGCGCGTTCTACCGCGGCCCTGACCGCGGTCGCGCCGAGGTCGGTCGCGCCGACATCGGCGAGGGCGCCCTGCATCGAGCCCATCGGCGTGCGGGCGGCGGACAGGATGACTACGGAATCGGACATTTGAGCTGGTCTCCGGTGGAGTGTTTGTGCAGCGCACATAAGGGCTTGGCGAGGTGTGTTCAATCGGGCGTTGCCCGCAAACCAAAGCCTGTTAGGCTCTCAGCCCATGAACAGGGAAAAACTGGCTCTGGCCGCGGGGTGCGCGGCCTTCCTCGCCGCCGTCGCCACCGCCCAGGCGCCCGCACCGCCTGCCGCTGGGCCGATGTCACCGCCCTACAAGAATTTGCAGGTGCTACCGAAGGACATCAGCCGGGAGCAGTTGGTCGGCAACATGAAGTTCTTCGCCCAGTCGCTTGGCGTTCGCTGCACCCATTGCCATGTCGGCGCCGAGGGTCAGCCGCTGTCGACCTTCGACTTCGCCTCCGACGCCAAGCCGGCCAAGCTGGTCGCGCGCAAGATGCTGGCGATGGTCCACCGCATCAATGAGCAGGATTTCGGGGTCAAGGACTTCAAGGACGTCAAGGTTACCTGCTACACCTGCCATCGCGGCTCGACCAAGCCGCTGACCGCGCCGCCGCCGCCGGATGTCCCGCCAGCGCCGCCTCCGGTCACGAAACCCGCCGAGCGGGGCTGACAAATCTCCATCGTCTCTGCTAGCGCCCCCGCGACAGGAGAGACTTAGATGAGCGACATGCCCGGCCTCGATTTCGGCCTTGGTGAAATGGCGGACACGATCCGCGAGACGACCGAACGTTTCGCCCGCGAACAGATCGCGCCGATCGCCGCCGAGATCGACGAAAAGGACGAATTCCCCAAGCATCTGTGGCCGCAAATGGGAGAGCTCGGATTGCATGGCATCACCGTGGAGGAAGAATGGGGCGGGCTCGGCCTAGGCTATCTCGAGCATGTCGTCGCGCAGGAGGAAGTGGCGCGGGCTTCGGCCTCGGTCGGCCTCAGCTACGGCGCGCACAGCAACCTCTGCGTCAACCAGATCCGCCGCTGGGCGACCGAGGAGCAGAAGCGGAAATACCTTCCCAAGCTGATCAGCGGCGAACATGTCGGATCGCTGGCGATGAGCGAGGCCGGCGCCGGCAGCGACGTGGTCGGAATGAAGCTGAAGGCCGAGAAGTCGGGCAATGGCTATCGCCTCAACGGCACCAAATTCTGGATCACCAACGGGACTCACGCCGACACGCTGGTGGTCTATGCCAAGACTTCGCCGGAGGAGGGAAGCCGCGGCATCACCACCTTCATCATCGAAAAGGACATGGAAGGCTTCTCGATCGGCCAGAAGGTCGACAAATTGGGTATGCGAGGCAGCCCGACCGCCGAGCTGGTGTTCGACGACTGCTTCGTCCCGGCCGAGAATATCATGGGTCCTGAGAATGGCGGGGTCGGCGTGCTGATGAGCGGCCTCGACTATGAGCGCACCGTGCTTGCCGGCATCCAGCTCGGCATCATGCAGGCCTGCCTCGACGTGGTCATTCCCTTCGTCCGCGATCGCAAGCAGTTCGGCAAGCCGATCGGCAGCTTCCAGCTGATGCAAGCCAAGGTCGCCGACATGTACGTCGCGCTGAATTCGGCGCGGGCCTACGTCTACCAGGTCGCCAAAAGCTGCGACGCGGGGAAGACCACGCGGTTTGACGCGGCGGGCGCGATCCTGCTGGCAAGCGAAAGCGCGGTGAAGGTCGCCAATGAGGCGGTCCAGGCGCTGGGCGGCGCCGGCTACACCAAGGACTGGCCGGTCGAGCGCTTCTATCGCGACGCAAAGCTGCTCGACATCGGCGCCGGCACCAATGAGATCCGCCGAATGCTGATCGGTCGCGAGCTTATCGGGGCTTAGCGGGCGCCCGCGCGATCACGCTAATTTCCGCGAACAGCGCTTCGTTCCACAGGCGAGTGACTCCGACCGCGGTCCAGGCCGGGTAGGGCGCGTTGACGTAGCGATCCTTCACCTGGCGGAACAGAGCCTGTTGATCGTTGGGCTTGCCGCCGGCCGTGAAATCGGTGTGATAGCTGGTAATCTGGACGACATCGTCCCAGCTGGCACCGGCTTCGGCCAGCACTTTCGCGATGCCCTGGAACGCGCGATCGATTGCTTTTTCCTTGTCCGCCTCGGTTTCACTTGGGCGCAGGCCCGCTGGGACGCCAGAAACGAAAACGAAATCGCCGCTACGGACTGCAGGTGAGAAATGGAGGTCGTTCGTCGCAAACTCCCATCCCTTTGGGACAATTGCCTCCTTGGGCGGTGTGGATTGTGCCTCGGCAGCGGTAGGCAAGGATGCGATCGCGCATGCGATGAGTAGCGATCTCGAAAGACCTTCAGTCACTTCATTGTCCTTTCCTCAATATCGATCGGTAGCTCCGGCGCGCCAACAACTTGCCGTCCTTGAACAGCAATTCGAC
This sequence comes from Sphingomicrobium sp., assembly GCA_035491735.1. GTDB lineage: Bacteria > Pseudomonadota > Alphaproteobacteria > Sphingomonadales > Sphingomonadaceae > Sphingomicrobium. The sequence goes on from DATJKE010000017.1 coordinate 17,694, forward strand.
ATCCATGCCGCTTTCCGTCCGCGTGTAACGGATGTGCTGGAAATAGGCGTAATCGTCCTTGGCGAAGGTGATCGATCCGCCTGTCTGCTCGATTGCGTCAAAAGTGACCATCGGATCGCCCGTGGGTGATGCGTTGAACTTTAGCCTGCCATCGGCACCGCGAACGATCCGCATCCACTCCCAATGCTCGATCGCGCCATCTGCAACATAGCGGCCAGTACCCATCATCAGACCAGCGCGGCCGTCGGTCCAGCATTCCTCGTCAAAACCCTTGGCCGTTTGCTGCTCCCAGCAGCCAGTCATGAACCGGGGCATTTCGGTAATGCTCGATGGCGCGCTGGCGGCTGCGCCGACTGCAAGTGCCCAGGCCAGTTCCCAGATCATTTCAGTTCCCTCAAATGCCCGTATGTGAGCTAAGCTTGCGGCGCAGGCGCCGGCCCTCGCTCCAGCTACGCTGGACGATTAGAGGCTCACCGGCAGGGTTAATTGCGCGGTCGGGCGGCCAATCTGGCGCCGCCGGCGCTTAGCTCAGCAGGAGCGCGCTGCCCCAAGCAACCATCGCCAGCCCCGCGAACCGCGCAATCCATGGTCCGCCAGGTAGTAGCTTTTCCGCCGCGATCAGAAGGGTCAGTCCGGCCACCCACAACAGGTTCATCACACCCCCGACAAATAGCAGCGCCATCAACAGCCAGCAGCAACCGACGCAATAAGCGCCATGCAGCAATCCGAGCCGTGCGGCGCCCCAGATTCCCGGACGATAATGGCGGGTGATAAACTCCGCCGGCGAACGGCAGCGGCCGAGGCAAGCGTCTTTGAAGGGAGATAGTTGATAGGCACCGGCCGCTATCAGCAGTCCGCCAGAGGCCTCTTGGCTCTCCAGTGCCATCGACATCGGCGAAGTGACCACCAGTTGGAGCGTCGCGGCGAGCAAGGCGAAGCCAAGCCAGCAGACCAGATACCCTGCCAGGAATGCCGCTATCGGAAGCCCCACCTCATTGCCAAATGAATGGCGATGAACGCGGGCGTAGAGCATGATTGCCGGCGCGGCGCTCGGCAGCATCATCGCTACCATCATGGCGATCCACATCGCCGCGGCCAATGTCCACCCAAGCCCGGTACCGTGCATGGCCGACATCGGCTCTATTCCAGCTCCCGACAGGAGATAGGCCCAGGCCAGCAACGACAGGAGAAGGAGCGCGGCGATCGTGATCGCTCTGCTGCGCTCAGCGATCCGTTCTGCGTAATTCGAAGCGGGCATTAGCTGACTCAGCTGCGCACTACCCCATGGCTGCACAGGTGCAGGTTGGCGAACTGGCCGTAGCTGTCATTGAAGTCGACGCGCACCGGTCCGGTGGTATGGCTCGACGCACTGCCGATATCCGCCACTTCATATTCGAACCCGGCCGGCAGCACGATCTGCGCCCGACTCTCTTCGCCACTGACCTTGTTGCGGATCGGTTCGCCTACCGTCTCGATGTAATCGGGAACCGAAAGACGCGCGCGGCGACCCTCGACGTCGACTTGGAAATCAATGTCGGCGAATACCGGCTCATGCATGTTGGTGACGGTCGAGGCGTAGACCGCGAACATCGTCGCGAACGGGTCGGTGTCCTGGCCGGTCATAATCTTCAGCAGCGCCTCGCGCTGCGCATCGTCGGCGTTGCGGTCGACGAACGCGATTGCCTCGCCATTGCCCTCGTGGATCGGTCCCGGCCATTTGAAGATTGCCGCGATCCTTAGCCCGCTCAAATCCGTATCGCCGTGGTTGCCTTGGTCGATCTGGATTCCGGCCACGGCGTGGCAATGGCCTTTGTCGGGCAGCGCATTGAATTGGCAGTTGCAGCCATATTCACACGAGCAATTTACCAGCTCGCGACCCTTGAATTCCCAATAGGTCATGGCGGCGCATTAGCAGATTGCGGCGGGCCCGTGTAGCTTCCCCGGCAGCAGATCAGGGGGAGAGCCGCGATGCGACTGACGATGATCCTGCTGGCTTTGGCCGGCCTGTCCGCGTGCAACCAGAAAGAGGGAAACGGCAAGGCGCCCGAGCAGGCCAAGCCCGCCGAACTGACCTATGAGGGTGGCGATTACAGGGACGATGCAGCCAAGCTGGCGCATGGCAAGCGGCTGGCCGCTGTGCTCGACTGCACCGGGTGTCACGGTGGGAATTTGCAGGGCGAGAACGTCACGCGCGACGACCCCAGCTACGGCGAAATGAATGCGCCCAACCTGACCCTGTTGCTCGCCAAATATAGCGACGACGATTTCAAGCGCTTTATCCATAGCGGCGTGCCCAAGGACGGCCGTGAATTCTGGTTCATGCCGGTCGAAAGCTTCCAGTTCCTGAGCGACCCGGATCTTGACGCGGTGCTGGCTTATCTCCGGACCTTCAAGCCGGCTGGCAAGCAGCTGCCGCCGATCAAGAAGGGCAAGGGGTTCCAGGAGGATTTGGAACGGGGCTTCCTTGACTCGAAACGGCAGGCCGTCCGCTACCGAACCCAGCCGCCGGTCGACATGGGCCCGAGCCACGAATGGGGCCGCTACCTGGTCAAGACCACCTGCACCGCCTGTCACAACAATGCCTTGCAGGGCTATCCGGGCTTCACACCCGATCTCGACATTGCCGGCACCTATTCCGAGGCCGAGCTGACCCGCCTGCTGACCACCGGCGAGGGCAAGACCAAGAAAGACCTAGGCATGATGAGCGAGATGGGGCGCGACATTTTCGTCAATTTCACGCCCCAAGAGCGGGCGGCGATCGTCAGTTACGTGAAGGCCCGCGCCGACCGGCCTCAGCCGGCGCAGGGGCGCTAGGTTACCAAACCTTCACACGCTTGTCCGGCGCCAAATAGAGCTTGTCGCCCGGCTGGACGTTGAACGCCTTGTACCAGGCGTCCACGTTGCGGACCGTCAGCGCGCGATATTGGCCCGGGGCGTGGCCGTCGGTGGCGATACGCGCCTTTAGCTGCTCGTCGCGCATCTTGGTCGCCCAGCTTTGGGCATAGGCGATGAAGAAGCGCTGGTCGCCGGTGAAGCCGTCGATCACCGGCGGTTCCTTGCCGTTCAAGCTGGCGCGATAGGCTTCATAGGCCGCCTGCAGGCCGGCGACGTCGGCGATATTCTCGCCCAGCGTCAGCTTG
>DATJKE010000018.1:0-9043 GCA_035491735.1 Sphingomicrobium sp.
CACTGGTTCGAACGAATCTGGCGAGCCCATGATGGACATCAACACGACGCCGCTTATCGACGTCATGCTGGTGCTCCTCATCATGTTCATTATTACCATCCCGCCGCAGAGCCATGCCGTGAAGCTGGACCTGCCGCAAAATCAGAGCAACCAGCCGCCGCCGCCGATCGATCCGGTCAAGAACAAGGTGGTGGTTACCCAAGGCGGCGCCGTGCTTTGGAACGGTGCTCCGGTGAACCTGACGCAGCTGCGCCAGTTCCTCGATGTCACCCAGCAGATGGATCCGATTCCCGAGCTGCACCTTCAGCCGGAGCCGGACGCCCGCTACGAGCTGGTCGATCAGGTGCTGGCAGTGACCAAACAGGCCAAGGTCAGCAAGATGGGGTTCGTCGGCAACGAAGCCTACATGACGGTCTTCTAGGCCCAGGCGGCATCGAACGATTTAGGGCGGTCCCGAACGGGGCCGCCCTTTTTCGTGTCTTGCGCCAACACTACAATGATATATCATAGCATAATTAAGGCGAGGAGGCGGGCGATGGCTCAGGCAGTTTCTTCTACCGGCGGATGGGTGCGCGAAGCGACGCCGATGAGTGAGATGAACACCACGCCGTTGATCGACGTGATGCTGGTACTGCTGATCATGTTCATCATCACCGTCCCGAGTCAGACGCACCAGGTCGAAGTCGCTCTCCCGCAGGTTGCGCCACCCCCTCCGGACTGGGTTCGGCCGCTGCGCAACGACCTCACCCTGTCGGCGAACGGCAAGCTCAGTTGGAACCAACATGCCATTGGCGATGGCCAGTTGGTTGGCCTGCTGGCATCGGTTGCGGCATCCCCCAAGCCGCCGGAAGTGCATTTCCGGCCCGATCCTGCGGCGCGGTTCGAGCGCGTGGACGAGGTGCTGGCAATCGCCGCGCGGAGCGGAGCTTCGACGTTCGGGTTCGCGGGGAACGAGCAATATCGCGACAGTTTCTGAAGATCGTCGTAACCGCTTTTCAACCGGTCGGACGGTACCACGCCCGACATGGACATTATCGCGGCGCATCGTGACGGGCTGATCGAGCAGCTGGACCTGGAGGTGGCGGCGCTCGCCGGGCGCAGCCGTGACCATGCGCAGCGTGCCGTCGTAATGCATCATTTGTTCGATCATTCACGCGGCAATCATCTATGGGCACTGGCCGAGGCCAGGCGAACACTTCGAATGGCATCGGGGCTGGCACGGCTTGGGCGGAGCCTGAATAAATGGGGCTGGCTGAGCGGTGGCCGGGACATGGCGCGGGAAGCTTTTGAGCAATTGGCCGACGCTCTATGCGAGTCAGATCGCAGCCGCACCATATCAGCCTATCGCGCTTACCGGGTGAGTTCCGCGCAAGCGCTGCGCGACGAAGCCGAGGATAGTCTCGACCCCGCCTTGCTCGGCCTGTTGGATGAATGTCATGCCGCCCGGCGGACCGGCACCGGCTTGTCGCCCGATGCGTGGGGAGAGCTTGCCAGGCTGAGCGAAGAACTTGCCAATGCCTCCGTTGACCATGATCGGTTGCGCGCCGCTTGGGAGGCGATCGAAGCGACCGGTCTAAAGCGGGCAGCTAAGAGACTGCTCGGCGACAAGGCGCTTACCCGCGAGGCGGCCAGAGATTTGCGGCGCGGGGCAATTCGGGTCGAGCGGGAGCTGCGGGCGGATCGGGCACTGCCGCCAGGCTTCAGGACCAATCCGGCGCAGCATTTCTATGCGCTTGTGCACCTCTTGCGGGAACGTCGCCGCCAGCAATGGCGCGAGGCTTGCGATCAGGAGCCCGACGCTTTCGAACTGGCTGCCTAGCCGAAGGTAAATGCGTAGGCCTCGGCGCCCGGGTCAAGGAAGGTGATGGTGAACAGCCGCTCGCGGTTCGGCTCCTTTTGCCGCACCAGCTGATAGAGTCGCTGACCGGTCACCTGGCCCTTGCCGGCATCGTCAATGTCCATGCCATGGTCTGCGCCAGGCGCCTGGCCATCGATCGTGACGCGGAATCGGACCGGCTTGCCTGTCGAACTGCCAAGCACGAGATGGAGGTCGCGGGCGCGGAACCGGAAGGCGATGGTGGAGCCGCCCGCTGCTGACACCGCTCGCTGCGGCTCGACAGCCCAGCGGCCAGCCAGTGCCCAATCATTGAGCGCGAAGTCGTCGGGCAGGCGATAGTCGGCGGCGCCATCGTGTAGTCCGCCGGGTGAGGTGAAGCTCCGCGCGCGCGCGCTGCCGATATAGGTTTCCGGGCTGCCGATGGCGGCGAGATCCGCAGCGGCGGCGGCACCGGTGGCCGTGACGCTGGCAATATCGCCCAGCTTGGCGCCCTTCTCGGCCAGCAGCGCGCGGATCGCCGCTTCCGTTTCATCGGTGCTGCCCTCGCCGAAATGATGATATCGAAGCCGGCCCTGAGCGTCGGCGAGGTAATGTGCCGGCCAGTAGCGGTTGTTGAAGGCGCGCCAGATGACGAGGTTGTTGTCGAGAGCCACCGGGTAGCCGATGCCGAAGTCGGCGACGGCCTTTCGCACATTGGCTGGGTCGCGTTCGAAGGCGAACTCCGGCGCGTGGACGCCAATCACCACCAGGCCCTGGTCTCGATAACGCTCGGCCCAGGCACGGACGTAGGGCACGGACCGGATGCAGTTGATGCAGCTGTAGGTCCAGAAATCGATCAGCACGACCTTGCCCTTGAGCTGTTCTCGGGTCAGCGGCGGCGAATTGAGCCATTGCACGGCGCCGTCGAGCGGGGGCAGGGTGCCTTCGACCGGCAGCATTCCGCCTACCTTGGTGCCAAGCTCTTCCTCCTCCATGCCGAGCAGCTGGGCCAGCCGATGCTCGAAGCCGAAGGTTTGCGCGGTCGACAGTCGCGACAGGACGCGGGTGTCGAGGCCGAGCGCGATGGCGCCGACGCCTATGAGGATCAGGATGCCCAATGCCTTTCGCAAGCCTTCACCGGCGCCGATCGAGCGCTTCATCGCCGCGAACAATTTGCCGCCGACCACGAGTGCGCCTCCGAGGCTGGTGGCCGCGCCGAGCGCATAAGCCAGAAGCAAGCCAGCGGTGGTGGCGCTGGCGCCGGACAGGGCAGCGCCGGTCAGGATGATGCCGAGGATCGGCCCGGCGCAGGGAGCCCAAAGGAGGCCAGTGGCAACTCCGAGCAGCAGCGAACCACCGATCCGGTCCTCGCTGCCTTTGGCGGATAGTTTTTCGCCGAGGCCGACCAGCGGGCGCATTGCGCGGTCGGCGAGGTGCGGGAAGATCAGCAGCAGAGCGAAGGCGGCCAGCAGCACGATGGCGATCCAGCGACCGGCACTGTTGGCGGCAACGGCCCAGCCGCCGCCAACCGCTGCGAGCGTCGCAACACCGGCGAAGGTAATCGCCATGCCGGCGAGCAGGGGCAAGCCGTTGCGCAGGAAGGGACGGTCCGCCCTCGCGAACACAAATGGCAGCACCGGGAGAATGCAGGGACTCAGAATGGTGAGAATGCCGCCCAAATAGGCGAGGAGAAAGAGGATCATGCGGGCCGGAACGTCAGGCTGAGGCCATTGATGCAGTGGCGCTTGCCGGTTGGCGCCGGGCCGTCATCGAATAGATGGCCGAGGTGCCCGCCACATCGGCGGCAATGTTCCTCGGTGCGGGCCATGCCAAAGGTGGTATCCTGCCTGTAAGCTACGGCGTTGGGGAGCGCCTTCCAGAAGCTTGGCCAGCCGGTGCCGCTATCGAACTTCGTGGCCGAGCCGAACAAGGGCAGTGCGCATCCGGCGCAGGCGAACAAACCCTTTCGATGCTCGTTCAACAATGGGCTGGTGAATGGCGTCTCGGTGCCAGCTTCCCGGAGGATATGGAACCGCCGTTCGCCCAGACGCCTGCGCCAGTCAGCCGGGCTGCGCTGCACCTCGAAATTGGCGGCGTCAGCGGGCGACCCGCGGCCAAAAAGCATGACAGAAAGGCCCGCCACAGCGGTGGTGCCGACGAGGCCGAGTATGAAGCGGCGATCCTGATTCATGGGCGGACCCATATAACATGGGCAGATGAATGGACGCTGCCAAGACGGCATTGCCGCGATGTGCCGGCCAAGGAACTTCCCGCGCCAGATTGCTAAACGCTAGCCTTTGCCATCGGATCTTCTTGCCCGTCAGCCGTTGGGCAGGAAACCGCTCGCTCGCCGTGCAAGGCAAGGATCATCACGAGCATCGCAGACCTTCAGCGTCTTAAGCGCCTTTTGGACCATGGTCTTATCCGCGATCGTCATCGAACGGCGAAACGCGAAATGAACCGTCATCAAGTTAACGTCCCCTTGAATGAAAATGGCGGTAAGGCTCTCGGGTTTGCCAGTCCTCGGATCGACCGGGCATTGAAATACTGCTTTAAGCGCGGGCTTCCCATCGACCGTGCCTTTCGCCACGGTCTCGTTCGGGCCCGGGCAAGTGGTTCGATACCCGTCACGCCACATCGGGTAGAATTGATTGAGGGTCGCGCCTTCGCTGGCGTGCATGACGATCGCGACGGAGATCAGCTCGGACCAGTTGTCGACCGTCTCCGGAGGCCGGACCATTTCAATGAGATTCATCCGCCCATTATTGCTCCTATTGGCGACCACGAATGTGCTGGGGGCATCGACGCTCACTCCTTCTGTTTCCGCGGTCGGTGTATGAACTCCCTGCAACGCGACTGTGAGCATCGAGAATAAAGTGACTGGCAGATGCATCGGAACACTCCTCGATTGCGGTAACCTCGAATTGTCCGTGCCCAAGATTAACATCGCGTTCCCAGGCCGCCCAACTGCTGTTGAGCGGGCTAATGGCCGGAAATGGGTTGAAAGCGGACGTTAGCGGTGAGCGTAACTACCCCGCATTGTCGAATTTTCTAACCTCGACGGCGCTTTCATCGAAATCGTCGAGCAAGCGTGCATTGATGCCCATCTTCCCGAAGTCTTCCCCAAGGGTCTGCCAGTGGGTGCCGCAGCCGCAGGTTGGACAGTGGTGAATGCCGATCATTCGATCGCCCCAGACATAGGCCGTCGTCTCGCCTGAAATGCGTACCTGGTCCGGCGGGAAATAAGCGACACGCCATGCAAGCCGGCGACAGAGCGAGCAGTTACAGTCTGCAACCCATTCGGGCTTGCTTGGCACTTCGATCCGCACGTTGCCGCAGTGACAGCTTCCCTGAACGCCCATGGCGACTTGTAATGGCGATTTGGGACTGACGGCAATGGTCGAAAGCGGATATTCGCCGCGCCGTCGCTCCACATTCACTATGTCTGCAGGCAGACTATCTTTCCCGGCCGAGAGCACATAAATTACTGATATCGCCGGGTATCGCGTTTAGCACATCGGCGACCGAGAGACGTGTGTCGCGCTCCCGCTAGTTCATCAAGGGAAGCGTGCTTTGACGATACGGGTTTCTTTAGAGGATTTGCCGTCAAGGGCCGAGTATCGTCGTGGCCTGGCCAGTGAGCGAGCCAATGAACTCTGGCATTGGCACCCGGATTGCGTGTCATACCCGAGAAACGCCTATGAAATCCGGAAAGCACGGCCCTCAGCCGATTACCTTTGCGCCCGCTGTGACAGGCTCGTTGAAGACCTGAGGGCGAGGCCCATCGCATAGGCAACGCCAGCGTGCCAATTACCGCAATGGGTCGAAAGCGGTTATCAGAAAATCGGATCCTAAGCGGCGAGCCCGTCGAATTGAAGCCGGGCGAGGCGGGCATAGAGACCGCCCTGGGCGGTTAACGCTCCATGGTCGCCCTCTTCGACGATCCGGCCGTGATCCATGACAATGATCCGGTCCGCGGCGCGCACGGTCGCAAGCCGGTGGGCGATGACGATGGTTGTGCGATTGCCCATCAACCGGTCGAGCGCTTCCTGCACCAGCCGCTCGCTTTCGGCGTCGAGCGCCGAGGTGGCCTCGTCGAGCAACAGCAGCGGGGCGTCGCGGCGGAGCAGGGCGCGGGCGATGGCGATCCGCTGGCGCTGGCCGCCCGACAGGCGCGCGCCGCCTTCGCCCATAAAGGTGTCGAGGCCTTCAGGCAGCGCACGGAGGAAGGATTCGGCATTGGCGTCGCCCGCGGCCTGCCAAATCTCCTCCTCGGTTGCGTCCCAATTGCCGTAACGGAGATTATCCCGAGCGCTGGCTGCAAAGATCACCACCTCCTGCGGGACCATGGCAATGCGCTGGCGGACGTCGGCAGGGTCGGCGTCTTGGAGGTTGACGCCGTCAAGCAGCACGCGACCGGCTTCTGGATCGTAGAAGCGCTGGGCGAGCTGAAAGAGGGTGGTCTTTCCTGCGCCGGAGGGACCGACGACCGCCAGCCGCTCGTTGGGCCGTACCTCGAGGCTGAAGCCCTCCAGTGCCGACGTGTCCTTGCGGGTCGGGTAATGGAAGGTGACATTTTCGAACTTTAGCCGCCCTTCGGCAGGAAGCGGCAGGGTAGCCGGATTGGCGGGCGCCTTGATCTCGGGCTCCGCGGTCAGCAGCTGGTTCAGGCGTTCCGAAGCGCCCGCCGCGCGGAGCAGGTCGCCATAGACTTCCGACAGCGCTCCGAACGCCCCCGCCAAAAGCCCGCCATAGAGCACAAAGGCAGCGATTGTGCCGCCGGTCATCTGGCCAGCGGCGACGTCGACCGCGCCCTGCCAGATCACCCAGGTGATCGACGAAAAGACCAGCGAAATGATCAGGAAGGTCATCACCGCTCGCAACCCGATGCGCTTCCGGGCGGTACTGAACACCGCCTCGGTGGCGTCTGTGAACCGCTGTGTCTCGCGGCCTTGCTGGTTGAAGGCTTGCACGATCTTCATCGCGCCGAGCACTTCGGCGGTGATGGTGCCGACGTCGGCGATACGGTCCTGGCTTCGCTTCGAAATGGCCCGAACGCGCCGGCCGAGGATGGTGAGCGGCAGGACGATGAGGGCAATGCCGACCAGCATCATCGCCGCCAGCTTGGGCGCCAGCACGAACAGGATCACGGCGCAGGCGATGCCCATGACGACATTGCGCAGCGCGACCGAGACGGTGGTGCCGACCACCTGCTCGATGATGGTCGTATCGACCGTGATGCGGCTGGTGATCTCCGCCGGCCGATTCTCCTCGAAGAAACCGGGAGCAAGGCGCAGCAGGTTGCGGTGCACCGCCAGGCGGATGTCGGCCACCACCCGCTCGCCGAGCCAGCTGACGAAATAGAAGCGCACCGCCGTGGCGAGCGCCATGATCAGCACTAGGAACAGCAAATACTGGAACCACCGGGCGATATCCCCGCCGCCGCTAAATCCGCGATCGATGATGAGCTTGAAGGCGTAGGGAACGCCGGACGTTGCGGCCGCGGCAAACAGCAAGGCAGTGGCCGCGCCGGCTATATGGCCAGGATATTGGCGGGCAAACCGCCACACCATGCCAAGGTCGGAAAGAGACTTGCCCTTTGGGCGATCGGGGGCGGTTGCCATAGCCCAGTGGGTTAGCAGTGTGTCTGCTTTGCCTCAATTGCCGCAATGCGAGGAGTGCAACGCAGCAATTTGCTTGCCGTAAGGGCAATACGGCCCCACATTCAAATTTAACGTGCACCATTTTCCCAGGACATTTTGATGCTCTATGACGCCTATGAGGTGCAGCGCTCGCTGCTGACCAGCGCGAGCAAATTGGCAGGCCTCGGCGCCGGATGGCTCAACAACCCGACCAATCCGTTCGGCTATTCCTCGATGGGCCCGCTGGTTGCAGCGGGCCTTGAAGTTTTTGCCCATGCTTCGGCGCCGCGCGGCAAGCCGGAATTCGGCATCACCGAAGTCCAGGTCGGCAAGAAGCTGGTCCAGGTCGACGAGGATATCGAGCTGAGGAAGCCGTTCGGCCAGCTGAAGCATTTCCGCAAGGTCGATGCGGAGGGTGGCGAACCGCTGCTGATCGTTGCGCCGATGTCGGGCCACTACGCGACGCTGCTGCGCGGTACGGTGGCGCGGATGCTGCCGAAGCATGACGTGTTTATCACCGACTGGCGCGACGCCAAGCTCGTGCCAGTCAAGGACGGCAGCTTCGACCTCGACGACTACATCGATTATCTGATTGAATTCTCCCAGGCCATTTACGAACGGACCGGCAAGCGCCCGCACATGCTGGCGGTGTGCCAGCCATCCGTGCCCGCCTATGCAGCGACCGCAATCATGAACGCCGCCAAGCATCCCGCACGGCCGAAGACGCTGACGATGATGGGTGGGCCGGTCGATACGCGGAAAGCGCCGACCGCGGTCAACACGCTGGCGACGCAGCGGCCGCATGCCTGGTTCCAGCAGAATGTGGTTGCTACGGTGCCGCAGATTTACGCGGGATCCGGACGGAAAGTTTACCCCGGCTTCCTGCAGCTCGCCGGGTTCATGACCATGAACCTTGGATCGCACCTCGTCAGCCATTGGGAGATGTTCAAGCATCTGGTGGTCGGCGACGAAGAAGGCGCGGATGCGACGCGCGATTTCTACGACGAATATCTGTCGGTGTGCGACATGACCGCCGAATTCTACCTGCAGACGGTCGATGTGGTGTTCCAGCGGCATTTGCTGCCGAAGGGCGAGCTCAAGCACCGCGGCAAGCTGGTCGATCCCAAGGCGATCAAGGACACGCCCCTGCTGGCGATCGAGGGCGAGCGGGACGATATTTCAGGCATCGGCCAGACCAAGGCGGGGCTCGACCTGGCGACCGCGCTGCCGGAAGCGAAGAAGCAATATCTGCTGGCCATGGACGTCGGCCATTACGGCATCTTCAACGGCCGCAAGTGGCGCGAAAAGATCGCGCCGGTGGTCGAAAAGTTCATCGCCGCCAACGCCTAGCGGTTCGCCGAATTTCCCCTGTCGCGCCGTCGTTGAGCGGCTATAGCCGACGCGGCTAAAGACAGGAGATTGCGATGACGTTGGCTTTCGGAAGGCGCGAATTCCTCGGCGGCGTCGCGGCGGCGGGCCTGCTCAGCGGATGCAAGGTTTCCAAGACGCCGGGCGGCGGCAGCGCGGCAACCGGCGACCTCGCCGCCCAGTTGCAGGGGATCGCCGAGCAACTCCTCGCCGAATA
>DATJKE010000019.1:0-8755 GCA_035491735.1 Sphingomicrobium sp.
GGCCCGCCGGGTGCTTTGGACAGGGGGCTGCCGAGCGATCGGCGGCCCCATTTTATTTGGGCCATGGTTTCGCGCTATGGTTAGCCGAATAATAACCATTTTGGGGCCATCTTCCTCCTGACCGTTTCGGAGGAATCCCATGTCCCGTAATTTGTTTCGTTCGTTCGCCCAACTCGCACTGATCGCCCCCGCGCTTGTGCTGGCATCCCCCGCGGCCCAGGCCGGGGTCGGCGACCTGCTGGTCGCGCCTACCCGGGTTGTGCTCGATGGGCGCCGCGGGACCGAGATCATCCTCAATAATATTGGGGATGATGTCGCCACCTATCGCGTGACCGCCGAGTTGCGCCGGATGACCCCCGACGGCAAGCTGGTCGATGTCACCGATCCCAATGCCAGGGAAAAGGCAGCGCAGGAGATGATCCTCTATGCGCCGCGCAAGATAGTCCTGCCGCCCAACCAGCCCCAGGCAATCCGCCTCACCGCGCGTGCGCCCGAGGGCCTGCCCGACGGCGAGTATCGCGTGCACATGCTGTTCCGCGCGGTTCCGCCGCCACGGCCCCAGGTCGCGCCGCAAAAAGTGGAGGGCGTCGCCTTCCAGTTGCGGCCGATCTACGGCGTGACCATTCCGGTGATCGTCCGCCTCGGGCATCTCGAGGCCAAGGCAGCCATCGCCAACGTCCGCAAGGTGACGGCCGACGGCAAACCGGCGATCGCGCTCGACCTCAGCCGCGCTGGCGACCGTTCAACCTTTGGCGCGGTCAAGGTGTTCAAGGCTGGAGTTGCCGACCCGATCGCCATGGTAAGCGGAATCGCCGTCTATACGGAGGTCGGCCAGCGCTCGGTCACCGTCCCGATCGATCCGGCCCAACTCGCCAACGCCAACGGCCAGGTCACGGTGCAATATGTCGAACCGACCGACACCGGCCCGGTGACGCTGGCCGAAACCAGCGCAGTGCTCCGTTAGGCGGAAGGCGCGGGGGCGGGAATCTTTTCGGTGCAGCGGCCAGCACGCTGGATGCGCGGCGCCCTGGCGTCGTGGGCGCTGGCATTGGCCGGCGCCGTTGCCGCATGGGCGGCGAGCCCGGTCGGCCCGGCCTGGACCGCCGATCCCGACGAGCAATTCCTGCTCGACGTCAATATTCGCCAGCTCCGTCTCGGCGACGGCGTTCGCGCCTACGCGACGCCCGAAGGCACGTGCGTGGTGTTCGGCGACTTTCTCACCACCCTCGACCTGCCGATGAAGATCGACCTGGCCGCGAAAAAGGCCTCGGGTTGGGCATTCAGGGAAGAAAATCGCATCGAAATTGACGAGGCAGCCGGCGCCGTACGCTATGGCGAAAAGCAGGAAAGGCTGGCCGAAGGCACGATCCGCGAAACGCCCGAAGGCTGGTGCGTCGACAGCGCCGCGCTCGGCCGCTGGTTCCAGCTCGGCGTCAAGCCGGTCGTCCAGGGTTCGATGCTGTTGCTCGAATCCGAGGCGAAATTACCGGTCGAACTCGCTCGCGAGCGCGAGCAGCGCGCCGCCCGCCTCCATCCGGCGTCGATGCCGCTGGAAAGCCTGCCAAGGGTCAAGCTTCCCTATCGCATGTGGCGTGCCCCGGCGCTCGATTTCATTGTCCACGCCGGCGCCACTTATCAGGCGTCGACCGGACTCAAGGTCGATCGCCATGCTTCGGTCCAGGCGGCAGGCGAGATTGCCCGCATGTCCTACGACAGCATGATGACGACCGACCAGAAAGGGCTGCCGGAATCGCTTCGGATTACCGCCTATCGCTCGGATCCGGATGGCGGCTTGCTGGGTCCGCTGAACGCGACCCATTTCGCCGCCGGCGACGTCCAGTCCCTGTCCCATCGCCTGATTCCCGGGTCGAACGGCCGAGGGCTCGAGGTCACGAATCGGCCGCTGTTCAACCCGGTGGCGTTCGACCGCACCCGGTTCGAGGGCGATTTGCCGTCCGGCTGGGATGCGGAGCTTTATCGCAACGGAGAATTACTTGCATTAAGCCGGTCAAGCGGCTCGCAGCGCTATGCATTCGAAGATGTGGCTCTGCTCTATGGTGACAATCGGTTCGAAATCGTCCTGTACGGACCGCAGGGGCAGCAACGAAGCCGGCTGGAGACGATCAACGTCGGTCAAAGCCAGGTGCCGGCGGGACAAACCTGGTATTGGGCCGGAATAAACCAACCCGGGCGCAACCTGCTCGGCAATCTCCTCGACCGCAACGATGGCGGCGGCTTTAATGCCCCGCGGCAACCGGCTGATTTCACCCGCGCCAATATGCAGGCGGCCGTGCAAGTGGAACATGGCCTAAGCAAGCGCACCTCGATCGGGGCGCTTGCCACCATGCTATTGGCTAATAATGAGAAATTGACCTTCGTCGAAGGATCGATCCGTCAATCCGTCGGCTCGTCGCTGCTGGAGGTTGCGGTCGCGCGCGACAGCCGCGGCGGGTTGGCTGGCCGCTTCGCAGCCGTTGCCCAGTTCGGCTCGCTCAACGTCAGCGCCGATGCGCTGGTCGCCAATAATTTCGTGGTCAATGGCGAACGGGAACGGCGGTATCGGGAAGGGCGGCTATCGCTCGACGCGCCAATCAAGGTGGGTCGGCAGACCATTTCCGCGCACGGCGACGTTCGGCTCGCCGACCGCGGCGACGAAAATCGCTCGCTCAACGCCGTCGGGCGGTTATCTACCAATATCAACGGCTTCAACCTCACCACCCTGGTCGACTGGCAGCACCGTCTGGGGAAAGCCGCATCGTTGAACGACCAACGGCTTGAGCTCGGGGTAATGGGCACCGGCCGTATCCGCGCCGTTCGCCTTCGTGGCGAAGCGCGCTGGGAAGTCCAGCCGCAGAGCCGGTTCAAAAGCGCGGAGCTCAGCGCCTATTGGTCGGCGACCGACAAGGCCGATTGGGAGGGCGCACTCGGATATGACGCGGAGGCCGGGCGCGGCCACGCGCGAATCTCCCACATCCGCCGTTTCAGCACCATGGCTGCCGCCGCATCGATCGAAGCCGGCACCGACGGCAGCGTCGCTGCCGGCATCAATCTTAACTTCTCGCTCGATTCCGGCGCGGGCGGCTTCAGGCTGACCAACCAGCGCCTGGCCTCGACCGGAATCGTCGAAGCCCGCGTCTATCGCGACAATAATGACAATGGCGTGCGCGATCCTTCCGAGCCCTGGGAATCGGGCGCGGCCATCACCACCGGGCAGCGCGTCTCGGAAACGCCGACTGACCGGCAGGGCCTGGTCCGCGTCGGCGGGCTGCAGCCCTACCAGCCGGTTGCGGTCGGGATCGACACTTCCAGCCTGGAGGATCCATCGCTGGCGCCGAAGAAGGCGCTGCAGGTCATCGTTCCCAGGCCGGGTGTCGCCGCCAAGATCGAGATTGGCCTGGTCGGCTCGGGCGATATCGAAGGCATGCTGGTACAAAGCGACGGGCGCGGCTTCGAAGGCCTCGACATCGAGCTCATCGACGCCTCCGGCAAGGTGATCGCCTCGGGCCGCAGCGACTATGACGGCTTCTTCCTGTTCGATCGCATTCCCTATGGCCGTTACGGCCTGCGGCTCACCGCCGATTCCGCCCATGCCGCCGGTGTCAGCCAGGCGATCGACCGGACAGTCGAGATCAGCGCCGTGAAATCGGTCGTTCGAATGGGTGCGATCCGGGTGCTGAAGGCGCCCCAGATCGCCATGTCGGCCGGTGGCGGGAGCGCGGTTCAAAGTCCGCGTTAACCATGAAGTCGTCTCGGACGACTTTTGGGTTTCACAGTGTTTTCAATGAGATGAGCTCGCTAACAGGCAATCCCCCGGATTGCCTTGGTTTGCGAGCTGGTGCGGTCGAGAAGACTCGAACTTCCACGGGCTTTCGCCCACAACGACCTCAACGTTGCGCGTCTACCAGTTCCGCCACGACCGCACTCGTGAAAAAAGCAGCGCGTCCTTGAAAGGGGCGCTGCCCTGGGTAGGGCGCGGCCTCTAGCAAAGGGAAGCCATGCTGGCAACGGCCATCACGGGCCGGCCAATTCGGTCCATTTTGGAACAGAGGTAAACAAGCCGCTAACCATATCGCGCCAGGCGGGTTATCAGACGCGTGATGGTCGGGACCCTCCTCCTTCTGGCTGCTGCCAGCTTGCCCGCATCGGCGCCCCCGGCGCCGGCCGGCTTCCATCCCACCGCCACCGCCACAGCCCATGCGACGGCCAGGATCCAGATCGTTTCAGGCGTGAAGTTCGGGGAGGCCTATTCGGCCGCAGTTCCCGCCAGCGCCGCGCGCCGCTCCGTCCGGCTGACCGACTATGACGGCCAGGTAAGATCAGCAGAATTGCTGGAATTTCAATAGCTTAGCCGTGCACCTGGCCAAGGGTGATGGTCAGTTCATCGCCCCCTTTTGGAACGTCTATTTCCGCGCTGTTGAAGCTTGCACTGCTGCGCGGGGCCAGCACCCGCGCCGGCGGGGCAATGGTCCAGCGGTGAACCACCGCCTTGGTCTGCTTGTCCCGCAGTTCGGCATGAATCGGCGGCACCAATTGCTCGCGGTCGGTCGGATTGATTACCCGGCCGCTGATCGCGATCAGCTCATTGCCGCTCTCCAGCGGCTGGCGATCGTTGGTCGTGATCATGAGCTGCAGAGGCGTGGCGCCCGCCTGGGCAATCCCGGCCCGCTCCTTCCATTCGGGCGGCGCCAGGAACCAGAACGCTGCGGCGGCCAGGACGATCAGCGCCAGAATGCCGAAAATCAGCGGCCAGCGGCGGCGTGGCTCTTCGCCCTCCGCGATCGGCGCATAGCCGACGAACTCCTCTTCGTCCGGTTCCGTCGCCTCCTCGGCCACAAGCTCGGGCTGTTCGACCGCAACCGCCGATTCGTAGGCGACGGCTTCGGCCTGTATTGGCTCCGGGCGGCGCCACTCGTCGGCGACCGCCGGAGCTTCTTCCATTGACACTTCATCGGCTGGCGCCGGCTCCATGGCTCCCCCGGCGCCCGGCACCGTCCATTCCGGCTGCGCTTGCTCGGCTGCTTCCGGTTGCGGCTCGCCGGCGATCATCTGTTCTTCGACGGCCTGCGGCGGCGCCTCGGCCAGCGCTTCCTCGCCATAACCGGGCCCAGCCTCTGCCGCCGATTCGAAATTGACCGCGACCGACTCGGCTTCGACCACTGCTCCCTCGGGCTCCTGGTGCCAGCGATGCTTGCACGACGCGCATCTGACCTGACGTCCTCCCGGCGGGATGGCGTCATCCTTCACCACATATTTGGTGTCACAAGCGGGACAGGTCAGGATCATGGGGGCCAGGCGCCTTCCGGAAATAGTAAACAGAGTTAAGCAGCAATGCTCGCGCCTTGGCAAGGCGGGCCGCACCGTGCCAAACCATTGAACGGGAAGGGGAGTGGCGTTTGGCGGGGACAATCGTCGAGTTTGACCGGGTGGGCCTGCGCTACGGCACGGGCGCCGAGGTGTTGCGCGACCTCGACTTCCGCCTCGGCGAGGGTGGTTTCTATTTCCTCACCGGCCCGTCCGGCGCAGGCAAGACCTCTCTCCTGAAGCTGCTCTATCTCGCCCAGCGGCCGACCAGGGGCCGGATGTCGCTGTTTGGCGACCAACTCGACCACGCCCCGCGCGAGGCGCTGCCTGGATACCGGCGGCGGATCGGAGTCGTGTTCCAGGATTTCCGGCTGATCCGCCACCTGTCCGCGTTCGACAATGTCGCGCTGCCCCTCAGGATCGCCGGCCACGGCGAAGCGGAGGTCGAGGGGCCGGTCCGCGAAATGCTCGCCTGGGTCGGCCTCGCCGACCGCGCCAGTGCCCGGCCACCGACCCTGTCGGGCGGCGAGCAGCAGCGCGTCGCCATCGCCCGCGCGGTGATTGCCCGACCGGAGCTGGTCATCGCCGACGAGCCGACCGGCAACGTCGATGCCGCCATGGCCGAGCGGATCCTTCACTTGCTGACCGCGATGAACAAGCTCGGGACCACGGTAATTGTGGCTACCCACGACGTCGGCCTGATTGCCGCGACGCCGGGCGCCCAGCTCATTCGGCTCGAGAACGGCCTGCTGGTCGATCCGACCGGCCTGCTCAGGCATCCGCCCGGCGCGCCGTCACGGGCAGCGGCGCCATGAACAGCTTCGCCATTTCGGACGCCGACCGGCGGCTGATCCCGTCGAGCGGACTGCGCGGGCCGGTGCCTCTGCTGATCGCGATCATGACGTTCGTCATGGTGGTGGTGGCAGCTGCCGGACTTGCGCTTGCCAACACCGGTGCGGTGATCAGGGCGGGGGTCGAGCATCGCTATTCGATCCAGATCGCCGACGGGGCGGCCAAGGCTCCAGCCGCGATCGCCGCCGCTCGCGCCCAGCCTGGAGTGGGCCGAGTCAATCAGGTCGATCCGGCTGAGCTCCGGCGCACGCTCGAGCGTTGGCTTGGGCCGGCGTCGGCGGAGGCCGACCTGCCGCTTCCGGCGGTGATCGATGTCGACCTGAAGCCCGGCGCCGATCCCGCGGCGGTGGCGTCGGCGATCCGAAAGGCGGTGCCGTCGGCCCGCTTTGTCGGCCATCGCACCAGCCTTGCTCCGTTGCTCAAGGCGCTGCGAGGACTGACCCTGCTCGCCATGGGCCTGGTGCTGATGATCGCGTTGGCCAGCGCCGCGGCAATTGTGTTGGCGGCGAGGGGCGCGCTCGACACTCACCGCGGCACGATCGAGGTGATGCACGGCATCGGCGCGACCGACGAGCAGGTCGTGCGGCTGTTTGTCCGGCAGATCGCGGTCGACGCATTGCTGGGCGGCATGGCCGGCGCGGCCGCGGCCGGACTGACCATTGCGCTGATCATCGGCGGGGCCGGCACGGCGACCATGCTGGCCGGTGCCCCGCCGCTCGGCTGGAACGATGCAATTTGGCTGCTGATGCTGCCGCTCGCCATCGCATTGCTGGCGACACAGGTTGCCAGGATCGCATTGGTCAGGGCATTGCGCGAGCGACTATGATCGCTCGCTTCCTGGCCTTTGCCGCCATCCTCTATGGGCTCGGTTTTGCGCTGTTCGCGGTGACGTTGGGTGAACCGGCGCCGACCGACGCGCCCAGTGTCGACGCGATCGTTGCGATCACCGGCGGCAAGGGCCGGATCGAACATGCCGCGGCGCTGCTGGCCGAAGGCAAGGGCAAAAGACTATTGATCGCCGGCGCGGATCCGTCAGTGCGCAAGATCGATCTGGTCCACCGGCTGGGCGGCAAGCAGAAGCTGTTCGACTGCTGCGTCGACCTGGGGTCGGAATCGGTCGACACCCGTTCCAACGCCGAAGAGGCCAGGCGCTGGATCGCCCGCCACCACTACAAGAGCATCCGCCTCGTCACCAGCGACTGGCACATGCGGCGCGCCCGCTACGAGTTCAACCGGCAGCTTGCCAGCAACATCAAGGTCGTTCCCGACGCGGTCCGGACCGAGCCGAATTTCGGAACCCTGTTTGCCGAATATAATAAGTATCTGTTGCGCCGCTTGAGCGTTTGGCTGGACATCTGATGGCCGCGATCCGCTCCCTGATTTTCTTCCTGCTCTTCTATCCGGGCACGCTGGTCTATGTCCTCGGGGTGATCCTGTTTTCGCCGTTCGGTACGCCGATCGTGCGCCGGATCGTTCATGGCTGGTCGGATTACCACCATTGGCTGGTTCGGAACGTCCTCGGAATCCGCTTCCAATGGGACGGTGAAATCCCGGAGGGCCCCTATCTTATCGCCGTCAAGCATCAGGCGATGGTCGAAACCGTCGAATCGCTGCGCTTCGCGCGGACGCCGGTGGTGGTGATGAAGCGCGAGCTGACGACCATGCCTTTGTTCGGTTGGGTAACGCTGCGCTACGGCTCGATCGGGGTTCATCGGGAGGCCGGGGCGCAGGCCCTTCGGGAGATGATGGCCAAGGGCAAGCAGGCGGTTGCGGAAGGGCGGCCGGTGGTGATCTTTCCCGAGGGCACCCGGGTTCCGGTCGGCGAGGCGCCAGCGCTTCGGCCGGGTTTTGCCGGCCTTTATCGGGCGCTCGGCCTGCCGGTGGTGCCGGTGGCGCATGACAGCGGGACGCTATGGCCGCGCGGCCTCGTCAAGCGGTCCGGAACGATCCATTTCAAGGTCGGCGAAGTGATCCCGCCCGGCCTCAAGCGCGACGACGTCGAGGCGCGAGTCCACGCCGCCATCAACGCCCTGAACTAGGTCCGAAGCGCCGCGCCCAGCTTCTCCGCCACGGCGACGATCTTCTTCGACACGTCGCCGATCTCGGCATCGGTGAAGCTCTTCTCGCCAGGCTGAAGCGTCACCTCCACCGCCAGGCTGAGGCCCTGTTCGCCCTCATAATGATCGAACAGGCGGGCGTCGGTGATCACCGCCTTGTCCACGCCCCGAATGGCGCGAACCAGCGCGTCGGCGGCAATTCCCGCCGGAACCAGGAAGGCGAAGTCGCGGGTCACGGCCTGGAGAGCCGGGGGGGCGAAAGCTTGGCGCGCGCGTTCCTTGCTGCGCGCTTCCGGAACGGCGTCGAGATAGACCTCCGCCGCCACCGCGCCCGCCGGAAGGTCGAGCGCCTTGGCGATCCTCGGATGAAGCTCGCCGAACGCGGCGAGGATGTTCTTGCCCAGACCGAGCGTCGCCGACCGGCCGGGATGCCAGGTGTCGCCTGCCCCCATGCCGAGCTGGAGGTTGCCGACCGGCGCTCCGGCGGCATCGAGCAATGCCAGCACCTCGGCCTTGGCGTCGAACGCATCGAACGGCCGGGCCTT
>DATJKE010000020.1:0-13696 GCA_035491735.1 Sphingomicrobium sp.
CTTGGTTTCCTCACGGATGATGTCGTTGCACAGCTCGACGCATTCATCGCAGATGAAGACGGTCGGGCCCGCGATCAGCTTGCGGACCTCGTGCTGCGACTTGCCGCAGAAGCTGCAGTAAAGCGTGCTCTTGCTGTCGCCACCGCCGGAAAGCTTGGTCATTCAGGTCCCTTGTCTTCACAACAGGCCGCACGGGCGGCCGCCGGTCATGCTAAACCGGTTTATCGCACAATCAAACTGGCAGATGGGTTAACGACTTTGTCCGTTCCAAGTGCCTGTCCCAAATATGGAACGTCCGAGCATAAGGGGCAAGGGCAGGTTGGTTGGTCAGGCGGCCGACTTGGCGGATGACAGCGTTGGTTATGCCGGCGTGATGTCCGCAGCGCCGGTCGAATCGCCGTCGGCAGCAT
Source organism: Sphingomicrobium sp. (assembly GCA_035491735.1). Taxonomy (GTDB): domain Bacteria; phylum Pseudomonadota; class Alphaproteobacteria; order Sphingomonadales; family Sphingomonadaceae; genus Sphingomicrobium. The sequence goes on from DATJKE010000020.1 coordinate 411, forward strand.
CGGGCCGCCGATCGAACACTTCGTCGATTAGCCCGAATTCCTTGGCTTCGTCGGCCTCCAGGAACTTGTCGCGGTCCATTGCCGTCTCGATCGCCTCGATCGGCTGGCCGGTATATTTGGCATATAGTGTGTTGAGACGGGTCCGCATGCGAAGGATTTCGCGCGCCTGGATCTCGATGTCGGAGGCCATGCCCTGCGCGCCGCCTGACGGCTGATGGACCATGATCCGGCTGTTGGTCAGGGCGATGCGCATCCCGGGCTCGCCCGCGCACAACAGGAAGCTGCCCATCGAGGCCGCCTGGCCGATGCAGACCGTGCTGACCTTGGGCCGGATGTATTGCATCGTGTCATGGATCGCGAGGCCTGCAGTAACCACGCCGCCCGGCGAGTTGATGTACATGAAGATGTCCTTCTTCGGGTTCTCGGACTCGAGGAAGAGCAGCTGGGCGGTGATCAGCGAGGCCATGTGGTCCTCGATCGGACCGGTGATGAAGACGATCCGCTCCCTCAGCAGCCGGGAATAGATGTCGAAGCTGCGTTCGCCTCGGTTCGACTGTTCGATGACGATCGGGACGAGGCCGGAAACGATGTCTTGATGGTCCATGGGAATTGCGGGTCCTTGATTGGCTGGCGCCCTACATCGGGCGGAAGCGGCGAAGGTTCAAGCCTCGATGAAACGAACAACGGAAAGGGCGGCTGAAACTGGTTCAGCCGCCCTCCCCCGTTTGGCGGATCCAGAAGAACCGCCTTACTTCAGACGCTGCTACATGTGGTAGCTGATACGAGCGTAACCGAACCGACCCGGGGCGTCGTAGGTGCCAGGATCGTAGTTGGCGCCGCTGCACGACCAGCAGGCCGGCGGATCCTTGTCAAACAGGTTGTTGACGCCAAGTGTAAATGCGAACCGCTGCTCCAGCATCGACGGCGTCCAGATGAACTGGAAGTCGCTGTAGAAACGGCTGCCCATCTTGTGTCCGACATTGGTTCCGGACGTCTCAATCACGCTGTCGATGTAGCGGCCCGTGAACGACGCTGCGAAATCGCTGAGCGACCAGTCGAGTGTCGCATTGCCCTTCCATTCCGGGAATGCCTGATCGGGGCTGCCGCGCTCAGTGCCTTTGCGATCCAGGACAACGAAACCGTTGGACGCCGTCAGCACATATTTGAACAAGTGCGTGGCGTTGACAGTCACGCCAAACCGGCCCGCCGAAGTGGCCGGCGTGCGATAGTTGGCGGTTATGTCGAGGCCCTTGGTGCGGATACTGTCCAGATTGTCCAGCGTTCCGTCGATTTCATTGACGAAGCCGTTGGAGGTGCGGACTGTCAAGGCGCAGCTCGCAGCGTCACCCAACAAGGCGCAGTTGTTGAGCGTCACCTGCGGATCGATGGCTGCGATCGCGTTGGTGACCTTGATGTCGTAATAGTTGATTTCGGCATTGAAATTGCCGCCGTTGCTGCGAGCCCAGGCGGGCGAGTAGACGATGCCCAACGTGAGGTTTTTCGACTTCTCCGCTTTCAGGTTCTCGTTGCCCTGGGTGATGACTGGAAGTTGCCCCGGCTCTTCCTGATACGTTCCCCCCGCGGGCACACCGTCAGCGATACAGTTGGCGCGGACAGTGGCGCTGGCCTGCCAAGGCGATCCGGCAATGTTTGAGCAAGGATCGGCTGCCGGAAGGTCGAACCGCGACCTGCCGCCGAACAACTCGCCCAAGCTCGGCGCACGGAAACCCGTCGAATAGGCTCCGCGCAGCAGGACATCCTGGATCGGCTTATACAGACCGGTGATGGTGTAAGTCGTGCTCGCGCCGGTGATTGAATAGTCGGAGTGACGCACCGCCCCATTGGCTTCGAGCGAATAGGCAAACGGCTGTTCTTTCAGGATCGGGACCCTGACTTCAGCGTAGATTTCATCGACATTATAGTGGCCCGACGCCGGTTGGGCGGGAATGTCGGCGCTCAATCCCGCCGCCGTGAGCGGGTCGGGATTGAATGCTGCGCTCTGGAAGCGATGCTCGTAGCCAATTGCCACGCCAACCGGTCCGGCAGGTAGCTCGGCGATGTCGCCAGTGAGGTTGGCCGAGAAGGCGGCCAGCTTCTGGCGGCTGTCGTCACGCTCGGTGAACCCGATCCACTCGAGCATTTCCGGCGTGATCGATCCCTCGCCTCCGAACAGGTTGAGCGGGACGCACCCGGGCGTCGCGAGACATGTTGCGAGTGGACCGACCGCAAGTGCAACTCGGTCGGCGCGGACGTTTCCAGTGAAGCTCTGCTTGGCCTTGTTGACTCCCAGCAGACCGTTCACGTCCCAATACCATTCGTGATCGAACAGGTTGAGCTTGCCGTCCACGGTCGTGGTCAATGAATAGGTGTTGACCTCTTGGTCGAAGGTACGCTGACCGGCTTCGATAAGACGACGGCCGATAAAGGAATAATTCTGGGCTAGGCCATTGGACGTACCATCGGGATTTTTCCCGGATTGCAGGGTATATCCAAATGGATTGAACGGGTTGGAAACATCAATCGACAGCGTGTCGAACAAGCTGCCAGCGCCATTGCCGGCATCGGGACCGATAAATAGCGGCTCGAACGCGGCCTGGTTCTGCGATTTGCGCCGATTCCATGAGCCCCTGACCCGGAGATTGATGTCCGACCCAAGATAGGCCTTCGCTGAAACGAACCCGCCATAGCGCTTGTTCGGAGTCAGAATGTAATTGAACGGTGCGAAATTAAAGCGGTCGGCGTTCGTGAACTGGACCAGCTCGCCAAACGTCGGAGTGCTGTCCGGCACGTTGTGAATGGTGAAATTGCCGTTCAAGGTAGGCGTGGCGACGAAAAAGGGCCGGAGGTCAAAACGGCCATTTGCCGCTGCGCTGCTGCAAGGGCTCCCCGGAATATCGCAAGTTGTCTGGTGGGGATTGGGGAAGAGCGAAATGTCGCGGTCGGCGGTGCGTACTGCTTCTTGGTTGGTGTAGGCCGCCCCGACCACAATATCGATGGGATTGTCGGTGCCGTTACCCCAGCTGACTTCAAAATTGGACGTCTCGCCGTCGCCGTCGCCCAGATACTGGCCATATTGGGCCAGGGCCCGCAGGCCCTTCTGGTGCTGGACCGTGATGACGTTGACCACGCCGGCAATGGCGTCCGAACCGTAAAGCGGCGATGCGCCTGCTTGCAGCACCTCCACCCGCTCGATCATATTCGAAGGTAGGGTGTTGAGGTCGACGTTCGCCGGAATACCGCTGGCGCTAGTGCCGTTGACCCAACGCAGGCCGTCGACGAGGACCAGCGTGCGCTTGGAACTCAGGTAGCGGAGGTCGATTTCCGCTGAACCGGCTCCAACGCCGCCGCCATCGGGCGGGTTGCCGATGTTGCCGCTATTGTTGACCTTGCTGTTCAGGCCGCCGGCGGCGCTGGGCAGGCGCTGCAAAATATCGGCTACCGAAGTCAGGCCGGTCTTCGCCAGGGCATCCTGGTCCAGCGTGATGACGGGCGAGTCCTGGTCGAGCGGGTTACGCCTAATGCGCGAGCCGGTTACAACGATCTCGCCCCTGTTCTCGGGCTCGCTCGCTTCCGCGACTGTTGAGGGGGATGCTGCAGGCGGTACTGCGTCCTGCGCGGCTGCAGCGCTGCCAATTGCCAAAGCGAGCAGCGCAGTTCCGGAACGGAGCGCCAGCGTAGTACGGCTCATCGATTATCTCCCTGTTAAGCGGCATCCCGTGAGGGTTTTCACTGAAACGGGAGAGTAACAAATCCGGTAGTGACGACTAGCTACCTGATACTATTGGGCCGTAGCTGTTACTTTTCTGCCACAAAGGGAGCCGGATGGGCCAGATAGGCCAGCCGGCGCATCTCGCGCCGGCCGCGGGTAACCGTGTCCAAGATCAGGCCCGCGAAGAAACTCAATACCGCGACGATGACCATGCCGGTCACCAGGATCGCGGTCGGGAAGCGCGGCACCAGGCCGGTGTCGAGATAGGTCAGCACAAGCGGGACAGCGAGGATGATCGCTAAAATCACGAGCAGCGCACCGAGACTGCCGTAAAAAAACACGGGCCGCTCGACCCGGTAAAGGGTTCCGATGGTTTTCAGGATCCGCCAGCCGTCGCGGTAGGTCGACAGTTTGGATGCCGATCCTTCCGGTCTTGCACCATAAGACGTGACCAGTTCCCCAACCGGCATGCGCAGTTCCAGCGCATGGACGCTCATCTCCGTCTCGATTTCGAAACCTTCTGAAAGAACCGGGAAGCTTTTGACGAAGCGGCGCGAAAACACTCGGTAGCCGGAGAAAATGTCGGTAAAGCTTCGCCCGAACAACCTCGCCAATAGGCCGGTAAACAGCTTGTTCCCGATCACATGGCCGCCACGATAGGCTTCGGCGGCTTCGTGCTGGCGGGTGCCGACAACCATGTCGAGCTGTTCGTCGACGAGCATCCTCACCATCTCGGGCGCCGCCTTGGGATCGTAGGTGAGGTCGCCGTCGGCCATCACGTAAATATCGGCATCGACATCGGCGAACATGCGACGGACGACATGGCCTTTGCCCTGCTGCCGCTCGGTCCGAACGATGGCACCGGCTTGGTGAGCGATGTCTACGGTGCGGTCGCGGCTGTTGTTGTCGTAGACGTAAACGGTTGCGCTTGGCAGCGCCGCCCGGAAGCCCGCGACCGTTTGGGCGATCGCAGCTTCCTCATTGTAGCAGGGCAGGATGACGGCAATGACCGGCGATACGCTCATTCCGTCCCCCTGCCCTTAAAATGATTAAGCTTTCTTCTTCGGCGCCGGCTTCTTGGCGGCGGCCTTGGCCGGAGCGGCCTTGGCGGCGGCCTTCTTCGGCTCAGCCTTCTTTGCCTCGGCTTTCTTGGCAGCCGGCTTCTCGGCCTTGGCAGGCGCTTCGCTCTTCGCGGCCGGCTTTTTGGCAGCGGCCTTCTTGGCGGGCTTGGCATCTCCATGATCGTGGCCGCAGCCGGGGCCATGGACATGACCTTCCTCGCTCTCGAGGTCGCGCTCCAACACATCGCGGGTCACAGTTAGATCGCTGACCTCCGCCTTCGAGAAGAGGTAGTCTACCACCTTGTCCTCGTAGAGCGGAGCACGCAGCTGCGCGGCCGCCATCGGCGTCTGCTGAACGTATCGGACGAAGGCGTCGCGGTCCTTCGGCTGATATTGGGCCGCCGCCTGGCCGATCAGCCGATTCATTTCCTGCTGGCTGACCTCGATACCGTTGGCGGCACCGATTTCGCTAAGCAGCAGTCCGAGGCGCACCCGGCGCACGGCGATCTTGCGATATTCCTCGGCGTCGCCTTCCACTTCCTTCAGCGCAGCCTCGGGATCGGCTTCATGGCTCGCCTCATGACGAAGCTGGACCATGATATTCTCATATTCGGCATCGACCATCGATGGCGGAACGTCGAAATCATGGTCGGCGGCAAGCTGGTCGAGCAACCGGCGCTTCATGTGCGTGCGAGTGAGACCGTTCAATTCTTGCCGTTGCTGGTCGCGCAGCAGGCCCTTCAACTGCTCGAGATCGTTGAGCCCGAGTTGCTTGGCGAAGGCATCATCGATCTTGGTTTCGCCGGCGGTCTTCACTGCCGTGACCTTGACGTCGAATGTGGCCGGCTTGCCCTTCAAATTCTCGGCCTGGTAATCGCTCGGGAAGGTCACGTTGAGTTGCTTCTCGTCGCCGACCTTGAGACCAACCATTTGCTCTTCGAAGCCGGAAATAAGCTGGCCGGAGCCGAGCACCACCGCCATGCCTTCGCCGGTGCCGCCTTCGAAGGCGACGCCATCGGCCATGCCGACGAAATCGATCACCACCTGGTCGCCATTGGCTGCCTTGTGGCCTTTTTTTGCATCTTCGTAGCGGGTCTGCGACTGGGCGAGCTGGTTCAGCTGATCGTCCACCGCCTTTTCGTCGACTTCGACATTGAAGCGCTCGAGCTTCAGACCGTCGATCTTTGGCGCCGGCACTTCAGGGAGGGTCTCAAGGCGGACGCTGACCTCGGCGTCCTTGCCGGTCTCATAGCTGTCGTCGAGCTCGACTTCCGGTTGCATCGCCGGGCGAAGCTTCTTGTCTGTCAGCAGCTTTTGAACGCCGTCCTGGACGGCGGTGGCGAGCGCATCGCGCATCAGCGCCTCGCCGTGCATCTTGCGGATCAGATTCGGCGGAACTTTGCCAGGCCGAAAGCCGGGCATCCGAACGGTCGGCGCAATGCGCTTGATTTCGCCGTCGACGCGCGCGTCGATGTCCTTGGCGGGAATGGTCAGCTTGTAGGCCCGCTTCAGGCCTTTGTTTTCCGTCTCGACGGTCTTCATGGTCACGGCGAAAATCCCAATTCGTAAAATCTGTGTCAGCCCGACGCGCGCGCATTCCGTGCTCGTCTGTCCGCCGGACAGACTGTGCTCGGAATTGGTGCGGGCGAAGGGACTCGAACCCCCACATCTTGCGATACTGGAACCTAAATCCAGCGCGTCTACCAATTCCGCCACGCCCGCGCGGACGCCTGAAGTGCGGGGCCTATAGCAAGGATCGCCGCTGGGGCAAGAGCAACGCGATGTGCAACTCCGGGGGCGCGATGGGGGTTATCCATTCAAAGGAGTAACATAGCCATGCAGGACGTACCCAATCCGGCCACCCCGCCGCCCGAGACGCCAGCTCAGCCGACGGAGCCGGCACAGCCCAGCCAGCCGGCCCAGCCGACAACCCCACCGGCCGAAGCTCCACAGCCGCCCCCCGACATCGACGTCCCGTCGCCAGGTGGCGCCCCAACGGGTTTAGCAGATGGCTAGCAGGCCGCCGCGACCCGGCGGACCCCCGCCCGCCGATGAGCCGGGCCATGTCCCGCCCTTGCCCGGCGAGCCGGAGCAGCCGCCGCTGCCCGACCCGGTCGCCGACTAAACCCGCCGGGCGGACTGAACGATCGCTTCGAAGTCAGGGAGCAACGCATTGTAATAATGCGACCGCGCGGCATCGAACAGGATCAGGTATAGCTTGCCGTCGACCACCGCGCCGACTGCCCTGCCCTTGCGCCGCACCTCGTCGCTGTCGAGATGCTCATAATCATATTGGAACCCGCTGACCCCGAGAAAGGGACGCGGAGCAAGCGCGGTCACCTTGTATTCGATCGCCCCGCCGCGCACCCGGAACAGGCTCTCGAGAATTGCCGCAATCTCAGGCGCAGTCATGTTCGACCGGAACTTGGGTACTTGCCGGTCATCCTGGCTGCGCTGATAGACCAGCGCCTTGCCATCCTTTAGTCCGGTGACGAAGCTGATCCCGTCCAGATATGGCCCGTTCTGCGTCCAGTCTTCCACATCCCGGATGTCGGTGAAGATTCGCGCCGAAATCTTGTTCCACTCGCGCAGCGGCGTGACTGCCATGCTGTTGTCGCCGACCCGCACTTCCTTGGGTCGGATCAGTGAATAGCCGCCGTAGCCAAAGCCCTCGCCGCCAACGCCAGCGCAGGCCGACAGCGAGACGGACATGGCAGCCAGCAGCGGAAATATTCTCACGCGCACCATCACCCTCCTCAACCGTTCATCATTTGGCGCACCAGCGCAGCGTCTGGGGCATTCGGCGCAAGCTGCAGGTATCGAGCGAAAGCTGCATGCGCTTCCAAACGTTTCCCGCTCTTGAGCAGCATGATCCCATGCCAGCGCCAGGCATCGGGTGGAGCGTCGGGATAGGCCACTGCAGCGGCATAACCCTGGGCGGCACGGGTCTCGTCGCCGAGCTTGCTGCTGTTACGAAGCCGCCAGACTTCTCCCTCATAAAAGCGGAGCAGGCCGTTCCAGCCGTCCTTGGCCAGGGTTTCGACCACATATTGGCTGGCGCCTGGGTCGTTGAGCTTGACCTGGTCATCCAGCAGCGTGGGCCGGATCGAACCGAGCGCATTCAGGTAGCGGTCGCGAAATGCGTCGTAGGTTTTGCCGGGCTGCCTCACTTCCGCGGCGGATATTTTAAGGTCCGCCATTCTCGAATCCGGCGAGGGGTGCGTTTCGAACAGTGTAAAGCTGCGGTCCCGTCTCTTGCGGCGATATTTGGCGCTGAGATCGAGCTCGCCGATCAATTGCTCCCAGGTCTCACTCATCGCCATCGGGTCGTAACCGGCCTCCGCCAGCAACCGGACACCCATGGCATCGGCTTCCGCTTCGATGGTGCGATTATACTTGAGGAGCGACAGGATCGTGCCCAACTGGCCCAACTGGACAAGGTCGCCCGCATAGACACCGGCGACCCCGCCGGCGAGCCCCGCCCCGATTGCAACGAACGAAAAAATGTCAGTCTTGCGCCGCATGTCGCGCCATTGGCGAAGCTGGTGCTTGCGGAGAAAGTGCGCGCTTTCGTGCGCCACGACGCCGGCCAGTTGCGCCTCGTTGCGCATCCGGAGCAGCAGGCCGGAAAAGACCACGGCGAAGCCGGTCGGAAACATGATCGCGTTGAATTCCGGAATGCGCGCCAGGTAGATGCGCATGTCCTTTGCCGCGGGTCCTCCGACGTGGCCGATCAGGTCGCCGAGATAGGAGGTCAGCTGAGGATCCTTGATGAGCAGGTTGGAGCCGGAGACTTCCTCCTCCACCCGCTCCATCTGCTGCCACATGCCTTTTTCGTCCGGATCGACAGCGCGGTAGCCGGGCCCGATCAGCGGCACCATATCCTTGGGCAGCACTCGCGCTTCAGCAATTCCAGTCGCGCTTGCGGCCGCCAGGGAGCCCCCGGCCGCGAGGAGGGAACGCCTCGACCAGCTCATTGCGCTTGCGCCCGGCGCTGGACGTTGCGTCCCGGCTTCATCCGGTCGAGCAGCCGGTCGACCATTTGCGCGGCACCCGCGTCCGTGCGGATGTCACCCATCTTGATCCCGGCAACCTGGCTGCCGGCCTGAAGCACGTTGAACCACACAACCTCGCCAGTCCTGAGGTCGACCAGGCTGGCATAGGCGAACTGGCCGGCCCCGCCGATGTTCGGGGCGCAAAAACCGACAAAGCAGCCGGCGATGCCGAGCACCTGCAACGCCACCCGCCCAGTTGAGGCAAAGCTGTCCTCGGCGTGGAGGAAGAGCGCATAGTCGTATCCGGTCTTGCGGCCGAGGGCGACTGCGTCCTCGCCCAGCGTCCAGTCGAGCCCCTTGCCACGCTTGGTGGGAAGGTAGGCGCCGGAGTATTTGTGGAGCGCGATCGAACTGCCCACGGCATAATGCAGCCGTTCCAGCTCTGCGACGGCTTCTGGATCAACGCCGGGAAGCGAGTTGCGCTTCTCCATGATCAGAACATTGCCGCCTCGCTCCGCCTGCTGGGCGCGAAGCGCGGCCATCACCTTGGTGCGGGCGGTCTCGGTCCAGTCGGCGCGAGGCTCGACCAGGCCGCCAGTGGTGACCGATCCGACTTCGACGTCGGGCCGCATCACCAGTAGTTTGTAATCACCCTGCGGCGGCGTGAACTCTACATCGGCATATTGGCGGGTTTGGACGCAACCCGAGAGCGCTACCGACACCAACAGCGCCAAAGCAACACGGCGCATCGACCTCTCCCTGAAGACTTAGCAGCGGTTTCAAAGCTGCCGGGTCAAATCGAAAAAGGCAAGTGTTTTAAAATGGTTAGGGGGAAGGGCACTTGCTGCCTGCAACCGTGGCGATGCAGTGGCCGTCGATCGAGCCGGCGGGAATGGCAATGCCGATGGTCGCGGCAAGGGTCGGGAGGATGTCGGTCGTCTCGACCGGGGTATCCAACGCGCGCGGCGTCATCCCCTTGCGCCAGAACAGGATCGGCACCCGGCGATCATAGTCCCATGGGCTGCCGTGGGTCGCAACGTAGCGGCTGGTGTCGGCGATTGGCGTGATGTTGCGCTTCAAGAGGACAACGAAGTCGCCCGAGCGGCCCGGGTAATAGCTGGCCCGGGCGCGCTGGATCAGGCTCCATCCAACCGGCGAGCCGGTAGGCACCGGCGTCGCCGCGAGTTGCTCGGCGGTGAACACCGCCTCGACCTGCGGATGGGCGCGATAGGACGCGACGGCGCCGTCGAGGACCAACTTGCGCTGTGCCTGAGTGAGGGCGCGGTCGACGTAGATGTCGCCGAAGCTCTCACCGTAAAGCCCGAAACCTGGCAGCTTATATTTCTTGACAAGTTCGAGGCCGATCTTGCCGGCGTTCAGCGCTGAATCGATGCGGGCAGCGTCGGGATGACCGGTGCCGCGCTGGCGTTCGGGAACATCGAGCCCGCCATGGTCCGCGGTCAGAACGACACTGTAGTCGATGCCACGGCGATCAAGGAACGCGAAGAAGTCGCCCAGCTCTCGGTCGAGAGCAAGCAGCTGCAGGCACATCTCCTGCCCCTCAGTCCCGTAGCTGTGGCCGACATAATCGGTCGCCGACAGGCTGATCGCCAGCACGTCGGGCTCGGCCCTGCGGCCAAGCTGCATCTCGTCGACCAGTCCCGCGGCGATGGCCAGCGTGTCGCCGTCGAGTTCCGGCGACGCTCGTAAAGCCGCAGCGTCCCCGGCACTACGCGCGAACGCGCCGCTGCCGACCGGCTTGCCGCCACCTTCGATCGGGAACGACCGGGCCTTGGCCTGGCACAGCGGCGGCGATTGCAAGGGCTGGCGAGTTTCGAGCAGCGCCTTGGCGATTGCCTCGTTTGCCCTGGTGAGCGTCTGCGGCGCCGCAACGCCCTTGAGGTCGGTGACAAATTTGTTGTTGGCCCAATACCAGCGCTGGTCGGCCTTATGGCCGGTCATCATCACCGCGGCGCGATCTTTGCCGGCGATCGCGACGTTTCGACTGCCCCGATGCTGGCCTTTGACCCACTCGCCGAGGGTCGGGACCATCAGATGAAGCGGGGAAACGGTATAAGAGAGCGAGGACGTACCGGGAACGCGCTCATCCTCGGCGCAATACACTGCCTTGTCGCTGCGTTGCAGGCCGAGGTCATACCAGACATTGGCGATGATACCGGTCCGCGACGGATGGCTGCCGGTCAGGATGGTCGAATGGCCCGGGCAAGTCTCGGTCGCATTATGCGATTGATAGCCGTTGCGGAAGGCGACGCCCGCGCCGAGGCGCGCGAGGCCGGCTGTGAAGTGCGGCCGGTATTCGTCCCAAAGGTCGGCCGAGAATTGGTCGACGGCAATGGCGACGATGAGTTTGGGGGGCTGGGCAGGCTGGGCTGTAGCGGGGGCCGCAACAAACGCCGCTACCGCGGCTAACAGGAACTTACGCATGAGCCTCCTAATCGTCATTCCCGCGTGAGCGCGAATCCACCTTTGCTTCCACCATTCAAGAAAGGTGGACCCCGGATCAAGTCCGGGGTGACAGGCTGGTTAGCCCAGCTTGGCCCGAAGCCGTTCGTTGACCACGCCGGGATTGGCCTTGCCGGCCATGGCCTTCATTGTCTGGCCAACGAAAAAGCCGAACAGCGGCAGCTTGCCTGCCTGATATTCGGCGACCTTGTCGGCGTTGGCGGCGAGGATCTTGTCGATCTCGGCATCGATCGCGCCGGTGTCTGAGGTCTGCTTGAGTCCGCGCTCCTCGACGATTTTCGACGGCGCCTCGCCCGTTTCCAGCATGATCTCAAACACCTGCTTGGCGATGGTGCCGCTAATCGTGCCATCGGCGACCAGCTTCAACAGCTCCGCGGCCTCCTCGGGCGAGATCGGGCATTCTTCAATGCTCTTGCCGGTGCGGTTGAGCGCCCCGAACAGCTCGGCGACGGTCCAATTGGACGCCTGCTTGGGGTCGGCGCCGGCGTCCAGCAACCCGTCGAACCAGCGCGCGATCTCGACCTCGGCGGTCAGCACCGACGCGTTGTAGGCGCTAATACCCAGCCCCTCGAACCGCTTCCGCTTGGCGTCGGGCAATTCCGGTAGCGAGGAGCGGCACTCCTCGAGGAATGCCTCGTCGAGTTCGAGCGGCAGCAGGTCCGGGTCGGGGAAATAGCGATAATCGTGCGCGTCTTCCTTGGATCGCAGGGTGCGGGTGACGTTCTTGTCGGGGTCGTAGAGGCGGGTTTCCTGGACGATCTGGCCGCCCTCTTCCAGCACCTCGACCTGGCGGCGCGCCTCATGCTCAATCACCGCCATGACGAAGCGGACCGAGTTGACGTTCTTGGTCTCGGTGCGGGTGCCGAGCTCGCCGCCGACCTTGCGCACGCTGACATTGACGTCGGCGCGCATCGAGCCCTCCTCCATATTGCCGTCGCACGAGCCGACGTACCGGAGAATTGCCCTCAACTTACGGAGATAAGCCCCTGCTTCAGCTGGAGAACTCATGTCAGGGCGCGAGACGATTTCCATCAGCGCGACGCCCGAGCGATTGAGGTCGACGTAACTCATCGTCGGGTGCTGGTCGTGCATCAGCTTGCCCGCGTCCTGTTCGACATGGATGCGCTCGATGCCGATCTGCTTGACGCTGTTCTCGTCCTTCTCGTCGAGCAGGATCTCGACCTCGCCCGGCCCGACCAGCGGGTGGTAGAGCTGCGAGATCTGGTAGCCCTGCGGCAGGTCTGCGTAGAAATAATTCTTGCGGTCGAAGCGACTCCAGCGGTTGATCACCGCGTCCAGCGCCATGCCGGTGCGCACCGCCTGGCGGATGCACTCGCGGTTGGGGACCGGGAGCATGCCGGGCATGGCCGCGTCGACGAGGCTCACCTGGGTGTTGGGCTCGGCCCCGAATGCGGTCGCAGCGCCAGAGAAGAGCTTGGCGTTGGAGACGACCTGGGCATGGACTTCAAGGCCGACGACGACCTCCCAAACTCCGGTTTCGCCCTTGATGCGATAGGGTGCCGTTGTGTCTGCCATTACCACCACCTCTTGGGACGATGATTGAACCCCGCCCGCTCCTCGATTGCCAGGCCGGCGTTGAGGATGCCTTGCTCGTCCAACTCGCGGCCGATCAGGTGCAGGCCGAGCGGCAGGCCCTGGCTGTCGAGCCCGCCCGGGACCGACATGGCCGGCAGGCCGGCGAGGCTGGCCGGGACCGCGAACACGTCGTTCAGATACATCGCCAGCGGGTCCGACATCTTCTCCTGCAAGCCGAACGCAGCCGAGGGCGCGGTCGGGGTCAGGATCAGGTCGCATTCCTTGAACGCCTCGGCGAAGTCGCGCTTGATCAGGGTGCGGACCTTCTGCGCCTTGGTGAAATAGGCGTCGTAGAAGCCCGCCGAGAGCACATAGGTGCCGATCATGATGCGGCGCTTGACCTCGGCGCCGAAGCCGGCGGCGCGGGTCGCGGCATACATGTCGTCGAGGCTCTTCACCCCCATTTCGCGCAGGCCGTAGCGAACCCCGTCATAGCGGGCG
>DATJKE010000021.1:0-2850 GCA_035491735.1 Sphingomicrobium sp.
AGGATGATAGCCGAGTGGCGAAACGGATTTGATGTGGTCTACGGCGTTCGCGACAATCGCGAGACCGACAGCCTACCCAAGCGGATCACTGCCGATTTCTATTACCGGGCCCACAATTGGCTTTCCAACGACAAGATCCCCGAGCACGCCGGAGACTTTCGCCTGCTCGATCGCCGGGTGGTCGATGTCATCCGCCAGATGCCGGAGCGCAACCGCTTCATGAAGGGTCTGTTTGCCTGGGCCGGGTTCAAGCAGGCCGCGGTCAGCTACCACCGCGAAGAACGCAAGGTTGGCAGTACCAAATTCAATTATTGGAAGCTGTGGACGCTGGCGATCGACGGCATCACCTCCGCCTCTACCGCGCCATTGCGCATCTGGAGCTATCTCGGCGGTATCGTCGCCTTGGGTGCGCTTGGCTATGCGCTATTCATCATCATCCGCACGCTGACCACCGGCATCGTCGTGCCCGGCTACGCCTCGCTGATGGTTGCAATCCTGTTCCTCGGCGGACTTCAGCTGCTCTCGCTCGGCATTCTCGGCGAGTATGTCGGCCGGATCCTGACCGAAACCAAGGCGCGCCCGCTCTACGTCATCAGGGAAACGGTAGGCGACTGATGGAGCGCAAGGTCTACGACCAGATGGCCAGGCTTGACAGCTGCCACTGGTGGTTCACCGCCCGCCGGCGGATCCTCGACGGAGTGATCGAGCGGATCGTCAGGCCGCCCAGGAATGCGCGGATCCTCGAGCTCGGCGCCGGTACCGGCCACAACCTCGCAATGCTGTCGCGTTTCGGCGAGGTCGAGGCAAGCGAACTTGACCCGGGGGCGCGTGACATCGCCAGCGAACGGCTGGGACGGCCGGTCATCGAGGCGGCGCTGCCCGACCTGTCGATGTTCCCGGCCAAAGCCTACGACCTGGTGGCGCTGCTCGACGTGCTTGAGCATGTCACCGATGACAAGGGATCGCTGGCGGCGATTTTCGAACGGCTGAAGCCTGGCGGCGCGCTGTTGGTGACGGTTCCGATCAATCCCTGGATGTGGAGCGCGCATGACGTCGCCCATCATCATCATCGCCGCTATCGGAAGCATGAAATTCGCAAGCTGGCGCTCGACGCGGGTTACGAGATCGACATGCTTTCCCCGTTCAACAGCCTGCTATTCCCGCCGATCGCCGCGGTCCGGTTGGTTGGAAAGTTGACCGGCAAGGACGATAGCGACGACGCCTTGCCTTCGGCCCCCGTCAATAAGGCGCTGGACACCATATTCGGCCTGGAAAGAGGCCTTATCGGCCGGGTGCCTTTACCGTTCGGAGTGTCTTTAGTCGCCGTTCTTCGCCGTCCTCGCTGAGCGGCACATTCTTGAGCAGGATCGACCCCTTGGCGGCCCATATTGGCTGCCAACCGTCGATCCACTCCCGCGGGATCGGGCGCATGTCGATCAGCCACAGATAGTCGAACGCGTCATGGGGCAAATTGTAGAGCGCCGCCCGGACCGACCATCCCTCGTGCCGGCAACCAGGATCACGCACGATTTGCGACGGGTCCCGCTGGAACCAGCCGGCAGCCGGATAGCGAACCGTCATCAGCGTCGATCCGGCCATCGGCCAATGATCGTTGGTATAGGCTTCCTTCCGCACGGTGGCGATTGCGCCGAGATGGTCCGAGCGGCGGAGCGACCAGCGTTCGCACCGGTCCCAAACCAGCACCGCAACCCGCGAACCTCGTTTGACATGATCGAGAGCCTTGAGCTGAACCACCTGGCGATTCCAGGCCATGGCCATGCTGATGGTGGTTCCCGCGAACCGAACCAGCATGAAGCCGACCGCCGCAACGGCCAGCCAGCGGGCCAGCGGGAAGTGCGTTTCCCGCTTGAAGCGGACCGCAAGGATGAAGGTCGCGGCAGCGAAAGGCACCAGCCGCATGTCGGCATAGGCAGATCCGAATACGATGCGCGGTAGCAGCACGTAGGTCGCTGCGAGGATCAGGCCTGAAAAGGCGAGGTTGCGCGATAGTGTCATGCGCGGATGGATCAGCGCGAACAGCGGCACCCCAAGCACGATTGCGGCCGAGGCGATGTCAAAAGCCTCCCACCGATCGCGGAACATCCTGAGCAGATATTGCCACTTATAATCCCAGTCGAACCAGCGATGGGTGAGGCCGCCAGTCGCCTCGGTCCGCCACATCACGATCAGCAACAATGGCAGCGCCATGACCGAAGCGTGCATCGCGCCTCTGAGAATTGCCTTCCACCAGCTCCAGCCCCGGTCGTGCTGGCGCACCGCCTCGGCCGAAAAGCACATCAGCCCGAGCGATCCCCAGCCATAGGTGTGGGCGAAAAAGATGATGAAGCTGATCGGGACGAACAATATTGCGCGCAGCTTCGACTTGCCCAATCGCCCCAGCCGCAGCCAAAATCCGAACGCCAGCAATGCCAGCGCCATCGACAAGGCGAAATTGACGAAGCCGAACATGAAGGGGTGACCGAAAGCGAGCGGCAGCGCGAAGGCGACGGTCGGCGGCAAGCGATTGTGCACTTCGCGCGCGACCCAAAGCATACCTGCCACCGTCAGTGGCGGGATCGACATCACCACCAGCTTGGTCGCCAGTTCGACCCCGATCAGCTTGGCGAGCGGTACCACCAGCAGGTCGACCCCGAGGTTGCCGATCGGCAGCCAGCGGAACGAGAACCATTGCTGAAGGATCGGGCTGCCGGCCAAGTCCACGGCAACCTTGTAGCGGCCCATATGCCCGCCAATGTCGACCAGCGGCGGGATCGCCGGATAAGCCAGTGGAATGAAGGCGAGCAGGATCATCGCCGCAACGAACGGCCGGCCCTCCCACCAGGGCCGTGG
>DATJKE010000022.1:0-14062 GCA_035491735.1 Sphingomicrobium sp.
TCGATGGTCAGCGGCGGAAGTACGCGAACCACATTGTCGCCGGCGGCGACGGTGAGAATGCCTTTGGTGCGCAGGTAAGTGACGAACGCGCGGCTGTCGGTCTTCATCTTGATGCCGAGCATCAGGCCCAGCCCGCGAACGCTATCGAACAGATGATCGTGGTTGGGGATCATCTGCTCGAGCGCGGAGCGGAGCCGTTCGCCCATATTCCTGACGTGCGCAAGGAACTGGTCATTGGCAACGACGTCGAACACGGCTTGGCCGGCAGCCATCGCCAGCGGGTTGCCGCCATAGGTCGAGCCATGGGTGCCGATCACCATGCCCGCCGCCGCCTTTTCCGTGGCGAGGCAGGCACCCATTGGGAAGCCGCCGCCGATCCCCTTGGCCGACGCCATGATGTCCGGCGTCACGCCATAATATTCATAGGCGTAGAGATAGCCGGTCCGCGCCACGCCGCACTGCACCTCATCGAACACCAGCAGCAGGTCATTCTCGTCACAGGCCTTGCGCAGCCCGGCGATGAACTCCTTCGACGCCGGCCGAATCCCGCCCTCCCCCTGTACCGGCTCGACCAGGAAGCCGGCGGTATTCTCGTCGACCGCAGCCAGCGCCGCCTCGAGATTGTCGAACTCGACGACCTTGAAGCCCTGCAGCAACGGCGCGAATCCGTCGATCATCTTGGCCTGATCGGTCGCACTGATCGTCGCCATCGTCCGGCCATGGAAGGCGTTGGAGAAAGTGATCAGCGTGTGCTTGTGGGGATTGCCCTTGGCGTGGTGATAGCGGCGCGCCGTCTTGATCGCGCATTCGACCGCCTCAACGCCGGAATTGGTGAAAAACACGGTGTCGGCGAAAGTGCTGTCGATCAGCCGCTGGGCGAATGCCTCGCCTTGTGGTGACCCGTACAGGTTCGACACATGCATCAGCGTCGCCGCCTGGTCCTGGATCGCCTTGGTCAGGTGCGGGTGGCCATGGCCGAGCAAATTGACCGCGATTCCGGCCGCGAAATCGAGATATTTCTCGCCCTGCTCGCCATAGAGATAGGCTCCGTCGCCTCTCACCGGCCGCACGGGCGAACGCGGGTAAACGGGCATGAGCGGCGTAATGGCCATGACGGCTCCTTCTTGGCGTTGTAAAATAGCTTGGGGACCCCCGCGGGCCGCCTTGGCGCGCCTATAGCTTTGAGGCCAATCAAACAAAAGGGGCGGGCCATAAACGCGGCCCGCCCCTCCTTACGCATTACGACGCATTACCCGGGACAAACCCGAAGCCTTAGTCGTGGCGATAGCCGTGATCGTCTTCGGTCCGGTCGTCGCGGCCATCGCGGTCGCGGTCGATCCACTGACCGTCGCGATAGCGGCCGTCGTCGCGCCAGTAGCCAGCGTCGCGCCGGCCGTTGCCGTCGCGCGCCTCGCGCTGGATCCTGACCTCGAGGTTCTGGATGCCACGCTCGACATAGTAGATTTCACGGCCGTTGAGTCCGTTGCGCGAAGCATAGTGGAGACGCTGCTCCAGGTTCCGGGCCTCGTTGCGGAGGCGCGACGCTTCACGCTCGCTCAAAATGTCACGGCGATCGAGATTGTTGATCTGGCGCTGCATGGCATCGATCCGCGCATCGAGGCGGCGGACCTGGCCATAATTATTATAGCCGTAGGCATTGCCCTGCGGCGCATTCCACTGCGCGGCTGCCGGTGCCGCTGCGGTCAGTGCGGAAGCGGCCAGCGCCGCGGCAATCACAAACTTACGCATCACTGCTCTCCTTTGAGCGGGGTTGATGCATGAATGGTGCGTCTGGCGCGGTGAGATGAGGCTGAACGCGGCCGTTATCCGCCGTTCACGGACCTTAACCGTTCAACTGGCTGAAATTGCTCAGTTCTTGATTTTCCACCCGCTTTTCAGGAGCGAATAGCAGGCGGCGAACAGCACAATATTGATCAGCGCCAGCAAGGTTGCGCCGACATAGATCGGCGAATCGGCCTCGCTCAGGAACCCATGCCGAAATCCCGAAATGACGTAGAAGAAGGGATTGGCATGGCTGATCGTGCGGAATGCCGGCGACAGCTGGTCGACCGAGTAAAAAGTGCCTGACAGCAGCGACAGGGGCGCGACGACAAAGTTGCTGATCGCCGCGGCATGGTCGAACTTTTCGGCCCAGATCGATGTCAGCAGGCCGAGGAACGCCAGCATCAACGAGCCCATCAGCCCGAACCACAATACCGACAGCGGATGGACGATGCCGACATGGACGCCGGGCCAGAAGCTCATCACGATCCAAACCGCCAGGCCGACCAGGAAGGCGCGCGTGACCGACGCTCCGACCAGCCCCGCGATTAGCTCGCCGGTCGACAAGGGCGGCATCAGGTAATCGACGATGGTCCCCTGGATCTTGCCGACCAGCAGCGAGAAGCTCGAGTTGGCGAAGCTGTTCTGGATCATCGCCATGACGATGAGGCCGGGGGCGATGAAATCCGCGAACGGAACTCCCAGCACAAGCCGGCCCGACCGGCCAAGCGCGACGGTAAAAATGATGAGGTACAGGAGCGTGGTCACGGCAGGAGCCCAGACGGTTTGCATCTGCACCTTGAAGAACCGCCTCACCTCCTTGATATAGAGGGTCTTAAGGCCACCCCAGTTGACGCCTTCAAGGCCGGGCTTGCCGGGCTCGCTTCTAACCCAGGAGGGAGTCTGGTCGTTCACGCGACAATCGCCTATCGGCAGCAGCGCCCGTATTCAACTGGGGCAAGCAAAGACAATGGAGTAAAGTTTTCAAATGAGCTGGACTGAAGAGCGCATCGATCGCCTCAAGGCGATGTGGACCAAGGGCGCCACCGCCAGCCAGATCGCCGACGAGCTGGGCGGCGTCAGCCGCAACGCGGTGATCGGCAAGGCCCACCGCCTTGGCCTCGAATCGCGCCCGTCGCCGGTGAAGCCGGGCGAAGAAAAGGAAAAGAAGGCCAAGGCCGCGTCCGCACCAAAGCCCGCCAAGCCCGCCCCTGCGCCCAAGGCTGTTCCGGCTGGGCCCGAGCCACGGGAGGCGGCCGGCGAAACGCCTCGTCCCGATTCTGCCGCAGCCCCGACGCCATCGAAGCTGGCCGAACCTGGCATTCAGTATCGCTCGGTTGGCCCCGGCGGCTTCATCCGCCAGGGTCCGGGCGACACCCAGGCGCCGATCCCGCCCGCGCCGCCGCGCCGGCTGGTCCCGGCCAAGCCCTCGGCGGAGGTTGCCGACAAGACATCGCTGCTCGACCTGAACGACCGCGTGTGCCGCTGGCCAATGGGCCATCCGGGCGAGCCTGACTTCCATTTCTGCGGGCAGGCCGCCAATCCGGGCTATCCCTATTGCGTGGAGCATTGCGGCGTCGCCTACCAGGCTCAGCTGCCCCGCCGCGACCGCCGCCCGCCGCCGCCGCTGCCCTACGGAGGGCCGAGGGTTCGCTGATCGAGCGCTACCGGGCGGCATTGTCCGATTGTTGCCGGGGGCGTAACCTTGCCCTGTGGGCGCCGCGTATACCCCCGAGGTATTCCTCTCTTACGCCAGGTCTGCGGAGCCGGAGGCAAAGCGGATCGCCGAGGCGCTGGAGGGGTTGGGCTATGAGGTGTGGTGGGACGAGGACCTGCCCGCGCACCGCGCCTATACTGAAGTCATTGAAGAGCGTCTGAATTCAGCGAAAGCCGTGCTGGTCGTCTGGTCAGCCGACGCCGCCAAGTCTGAATGGGTCCGGGCCGAAGCCGATGTGGCCCGTCATTCGCACAAGCTGGTTCAGCTCAGCATCGATGGCTCGCTTCCGCCCATGCCATTCAACCAGATCCAGTGCCCTTCGCTGCGCGGGTGGGAAGGAAGCACGGACGATCGCACGTGGATCAAGATCCTGGCGAGTCTGGCCGAACTGGTTCGGGGCGAACGCCGGATTGCCCACGATACGGCGGACGACAACAGCGCTCCGGCAACGGGCCCTACCATCTGCGTGCTCCCCTTCATCAACATGAGCGGAGACCCCGAACAGGAATATTTTAGCGACGGAATCACCGAGGATCTCATCACCGATCTGTCGAAGGTCTCCGCCTTGGGCGTCGTCGCGCGCAATACTAGCTTCACCTACAAGGGCCAGTCCGTCGAGGCGCGGGCCCTGGGCCGGGACCTGAGGGTTAGCCACATGCTGGAAGGCAGCGTCCGCAAGTCCGGCAATCGCCTGCGATTCACCGCTCAGCTGATCGACACTGCTTCTGGCCATCATCTCTGGGCCGAGCGCTACGACCGGGAACTTGCCGACATCTTCGACATCCAGGACGAGATTTCGAAGGCAATCGTCGACGCATTGAAGGTGAAGCTGCTGCCAAGCGAGCAACAGGCCATCGAGCAGCGCGGGACCGACAATGCCGAGGCCTACAACCTCTACTTGATGGCGAGACAGCATTGGGTGGCGGGAAGCGACGGGGACTGGGACCGAGAGCAATTGATCATCCGCATCTGCGAGCGGGCGATCGATATCGATCCCGACTACGCCCACGCCTGGGCATTGATGGCGATCGCCCAAACCCATATCCGCTTTCGCCAGGGAAGGAGAGAAATCGATGGCTTGCCGTCTGCCGAGCGCGCGCTGGAACTCGACCCCAATCTGGCGGAAGCTCATGCGGTCAAGGCCTGGTATCTGCTCGAGCAAAACCGGCCTGACCTGGCCGACGAGGAGATAACAACCGCTCTCAGGCTCGACCCCGAAAGCTGGGAAGTGAACCGGGTAGCGGGGAAGGTCCTGTTTCTCCGGGAAAGGGTGAAGGAAGCCGTCGCCTGTTATGAAAAGGCCGCTGAGCTTATGGAGGACGACTATAGCGCGGTCGGCATGATGGTCTGTTGTTACCGAGCCTTGGGCGACAATGAAAATTGGCGCCGAGCTGCTCAAATCAACATCGATCGCATCGAAAGGACCATTGTTCGCAATCCACGCGATGCCGCAGCCTACGCCAATGCCGTCGGCAGCCTGACGGCGCTTGGCCAATTGGATCGGGCGAAGGAATGGGCCGAGCGAGCCATTGCAATGGATCCGCACAACCATCTGTTGAAATACAACATTGCCTGCGCCTACGTCCTCGACCTGCATGACCATGAGGGAGCGCTAGACCTCATCCAGGGAAGTCTGTCGAACCTCGGGACCGATCATATTCGCCACGCACTGGCCGACCCCGACCTCGCCGCGATCCGCGACCACCCGCGCTTCACCAAGATGATTGCGGACGCCAGGCAACGCCTCGGGCAATAAAGGCGCCGACGGCGCTCCCGCCGCTTGGCAGGACGCTCTTCTGCCCCCTATAGCGTTCGACAAATGTCCGATCTTTTCGCTTCCGGTTCCGCCACTCCGTCCGACAGTTATGACGCTTCCGCGATCGAAGTCCTGGAAGGGCTCGAGCCGGTCCGGCGCCGCCCCGGCATGTACATCGGCGGGACCGATGCCCGCGCGCTTCACCACCTCGCCGCCGAGGTGATCGATAACTCGATGGACGAGGCTGTTGCCGGGCACGCCAGCCGGATCGAGGTCACGCTCGAGCCTGGCAACCGGCTGATCGTCGCCGACAATGGCCGCGGTATTCCGGTCGACCCGCACCCGAAATTTCCGGGCAAGTCGGCGCTCGAAGTGATCCTCACCACGCTGCACTCAGGCGGCAAGTTCGAGGGCAAGGCCTATTCGACGTCGGGCGGGCTTCATGGGGTGGGCGTGTCGGTGGTCAACGCCCTCTCGACCGAGACGATTATCGAGGTCGCCAAAGACAAAAAGCTATACCGCCAGGCCTTCGCCAAGGGGAATGCCACTTCTCCACTGGAGGAGGTCGGCGCGGCGCCCAACCGACGCGGGACCACCGTCACCTTCACGCCCGATCCTGAAATCTTCGGTGCCGATGCGGCATTCGATCCGGCCCGCCTATACAGGCTGGCCCGGTCCAAGGCCTATCTGTTCGCCGGCGTCGAAATCCGGTGGCGCTGCGACCCGTCGCTCGCCTCAGCCGAGGTGCCCGAACAGGCGATATTCCAGTTCCCGGGCGGACTTGCCGATCATCTGAATGAGCAGCTGCAAGGCCGCGAATGCGTCACCTCCCCGCCCTTCGCCGGGCGGCAGGACTTCCCCGATGGCCAGGGATCGGCCGAGTGGGCGGTCGCCTGGCCGGTGTGGAGCGAGGGCGCATCCGAAAGCTATTATTGCAACACCATCCCGACGCCCGATGGCGGCACCCACGAGGCTGGCCTCCGCGCGGCGCTGACCAAGGGCATCCGCGCCTTCGCCGACCTCATCGGCCAGAAGAAGGCCAAGGACATCATCCCGGATGACGTGCTGAACGGCGTCGAGCTGATGCTTAGCGTGTTCATCCGCAATCCCCATTTCCAGAGCCAGACCAAGGACCGGCTGACCAGCCTGGAGGCGGCGAGGTTCGTCGAGGCGGCGGTGCGCGACCATTTCGACCATTATCTGGCCGACAATATGGATCGTGGCCGGGCTCTCCTGGGCGCGATCCTCGAACGGATGGACGAACGGCTGAAGCGCCGGGCGGAACGCGAGGTCAAACGCAAGACCGCGACTTCAGCCCGCAAGCTGCGTCTCCCTGGCAAACTGACCGACTGCGCCAATGACGATGCCGAGGGCACCGAGCTGTTCATCGTCGAAGGCGACAGCGCCGGCGGCTCGGCCAAGCAGGCGCGCAACCGCAAGACGCAGGCAATCCTGCCGATCCGCGGCAAGATCCTGAACGTCGCCTCGGCATCCGCCGACAAGATCCGCGCCAACCAGGAGATCGCGGACCTTCAGCAGGCGCTGGGCTGCGGCATCCGCGACAAATGGGCTGAGGAAACGCTGCGCTACGAGCGGGTCATCATCATGACCGACGCCGACGTCGATGGCGCCCATATCGCGACGCTGTTGATGACCTTTTTCTTTCAGGAGATGCCGGAACTCGTCCGTCGCGGCCATTTGTTCCTCGCCCAGCCTCCACTGTACCGCCTGACCGCCGGGTCGAAGAGCGCCTATGCCCGCGACGACGCCCACCGTGCGGAGCTGGAGCGGACCGAATTCAAGGGCAAGAAGGTCGAAGTATCGCGGTTCAAGGGCCTTGGCGAAATGAATCCCCAGCAACTCAAGGAAACGACGATGGATCCGGGGTCACGGTCGCTGATCCGGATCACCCTTCCGGCGGAGTATCAGGACCGCCAACCGGTCCGCGATCTGGTCGACCGGCTGATGGGCAAGAACCCGGAGCACCGCTTCAACTTCATCCAGAGCCACGCCTCGGCGCTGTCAGGCGACGAAATCGACGCCTAGCGCGACCCAAACCCCGTCATCATCGTTCGGATTGTTCGGAACACGATCAATATATCGAGCCAGGCCGAGAAATATTTCACATAGTAGAAATCGTACTGCAGCTTGGCGTGGACCTCGTCCACGCTGGCGACATGGCCCTGGTTGACCTGGGCCCAGCCGGTGATCCCCGGCCGCACGACATGGCGGTAGCGATAGAAGGGGATTTCACCGGTATAATAGATGGACAGCGCCTCTGCCTCCGGGCGCGGGCCAATCCAGCTCATTTGCCCGGCAAGGATGTTGAAGATCTGCGGCAATTCGTCGAGCCGCGATCGCCGAAGCCGAATCCCGATCCGGGTAATGCGCGCGTCGCCATCGCTGGTGATGACATCGTCGAGGGTGCCGTCTGCCTGGCGGTGAGCCATGGTGCGGAATTTGAGCACTGGGAAGAAGGAGCCGGCCCGGCCGATCCTCCGCTGCCGGAACAGTACCGGCCCAGGACTGTCGAGTTTGATCGCCACTGCAATACCGGCCATGACCGGCAAGGCCACCGGCAGGGAAATGAGCGCAGTGATGAGGTCGATCATCGCCTTCAGGTGAAAGTAGCCGCGGGCCGGCACCAGGCTGCCGAAGCTGTTCTCATTGAGGTGATCGATCGCCACGCGGCCGGTCAGCGATTCATTGAGCTGCTTGACTTGGTAGACCATGCGCCCAGCAACCGCCGCATCGGCTAGCAGCGCCTCCCACTCCGGCGGCATGTCCGGCGCAGCGAAATCGGCAACCAGGCCATCACAGCCGGCTGCATCGTCCAGGCTGGGATGCTGCATCACATGCCATTCGACATTTTCGTTCGTCCGTAATCGCTCGACATCGCCGAATGGAACGATCGCGATACGATGCCGAATGTATCGCTGAACCGCGAAATAGAGGCCGTAGCCCCACAGGATATGAGCGACAAATCCGGCCACCAGGGCCAGCCGGTCATATGGCATGCGCGACAGGAGCAAGACGGTAACGATCGTTGCATGCGCCAGCACGATCGACGGCAAAATCACATGAGTGGATCGATTGCCGGGATAGGTTTCGATCGAAAGCCGGGTCCAGAAAGCGATCAGCACTGCGAAGGCGTTGAAGATCAGCGAGTTGATAGACGCCGCGTAGAAAGCATCGACTGGCAGGATCAGGGCGCGAAGCATGAAAGGCAGGAGCGCAACCGCGACCATCGCTCCCAACAGGTTGAATCGCTGTCGCGCGATGAACCGCCGTTGGGTGCGCAGGGTTGTCGGGGGCGTGTGAAGCATCTCGGCAGCGCCTTACAAGGTCCAGCGCCGGAGCCCCGCCGGCAGCACGAGCTGGCGCCACATCCCCTTCAGGTCGGCGACCACACCGTCTTCGGCTACCTTGCTCATCACCGAGTCAACGGACATCGTCTCATAATCCCTGTGGCGGACTGCACCGATCAAGCAATCGAACCGGCCCTCGGGTTCCCGTTCCAAATCAAGCTCATATTCGCGCCTGACTTCGTCCGGATCGGCTAGCGGGTCCGAGACCGTCACGTCATGACCGAGCCACGCCAGGCGGCGGACGATATCGACTGCCCGGCTGTTGCGGACATCCGGTACATTCTCCTTGAAGGTCACGCCGAGGAAAAGGACGCGCTTGGGAGTCGAGCCGAGCAGCGTATGCAAGCGGTCGGCGATCCACCGTCCCATATCGTCGTTAATCCCTCTCCCGGCCAAAATCACCCGCGGGTCGTGGCCGATCCGCTGCGCATGGAAGCTCAGATAATAGGGATCGACGCCGATGCAGTGGCCGCCAACCAGGCCTGGCTCGAACGGCAGGAAGTTCCACTTGGTCCGCGCGGCGTCGAGGACATCCCACACCGACACGCCATTATGACTGAGGATCTGCGCGACTTCGTTCATGAAGGCGATATTGATGTCGCGCTGGGCGTTCTCGATTGCCTTGGCAGCCTCGGCCGTGCGGATCGAGGCCGCTCGGAACACCCCCGCCTCGGTCATGGTACCGTAGAGATGGTCCAGCTGGTCGAGCACCTCCTCGTCTTCACCAGCGACGACCTTGATGATCTTGTCGACCCGGTGGACCTTGTCGCCGGGATTGATGCGCTCAGGGCTGTAGCCCAGGCGAAAGTCGCGGCCGCGCTTCAGGCCGGACACCTGTTCGATCAGCGGACCGCATTCCTCTTCGGTCGCACCGGGGTAAACAGTGCTTTCGAATATGATCGTCGGACGGCGCTGCGGATCAATCCAGCCGGCCAGCCGCCGCGACGCGGCCAAAAGGGCGGCCAGGTCAGGTTGGTTGCGCTCGTCAACCGGCGTCGGGACGGTAACGATAATGAAGTCCGCATTTTGGCATTGGTCGTCGCGGCCGGTAAACAATATGCGGGTCGACGCCAGCGCCGCGTCAGCGACTTCCAGCGTCCGGTCCATGCCCTTGCGCAGTTCGGCGATCCTTGATTCCTCGATATCGAACCCGACCACGTCCATGTCCGGGTGCGCCTCGGCGAGCGCAACCGCCAGCGGCAGCCCGACATAGCCTAACCCGACGACGATGATCTTGTTGCCCGTCTTGCTCATCCCCGCCCCAACGCGCTGGTGCCTAGTGCGTTTCGGACCAATTCAAGCCCTCATTAGCGGGAATTGGAGCCAAGGCGACCGCGACCCACCCCGAAATGGGCCAATCCGGCCTGCTGCGCTTCGTCCGCATTGTAGACGTTGCGCAGGTCGACCAGCGCCTTGCCGCGCATCCGCCTGGCAATCCTGTCGAGGTCCAAAGCTCGGAACTCGTCCCATTCCGTGACGATCACGATGGCGTCGGCGCCATCGGCCGCTTCTTCCTCGGACGCCGCATATTCAATCTTCGGCAAGACCTTCTCGGCCTGCTCCCGGCCGACCGGGTCGAAGGCGATGACGCTGGCGCCGCCTGCGAGCAGTCCGTTGATCAACGGGATCGACGGCGCGTCGCGCATGTCGTCCGTATTGGGCTTGAAGGTCAGGCCGAGCACGCCGATCCGCTTGCCCTCCACGCTGCCGCCGAGCGCGGCCTTGACCCGGTCGGCCATGGCTTCCTTGCGGCGGTCGTTGACCTCGACCACGGTCGAAACGATCCGCTGCTGGATGCCCGCTTCTTCCGCCGTCCGCAGCAGGGCCAGCGTATCCTTGGGGAAGCAGCTTCCGCCATAGCCGGGACCGGCATGCAGGAACTTGGGCCCGATCCGGTTGTCGAGGCCGATGCCGCGAGCCAGGTCCTGCACATCGGCGTCGACCGCCTCGCACAGGTCGGCCATCTCGTTGATGAAGGTGATCTTGGTCGCGAGGAAGGCATTGGCGGCATATTTGGTGAGCTCGGCCGTCCGCCGCCCTGTGAACAGCATCGGCGCCCGATTGAGGAACAGCGGCCGGTAGATTTCGGCCAGCACCTCGCGTGCCTTGTTATCCTCGGCGCCGACCAGGATTCGATCGGGGTGCTTGAAGTCGGCGATTGCCGCGCCTTCGCGCAGGAACTCAGGATTGGACGCCACCGACATGCCGTCCGGCGCGCCCTTTTCCTCGAGCAAGGCCGCAATCTTGTCGCCTGTTCCGACTGGCACAGTCGACTTTGTGACCACGACGATCGGGCCCTTGAGCAGGCCGGCCAGCTCTTCGACCGCCGCGAACACGAAGCTCAGGTCGGCATGGCCATCGCCGCGCCGCGATGGCGTGCCGACGGCGATGAACACCGCCTCGACGCCTTCCAGCGCTTTGGCAAGGTCAGTGGTGAACGCCAACCGTCCACGCTCGACATTGGCCTTGACCAGCCCTTCCAGGCCGGGCTCCCAAATCGGCATCTTGCCGGCAAGCAAGCCTTCGATCTTGGCCTGGTCCTTGTCGACACAGGTCACATGATGGCCGAAATCGGCGAGGCAGGTCCCGGAAACCAGGCCGACATAGCCGGTGCCGATCATCGCAATGCGCATTGAATGTCGCTCTTCGTTCTAGGGCTTTGGCCCGGCGCTTTAGCCGGGGGCGATGCCCAAGCTCAAGCGATCCTTGGAAAAGCGGCAAAAAGACAAGGGAACCATTTCGTCCAACAGATATTTAGCTCGCAAGTGCGGGCTACCTAAGGCCGCGCAGACCTTCCGTCCCGCCTGTCTCCACTATGTTGGACGGGAGGGACATCATGACCCTGACATCACGGCAATTTCTCGCACTGATCGGTACGGCAGCAATCGCGGCGATGCCCGGCAGCGCGTCGGCAAAAGATCTTGCCTTCCCCTTCTCGGCGGCGAATTTCACTCATCCGCTCGACATAACGAACACCTTCTTTCCGCTCATTCCCGGCACGACCTTTGTCTACAAGGCGCAATCGCTGGATGGGTGCGAAGAAGACGATTTCACCGTCACCTTCGACACCAAGGTCGTCGCAGGTGTCACGACCCGAGTCATCAGGGATCTCGCGTATGAAGACGTCGAATGCGATGGCGTCGACGATAGCGAGCTGGTTGAAAAGACCTCCGACTTTCACGCTCAGGACAATGCCGGCAACGTCTGGTACTTTGGGGAGGAGACCTTTCATTGCAATGGAGCCTCCTCCTGCACCTTGGGAAGCGGCTCCTGGCAGGCCGGTGTTGATGGCGCCATTGCCGGAGTGGTCATGCTGGCCTCCCCGCACTCGGGAGATTCCTACAAACAGGAACTCTATCCGGGCCGTGCCGAAGACCAGGGCTCGGTCATGACCACCGGCTACACCGCGAAGCTCAAGCGTGAGGATGCCTACCCGCCCGGCACATTCTCTGACTGCATCGTCACCAAGGAATGGTCCACCCTTGAGCTCGGCTCGATCGAACAGAAGACTTATTGCCCAGGTGTCGGGCTGGTCATCGTCGAAGAGCATCATGGCAAGAAGCTGACTGCCGAGCTGACGGCGCCCGGCGCGGCCAAGACCGATGAAACCTTCCAGTTCCGGACCGTGCCAGGCAACCCGTAACACGCGACCGGCCGCGTATCGGTTGTAGGTTAAGTCTCGATTTCGCCACAAAAATCGCTATAGGGCGCGGCTCCCCATGGCTACCAAACTCCCCTCCCCGCCGCGCGTCGGCATGGTCTCGCTCGGCTGTCCCAAGGCATTGGTCGACAGCGAACGCATCCTGACCAAGCTCCGCGCCAACGGCTACGACATGTCGCCCGACTATGCCGGCGCGGACGTCGTGCTGGTCAACACCTGCGGCTTTTTGGACAGCGCCAAGGAGGAAAGTCTCGAAGCGATCGGCGAAGCCATCGCCGAGAACGGCAAAGTCGTCGTGACCGGCTGCATGGGCAAGGAAGCCGATGTGATCCGCGCGCGCTTTCCCGAAGTGCTCGCGATCACCGGCCCGCAGCAATATGAAGAGGTGGTCGGCGCAGTGCTGGAGGCCGCGCCCCCCGTTCCCAATGCCTATCTCGACCTGGTCCCGGAGGCCGGCCTCAAGCTCACCCCGCGCCACTACAGCTATTTGAAGATTTCAGAGGGCTGCAACCACCGCTGCAGCTTCTGCATCATCCCGTCGATCCGCGGCGACCTCGCCTCGCGGCGCCCCGATGCAATCCTGCGCGAAGCCGAAAAGCTGGTGGCGGCCGGGACCAGGGAATTGCTCGTCATCAGCCAGGACACGTCGGCCTATGGCGTCGATATCCGCCACCAGCCGCGGGAGTGGAAGGGACATGAAGTCCGCGCCCATATGACGGACCTCGCCCGCGAATTGGGCAAGTTGAAGACGCCGGAGGGCGAGACCCCGTGGGTCCGCCTCCACTACGTCTACCCCTATCCGCACGTCGACCAGGTCATCCCGCTGATGGCCGAGGGGCTGGTGCTGCCCTATCTCGACATCCCCTTCCAGCACGCTTCGCCCAAGGTGCTGAAGGCAATGAAGCGCCCGGCCAATGAGGCCAAAGTGCTCGAGCGGCTGAAGAATTGGCGGGCCATCTGCCCCGACATCGCCATTCGCTCCAGCTTCGTCGTCGGCTTTCCGGGCGAGACCGAGGAAGACTTCGAATATCTCCTCAGCTGGCTTGAGGAAGCACAGCTCGACCGCGTCGGCGCTTTCCGCTTCGAGCCGGTCGAGGGCGCCGCGGCCAATGCCCTCCCCGACCATGTGCCGGAAGAGGTCAAGGAAGAGCGCTACCAGCGCGTCATGGAGCTGACCGCGTGCATCTCCGCCGAGAAGCTCGCCGCCAAGGTCGGCAAGACGATCGACGTGCTGATCGACCGCGTCGACGATGAGCCGCAAACTGATGAAGGCCCGGATCGTGGGCACTTCGACGCTCCTCATCCCGAACATCATCACGACATCGGCGCCACCGGCCGCTCCAAGGCCGATGCGCCGGAAATCGACGGCGAAGTCCACCTCCGCGACGCCGCGGGCCTGAAGCCAGGCGACTTTGTGCAGGTCCTGGTCGAAGACAGCGACGAGCACGATCTGTTCGGCGTCGCCAAGGGAACAATCTGAGATTTCCGCCGTTTCCTCCTGTCTCCGCAGGAGGAACAATCATGACGACCGCTAAGTTGTTCGGGCTGACGTTGATTGCGTCTGCTTCGTTAATCGTATCGGCAGTTGCTGAACCGGTCGCTGAAGGTGGCCGCAAGTTCGCTACCACCCTGTCGGGCGCCAACGAATGCAATGCGGGCGGCACCTGCAACCTGGGCGACCCGGACGGAAGCGGGACCGCGAGCATCACGGTCAACGTCGGACAGCAGCGGGTTTGCTGGGACATCGACACGAGCAATCTCGGCACCATAACCCGCGG
>DATJKE010000023.1:0-5750 GCA_035491735.1 Sphingomicrobium sp.
CGGCGTTCGATAGCCGCCGTCGCCGATGAATTCCTGCCATTCGCCGTTGGTAACGGACCGGCTGGCAATCCGGTAAGGATGGAGCAGCGCCTGGTGCCGGGGCCGTTCGCAATCGAACGCAAAGCTATCATCGGCAGCGCCAATCTCGGCCAATCCATCTTTGCCGTCGATCCAGCACAATTCCTCGTCGACGGCGGCAGGGGCGGGATCGAGCGCTCCATAGGCAGGTTCAAGCGGATTCTCGGCAAACGTCGCCAAAATGTCGGTCAGAAACAACTCCTGGTGCTGCTGCTCATGGTGGATGCCGAGTTCGACCAAGGTCAGCGCCTCGGCCGGCAATCCGGGTAGCGCGGCAAGCAGAGCCTGGTCGACCCGTTGCCGCCATTCGCGGACCTCTTCGAGGCTCGGCCGGCTCAGCATGCCCCGCCTCGGCCGGGCGTGCCGGTCTCCCTCGCCTTCATAATAGCTATTGAACAGATAGGCCCAGCGATCCTCATGGAGTTGATAGCCGGGAACATGATCGCGCAGGATGAAGGTTTCGAAGAACCAGGTCGTGTGGGCCAGGTGCCATTTCGCCGGGGAGGCGTCAGGATGCGGCTGGATGGTCGCATCGGCATCGCTGAGGGGCGCGGCGAGATCGAGCGTCAGCTTCCGCGTCGCCGCGAGCCGTTCTGCACGACTGACATCCTTCGCTTCGTCGGATCTAGCCATCTTAACCTCCGCCGGGAGGATATCGTTCTACACTTGTTCTATTTCAACTAGGAGTCGCGGGTTGCCCCAGGCTGCCACAGCACATCGCCACCCTCTTCGGCGGCGAGATGCCTTGCCGAGACAAACAGATGATCGGACAATCGGTTCAAATAGGCCAGGGCATGGGAATTTACCGGCTCGGCTTCATTGAGCGCGACGGCGGCCCGTTCGGCGCGGCGAACCACACAGCGTGCCTGGTGAATGAGGGCCACGGCCATCGACCCTCCCGGCAGGATGAAGCTGGTGAGGGGCGCGAGCGCCTCGTTCATCGCGTCAATTTCTTCCTCAAGGCGCACGACCTGGCGCTCGACGATCCTCAGCGCACCTTCGACCGTTTCCGGCGTCGCCAGGTCGGCGCCAAGGTCGAACAGCTCGTTCTGGATGGCGCCGAGCTTATTGGTGAGCTTGCCGGGCGAAAGGGCAGCTATTGCCGCGCCGATGGCCGCATTGGCCTCATCCACCTCGCCGATCGCGGCCATTCGGGCGGAAGATTTGGACACGCGGCTGCCGTCGACCAGCCCGGCGCTGCCGCCGTCGCCGGTGCGAGTGTAGATCTTGTTGAGCTTGACCAGTTGCCTAACCCTGGCCGCTTCGCATGAGCAGCAGGATCAGGATCACGATGACGATCGCGATGGCCTGATACATCACGCGCTTCTGCATATAGCCCTGCTGGACCTCGCCGGAGACGTCTTTGCCCTGGGCCATGGCGATCACCCCGCGGACGAGGACATAGGCGACCGCCGCCATGGCGACGACCAGCAGGATGGAGAGGAAGATGCTCATGGGCCGCTACTAAGCCCCGGACAGTCGAAATCCTAGGGGCAACCTTCCTTCGATCAATTGCGCCGCCAGCGCCAGCCCGTCGACTCCGCCGGACCTCATCACCGCCAAGGTTGGCGCCTGGTCGCGCTTCGCCAGTCGGCGGCCGTCGTCATGAATGACAAGGGCATGATGGAGATAGGCCGGTTCGGGTAGGCCCAGCAAAATCTGCAGCAGCCGCTGGGTAGGGGTGGAAGGCCTGAGGTCTTCCCCGCGCACCACCAGATCCACTCCCGATGCCGCGTCATCGACCACGCAGGCCAAATGATAGGACGACGGCGCATCCTTGCGGGCGAGGATCGCGTCCCCGAAGTCGCCTGAATTGCTTTGAAAGCGGACGCCTTCCGCCTCAGTCCAGCCCGGCAGGCCGGTGACCGCCAGCGCCTTGGCGGAATTGAGCCGCCAGCAATGAGGCGTGGATGCGCGCCGTTCGGGATCGTCGGGCAAAGGACGGCAGGTGCCCGGATATTGGGTTCCGGCATCGCCGTGCGGCGCAGTCAGCGATTGGGCGATCTCGGCTCGCGTGCAGAAGCAGGCATAGACCAGCTCGCTGGCTTTCAGCCGATCAAGCGCCTGTTGGTAGAGTTCTGTCCGCTTCGACTGCACGATCGGTGGGCCGTCGACGGTTAGCCCCAGCCAATCCATGTCCTCGAAGATGCCGTCGACGAATTCCGGTCGGCATCGGCCCGGGTCGAGATCCTCGATCCGCAGGCGAAACTCACCCCGGCTCTTCCGCGCACGGGCATGGCCCAGGACCGCCGAAAAGGCATGGCCGAGGTGGAGGCGGCCGGACGGCGACGGAGCGAAACGTGTGACTTTCAGGACTCACTCCATGGTAAAGGCGACCGCGGCGACTCTTGACGCCGATTCGCCACTTGTGGTGTCATGCCATCGTCACCCCGGGTTGGCATCCGGGGGCGCAGACGGAAAGACGGGCTTCGGCTGCCGGTCTCCCGCCAAGGTCCCGCCGCCTGGCAAGCTGAGGGATAGTGCGACAAAGGCCGGAGGCGCGGCGTTCGAGGCTCAACGGAGTCAAACGAACGCTGGAGATTATTGCGCCGTGTACCATCCCGACTTGCTTCGCCATCCTGATAGTTGCCCCGCTCTGGTGCTCAACGCCGACTATACGCCGTTGAGCTATTATCCCCTGTCGCTGTGGCCTTGGCAGACCGCGATCAAGGCGATGTTCCTCGAGCGGGTCGACGTCGTCGCCCACTATGACCGGGAAGTGCATAGTCCATCGGCATCGATGAAGCTGCCGTCGGTCATCGCGCTTCGCCAATATGTCCGGCCTAACGAATATCCGGCCTTCACCCGGTTCAACCTGTTCCTCCGCGACCGCTTCCGTTGCGTCTATTGCGGATCGTACCGGGAACTGACGTTCGACCATGTCGTGCCGCGCGCCCAGGGCGGGCGGACTAGCTGGGAAAACGTCGCCACCGCCTGCGCGCCCTGCAATCTCAAGAAGGGCGGGCGAACCCCTCGGCAGGCCGGCATGCATATTGAGCGGGAACCGATCCGGCCGACCAGTTGGCAGCTGCAGGACCATGGCAAGAGCTTCCCGCCCAACTATCTGCACCAGAGCTGGCGCGACTATCTCTACTGGGACGTCGAGCTCGAACCCTAAGGCCATATTAACCATTTTCGTTCAGAAGAGCGTGATGCAGATCGATCCAGCGCCTCCATCCAATCACGCCGAGGGCAATGCCCGGTTATTGATCGTCGAGCCCAATCGCAGCGCCCTGTCGGTGCTGGCGAAGCGGCTGGGCGAGGCGGGCTACCGGATCATCGGCTGCGACAGTGGCGAGCACGCTACCGCCGAGATGCTGCGTTTGCCGGTCGACCTGGTGCTGGCCGAATTGCGGATGGAAAACGTCAGTGGCGTGGCGCTGACCCGACTGATCCGTGACGACACTGTGCTAAAGGATACGCCCGTGATCCTGATTACGGGCCGGAGCGACAACAGTGGCGCGGTGGATGGGTTCCTGGCCGGCGCCGACGACGTGGTCGCCAAGCCGTTCCATTTCGAGGTTTTGGCGGCACGAATCGCCCGCCGTATTGGCCGTGCGCGTTCGGTGAAGGAGCTTCGCGCCGACAATGCCACGCTCGATGCGCGTGTGGTGACCCGCTCGATCGAACTTGGCGAAACCCGCGCGGCCTTGATGGAGAGCGAGGCGGAGCGGCTGCGCCTGCAGCAACTGGTCATCCGCGACTAGCGAGAAATTCCTCAATTTTCGGCCGGAGGTCGTCGCGCCCGAGCGCGATCGCCAGGTTGGCCAGAACATAGCCGGCCTTGTCGCCGCAGTCGTGACGAACCGCATCGACCTTGAGCGCATGGAAAGGCTGCCGGCCGATCAACTGGGCCATGCCGTCGGTCAGCTGGATCTCGCCACCGGTGCCGCGCTCGCCGCGGCCAAGAATGCCCATCACCTCCGGCTGGAGAATGTAGCGCCCGACCACGCCAAGCCGTGATGGCGCATCGGCCGGCCTGGGTTTTTCGACCAGCCCCAGCACCTCGGTTGCCGCGCCCATGGTCTTGCCCGGAGTGATGATGCCATAGCTGCCGGTCTTGTCGGCCGGGACCTCCTCGGCGCAGATGATATTGCCGCCCAGTTCGGCATAGGCATCGATCATCTGCTTGAGGGCGCCGGGCTGCCCCACCATCAGGTCATCGGGAAGCAAGACCGCGAATGGCTCGTCGCCGACAATGTCGCGGGCGCACCATACGGCATGGCCCAATCCCAGCGGTTGCTGTTGGCGAACCGAGACGATCTCGCCGCTTCTCGCCTTGGCCGGCTCAAGCGGGTCGAGGCTCTTGCCCGCCTTCTCCATCGTCGCTTCCAACTCGAAGCTCAGGTCGAAATAGTCGACCAGGCTCGATTTGCCGCGCCCGGTGACCAGGATGATCTGCTCAATCCCGGCTTCGCGTGCCTCGTCGACTGCATATTGGATCAGCGGGCGGTCGACGACCGTCAACATCTCCTTGGGCATGGTCTTGGTGGCCGGGAGCAGGCGCGTACCCAGTCCGGCAACCGGGAAAACCGCCTTTCGAACTGGTTTGATCAATTCGGGATTTCCTGATTGTCGGGCCCGGTCGTACTCGGCGTTGCAGCTTCGGCCGGCGGTGCCGCCGTTCCGTCGGCCGGGGGCAAGTCGAAGCGGTCGGCGGTGCGCACGTCACCACGCTTGTTCAATTCGTCGACCCGCCTGGGGGCGGCGTTGGGCGGCAGATCGAGCAGCTCCTTGGCGTCAAGCGGGCGGCTGGCCAGTGCCGGCTTCTGTGGCAGCGTCTTGCCGGCCTGGGGCTCCAATTCGGCGGTTTTTCCGCAGGCAGCGAGCGCGAGGAACAGCGCAACAATCGGCAGTCGCTTTGTCATTTCGCCTCTCGACCAGCAATTTCGGCGTGCGCCGCGGCAATTGCTTCCCGTACCCGTTCCGGCGCAGTCCCGCCAGCAGATCTCCGCGCCGCAACCGATGCCTCCACCGAGAGGCAGGGAAGGACCCGTTCATCGATGCGCGGGTCGACCCCTTTGAGTTCGTCCAGACTGAGCTCATCCAGGGCCTTACCCGCCTTGTCGGCAGTCGCGACGGCCCGGCCGGCGATATGATGTGCCTCGCGGAACGGGACGTCGGCTTCGCTGACCAGCCAATCGGCAAGGTCGGTGGCCGTGGCATGGCCGGCAGCGGCTACCGCTCGCATCCGATCCGGCATGAACTCCAGGTCCGAGATCATCCCGGCCATCGCTGCCAGGCTGAGTTCCAACAGGTCATGGGCATCGAACAACGGCGCCTTGTCGTCCTGCAGATCCTTGGCATAGGCCAGCGGCAGGCCCTTCAGAAGCACCAGCAGTGCGACCAGGTCGCCGACGATCCGCGCCGAATGGCCGCGGACGAGTTCGGCGGCATCGGGATTGCGCTTGTTGGGCATGATCGACGAGCCGGTCGACCATGCGTCGGGCAGGCTGACGAACCCGAAAGGCTGCGACGCCCACAGGATGATCTCCTCGGCCAGGCGAGAGAGGTGCACCGAGCAGAGCGCAGCGGCATGGAGATAATCGACCACGAAGTCGCGGTCGCTGACCGCATCGATGCTGTTCGCCGTTGGCCGGTCGAAACCCAGCGCTGCAGCCGTCTCATCGCGGTCGATCGGGAAGCCGGTGCCGGCCAGCGCGGCGCTGCCC
>DATJKE010000024.1:0-2178 GCA_035491735.1 Sphingomicrobium sp.
GACTACCAGATCCGCAGTTTGGCGCCAGCCTGCGTCGCGCAAATAAGGCGCGGATTCCCGCAGTTGCGCAGAAAGATAAGTCGCTTTTTGCATCGGAAAAAGGTATTCCATACAGGTCAAGAATCAATACTTGCGAACCGCGAAACCATCTTTCTTTTGCCCGCCCCACCCATATCCCAGTGTGGATAATCTGGTATTGGCGTAGGGTCAGCCACCCTTTGCTTTTCCAGCCACTGCTAAGAATGCTTCGGGTATTGGCCGTGTTGCTGGCCCCTGGGATCGACGTCGATTGTTACGCATTTGACGGCAGATATACCTCTGCTGCGAAAAAGATGGCCGTGATCTCGTCTAAGGCGGCCTTCATGCCATAGAGCTTGAGCTCGCCCATAAGGTCGAACAATTGGGTGCGTTCCATCAGACGGTTCTCCTGAGGTAGTCGTAACGGGCACAATCGGCGACGGGTTCATGGCGTAGCGTCAGGGCCGCCGGCGTGAGGATCGTGATCGGCGGGCCCGGATCGCGCTGGCGAGCCAGAATGTTGAGGACAACGTCGGCGGAATGGACGCCATGGCCGATGGCCTCGGCGCAAGCTGCCTCGACGGCCTGCAATCCATCGGTGAGCACCGCGGTCAGGATGTCGACCATCTGTCGATTGCCGTCATCGGCGCCGGCGAGCCTGCGGCGGACCCGATCCATCGCGGCCGGCAGCACCCAGTCCTTGAATGGCGCGCCATTGCGCAAGGCTCCGGGCTTGCGGGCCAGCACTGGCACGTAATGCCAGGGATCGTAGATCGTCTGGCCGCGATCGAAGGAGCGCTGATGTTCGGCGACGATCCGGCCGTCCTGGCGGATCACGATGCGATCGGCATAGGCTTGAACCTCGACCGGCCGGCCAACGGCGCTCGCTGCCACTGAGTACTTGTTGTTGTCGAAGCGAACGAGGCAGGTCTTGGAGACCGACGCCGGAACAGCATGGAATCCGTCGAACCGGCCGGCATAGGGAACGAGCTTTGGCCGCTCCGCTTCGAACACTTCCCAGATCGTCCTGTCGGTGAACTCAGGATGCCTGTGGGCCTTGGCGTAGGCGATGCATCGATCGAGCAGCCAGGCGTTCAGTTCGTCGAGGTTCTTGAACCGCAGCCGCGGCGTGAAGAACCGCTCACGAACCAGACCGACCTGGTTCTCGACCTGCCCCTTCTCCCAGCCCGACGCTGGCGTGCAGGCAACCGGCTCGACAAGGTAATGACTGCACATTTGCAAGAAACGGCGGTTGTAGAGCCGGTCCTTGCCAACGAAGACCGTCTCCACCGCCGTCTTCATGTTGTCGTAGATGCCGCGCCCGCAGGTGCCCTTGAACAGGGCGAATGCCCGGTCGTGCGCGTCGAACACCATCTCCTGCGTCTCGCGCGGATAGGCTCGCACGAACAGCATGCGACTGTGGCAGAGCCGGACGTGGGCGGCCTTCACGGTCACCGTCACGCCGCTCAGCAGGACGATCTCGTGGCTCCAGTCGAACTGGTAGGCTTCTCCTGGAGCGAAGCTCAGCGGAACAAAGGCTGCAGCTGTTGCTTGCCCGCGCTCCTTGGCCCATCGCCGCGCGTAGCGACGCACCGCATCATAGCCGCCCTCATATCTGCGTCCGCGCAGTTCCTCGAACAGCCGGATCAGCGTCAGGCGCTCACGTGATGGCTTTGCCTCGTTCTCTGACAGAAGCTGATCGAGGGTCTCTCGCCAGCGGCCAATCTTCGGCAGCGGCTGATCTTCCCGCTCGTAACGAAACTCAGTCGCCCCCGACCGAATAACCTTCCTGACCACCTTCCGCGAAACGCCCAGCTCCCGGCAGATCGCCTTGATCGGCTTGCCCTGCTTGAAAAACGCCCGGCGTATTTTTGCAATCGTCTCCACGACCAGCATCCCAACCTCGGCTTCCAAGAACCATGGAAACCAATGTGGGTCCTCTGTGCCGGGGTCCCGTTTGGATGCCGATCACCCCGAAAAGGGGGTCCTTTTTGCACGCCGAATCACAAAGCCTTCGCCATGAAGAAGATTAATGAGGAGAGGCGGACCGTCCAAGAGCTTGACCTAAAGGACGAGTGACTTGGGCGCTCCGACAGCAGCATGATGGTCAGATGTCCCAGGCTGCCGCTGCCAATCGAACCGTAGGTGACGCTTGGTGTT
>DATJKE010000025.1:0-2260 GCA_035491735.1 Sphingomicrobium sp.
GCAGCAGCACCCAGCCGTTGAGCGCGCCGAGGCAGGAGATGGCGGCGAAAAATACCACGAGCAGAGACGCTGTCGGCCCCCAGAAACTGCCGACCAGATCGGCAAAGGGCGCTGCAGACTTTGCCGCTATGTCGGCCGGCAGCAGAATAAACACGGCGCTGGACGCGGCCAGATAGATCAAGCCGACTGCCAGTGTTCCGATCAGTGTCGCGCGGGAAATGGTTCGCGCCGGGTCCTTGACCCGCTCCGCGGGTATGGCGGCGCATTCGAAGCCGAGCATCGCCCATAAGGTAAGCGCGGCCGCTCCAGCGATGCCGTTGGGCGTGACCGGCGTCGGCGCAAATTGCGCCTGCTGATCGCCGTTGCCGAGGACGATCAGGGCGATCACCATCGCGGCGACAAGGGGCATGACCTTGAGGACGCTCGTGAAAATCTGCACGCCCCCCGAGACATGCGCCCCGGTGCAGGCGATTGCGGTAAACAGGGCGACAAAGGCGATTGCGACGAGCGGGGCAACGCCCGGCACGGCAAAGAACCCCGGCGACAGAGTACTCAGGTAGCTGACCGCGGCAATGGAAATGGCCGCGTTGGTCACCCAGGTGGAAATCCAATAGCTCCACATGACCAGAAAGGCCGGCGGGGCGCCCATCGATCGGGCGACATAGTCATAGGGCCCGCCGGCGTCGGGCATGGCCTTGGCAAGTCCCGCGAACACCGTTGCCAGGCACATGGCGCCGCCGATGGTGATGACCCAGCCCCATATCGCATTCAGGCCATAGGGCGCGAGGTTGGCGGGCAGCAGGAATATCCCCGAGCCGATCATGTTGCCGACGACCAGCGCGAGGCAGATCCAGAAACCGAGCTGCCGTGCTTCGCCTGTTTCGCTCATCCCCATTCCTCTCCCTCGGCCGGACTTGGCAATCGTGGCTGACCGGCCTAGTTCGCCCGCGACCTAAGCACAGTCAAACAGGGATTTCGATGCGCGCATTTCTTTTTCCCGGTCAGGGCAGCCAGTCGGTCGGCATGGGGGCAGCGCTGGCCGATGCGAGCCAGGCCGCTCGAGACACGTTCGGCGAGGTTGACGAGGCGCTTGGCCAGAACCTGTTCAAGCTGATGCGCGAGGGACCGGAGGACGATCTCAAGCTCACCGAAAATGCCCAGCCGGCGATTATGGCGCATGCGCTAGCCGTATTCCGGGCGCTGACCAGGGAAGGCGGCGTTTCGCTGGAGAAGGTTGCGCATTTCGTGGCTGGGCACAGCCTTGGAGAATATTCCGCACTCTGCGCAGCGGGCTCGTTCGATCTTCCGACTACCGCCAAGCTGCTCAAGCTGCGCGGCCAGGCGATGCAGGCGGCCGTGCCGGTCGGCGTCGGAGCAATGGCTGCGCTGCTTGGTGCGGACCTGCAGCTTGCCGAGAAAATCGCCGCGGCGGCGGCTCAAGGCGAAATCTGCACGGTCGCCAATGACAATGATCCTAGCCAGGTCGTGATCTCGGGCCACAAGGGCGCGATCGAACGCGCGATCGAGATGGCCAGGGAGATGGGAGCCAAGCGCGCGGTCCCGCTGCCGGTATCGGCGCCGTTTCATTGCCCGCTAATGCAGCCGGCCGCGGACGCCATGGCCGAAGCCTTGGGCAAGACAGTGATCGAGCCGCCGCACGTACCGCTCTACGCCAATGTCACCGCTACCGCCGTGGCGGACCCGACGGAGATCGAACGGCTACTGGTCGAGCAGGTCACCGGCATGGTCCGGTGGCGCGAGAGCATTGCCAACCTCTCTTCCGCTGGCGTCGCGGAGTTCGTCGAGGTTGGCGGCAAGGTGCTCGGCCCGATGGTCAAGCGCATCGCTCCCGACGCCAAGGTGACCAGTGTCGTCACGATCGAAGATATCGAAGCCATCGCCAAGGAGCTCGCATGATGTTTGACCTCTCCGGAATGACCGCGCTGGTGACCGGCGCGAGCGGCGGCCTTGGCAGCTCGATCGCCAAGGCGCTCAGCGCTCAGGGCGCGCGGCTGGCACTGTCGGGATCCAATGCGGCCAAGCTCGAAGCCTTCGCCAAGGAGTTGGGCGGCGATCATGTGACGCTGGTTTGCAACCTTTCGGACGCTGCCGAAGTCGACCAGCTGGTCCCGCGCGCGGTTGAAGCGCTCGGTAGACTCGACATCCTCGTCAACAATGCCGGCGTCACCCGCGACAATCTCGCCATGCGGATGAAGGACGAGGAATGGTCCGACGTGATCCGCATCAACCTGGAGGCCGC
>DATJKE010000026.1:0-29676 GCA_035491735.1 Sphingomicrobium sp.
TGCCGAAAGGGCGCGAATGACGCCGCGTAGCGCCTGAATTTCCCGGTTCGACCATTGCGGCTTGGTCAGAATGGTGCGGAGTGTGGTCTTGGTCGCCTGCACTCGGTCAGGCGGGTAGAAATAGCCGGCTTCCTCCAATGACCCCTCCAGCTGGCCAATCAGCCCCTCCAGGTCGGCCATCGCGGCCGGCGCCTCCATCTCCTTGGCCGTCGGCTGGCTGAGCTCAGCGCCTCGCGACCATTCATAAGCGAGCAAGATCACGGCCTGGGCGAGGTTGAGGCTACCGAAATCGGGGTTGATCGGCACCGTCACAATGCCGTTGGCGAGCGCTACGTCCTCCGTCTCCAGCCCGGATCGTTCGGGACCGAACAGGATCGCCGACTTGCCGTCGTGTGCGTGAATTCCAATCGCCATCTCTTCGGGTGACGATACGGGAATTACCAGGTCGCGGCGGCGGACGGTCGAAGCATAGACCAGGCTGCAATCGGCAATGGCGTCCGCTGTCGTTGCAAAGACCATGGCGCTTTCGAGTACCGCATCGGCGCCGCTCGCTGAAGGTCCTGCCTCGGGATTCGGCCAGCCGTCGCGCGGGGCGACCAGCCGCATTTCGGTAAGGCCGAAGTTGAGCATTGCCCGGGCCGCCTTGCCGATATTTTGGCCGAGTTGCGGGCGAACGAGAACGATAACCGGAGGCGAGGCGCTCATAACAATTTGTTGTGACCCGGCGGGATCGCTTCCTTCTCGACCCGCTCGGCAATTTCGGCGAAATCACCCGGCTCGCTGAAGTCCTTGTAGATGCTGGCGAATCTTATGTAGGCGACATGGTCGAGCGCTTTCAGCCCGGCCATCACCGCCTCGCCGATGCGGGCAGACGTGACCTCGTCGCCCAGCGTTTCCATCTGCCGCTGCACCCCGCTGATCAGTTGGTCGACCTTTGCCGGATCGATGTCGCGCTTGCGGCAGCTATGGCTGATCGCCCGCTCCAGCTTGGCCCTGTCGAACGGCTCGCGCTTGCCGTCCTTTTTGACCACGGTGAGATCGCGGATGTGGACGCGCTCGAAGGTTGTGAAGCGCGCCCCACAGCCTTCGCACTGCCGCCGCCGCCGGATCGCCGCGCCGTCCTCGGACGGGCGGCTATCCTTTACCTGGCTGTCCTCATGGGCACAAAATGGACAGCGCAATGTCTAACCTTCGTAGATCGGGAAGCGGGCGCAGAGCGTGCGGACCCGTTCGCCGACCGCCTGCTCGACCGCGCCATTATTGTCGACGCCGTTCTTTTGCAGTCCGTCGAGCACGTCCGCGACCATGTCGGCGATATCGCGGAACTCATCCTCGCCGAAGCCGCGGGTGGTCCCGGCAGGCGAGCCGACGCGAATGCCGCTGGTC
The DNA here is from genome assembly GCA_035491735.1 of Sphingomicrobium sp. GTDB lineage: Bacteria > Pseudomonadota > Alphaproteobacteria > Sphingomonadales > Sphingomonadaceae > Sphingomicrobium. Next base: position 1,387 of record DATJKE010000026.1, read on the forward strand.
TTGACCGGCGGCAGCGGGTCGAACGGGACGCCGTTCTTGTTGCAGGTAATGCCGGCATGCTCGAGGCTCTGGTCGGCGTCGGCGCCGGTCACGCCGAGCGGGCGAAGATCGACAAGGGCCAAATGGGTATCGGTGCCGCCCGCAACCAGGTCGGCGCCGCGCTCCTTGAGCCGATTGGCGAGCGTCTGGGCGTTTCCAATCACAGCCTTGGCGTAGGTCTTGAACCCCGGCTCCAGCGCCTCGCCGAATGCCACCGCCTTGGCGGCGATGACATGCATCAGCGGCCCGCCCTGAAGACCGGGGAAGACGGCAGAATTGACCTTCTTGGCGATCGCCTCGTCATCGGTCAGGACCATGCCGCCGCGCGGCCCACGCAGCGTCTTGTGCGTGGTCGTGGTGACGACATGGGCGTGGCCGAACGGGGTCGGATGCTCGCCCGCCGCGACCAGCCCAGCAAAATGGGCCATGTCCACGAACAGAAGCGCCCCAACCTCATCGCAGATCGAACGGAAACGGGCGAAATCGAGATGCCGCGGATAGGCCGACCCGCCGGCGATGATCAGCTTCGGCAGATGCTCCTTGGCAAGCCGTTCAAGTTCGTCGAAGTCGACCAGATGGTCGTCGGGACGAACGCCGTACTGGACGGCGTTGAACCATTTGCCCGATTGGGCGGGCGGAGCGCCATGGGTGAGATGACCGCCTGCGGCCAGGCTCATCCCCATGATGGTGTCGCCGGGCTTCAACAGCGCCATCATCACCGCGCCGTTGGCCTGTGCGCCGCTGTGCGGCTGGACGTTGGCGAAGCCGCAATTGAACAACTGCTTGGCCCGCTCGATCGCCAGCGTTTCGACCGAATCCGATGGTCCGCAGCCCTGGTAATAGCGGCGGCCGGGATAGCCTTCGGCATATTTGTTGGTGAGGACGGAGCCCTGCGCTTCGAGCACCGCCCGGCTGACGATATTCTCTGATGCGATCAGCTCGATCTGGTTCTGCTCGCGCTCCAGTTCGGCCTTGATCGCCGCGGCAACCTTGGGATCGGCAGCGGCCAGCCGTTCGGTGAAAAAGCCGAGGGGCTGGACATGGGTGAGATCGGGCGCGGTGGCCATCAGTCGGATTCCTGGAGGAGGTTGGAAAGCTGGTCGACGCGGCGCTGGTGGCGCCCGCCGGCGAAATCGGTGTCGAGGAACACGGCCGCGCAGGCCCTGGCCATGTCGCTGCCGATCAGCCGGGCGCCAAGCGCCAGCACGTTGGCGTCATTATGCTCGCGGGCCAGCTGGGCCGACAGCGGATCGGAAACGCGGGCGCAGCGGCAAGCGGGGTTGCGGTTGACCGCGATCGAGATGCCGATGCCGGAGCCGCAGACCACGATGCCGCGCTCGGCCTGGCCGTTCGCGATCGCGTTGGCCAGTCTGGCGCCATATTCGGGATAATCGACGCTTTCCGGTCCGTTGGTGCCAAGGTCGGTCACTTCGTGGCCGGCCTCGCGCAGCCAGGCGGCAAGCTCGTCTTTCAAGAGGTAACCGGCGTGGTCGGCGGCAAGGGCGATGCGCATAGCCATGACCTAGGACATGCAGCCAAGATTCGCCAGCCTTCAGGCGGCCTTGCGAAGCTCCAGTTCGAGCCGGTCCCAGATTTCGACCAGCGCCCCGGTCAGCTCGTCCATCATCGCTTCGCTGTGAGTCGGGCCCGGCGTGAAGCGCAGCCGCTCTGTGCCGCGCGGCACGGTCGGGAAATTGATCGGCTGGACGTAGAGACCATATTCGGCGAGCAGGATATCGCTGATCCGCTTGGCCTTGACCGGGCAGCCGACCAGCAGCGGGACGATGTGCGTGACGCTGTCCATCACCGGCAGCCCGACATTGCGGAACTTGGCCTTGAGCAGAGCTGCGCCAGCCTGTTGAGCCGCGCGCTCTTCCTGAGAGGCCTTGAGGTGGCGGACGCTTGCCAGCGCGCCGGCGACCAGCACGGGCGACAACGAAGTGGTGAAGATGAAGCCAGGTGCATAGCTGCGGATGCAGTCGATGATGTTCTTGTCGGCGGAGACATAGCCGCCCATCACGCCGAACGCCTTGCCCAGCGTCCCCTCGATCAGCGTGACGCGGTGGGCGACGCCGTCGCGCTCACTGATCCCGCCGCCATGTGTCCCGTACATGCCGACCGCATGAACCTCGTCGAGGTAGGTGATCGCGCCGTACTTGTCGGCGAGGTCGCAGATCTCGGCGATCGGAGCGATGTCGCCGTCCATCGAATAGACGCTCTCGAACGCGATCAGCTTGGGCGTCTCGGCCGGCGCTTCGAGCAAGAGCTCTTCGAGGTGCTCGAGATCGTTGTGACGGAACACGCGCTTCTCGCAGCCGGAGTTGCGGATGCCGGCGATCATGGAGGCGTGATTGAGTTCGTCCGAGAAAATGATGCAGCCGGGGAGCAGCTTGCCGAGTGTCGACAGCGCCGCCTCGTTCGACACATAGCCCGAGGTGAACAGCAGCGCCGCTTCCTTCCCGTGGAGGCTGGCAAGCTCGGCCTCCAGCTGGATATGGTAATGCGTATTGCCGCCGATGTTGCGGGTGCCGCCCGATCCGGCGCCGACGCTGTGCAGCGCCTCTTCCATCGCCGCCACTACCGAAGGGTGTTGGCCCATGCCGAGATAGTCGTTGGAGCACCAGACCGTGATCGGCTTCGGGCCGTTATGGCCATGGAAGCAGTGGGCGTTGGGGAAGGAGCCCTTCGTGCGCAAAATGTCGATGAAGACGCGGTACCGGCCTTCGTCATGGAGGCGATCGATCGCCGCCTTGAAGATGCTGTCGTAGTCCAAGCCTGGGTCCTCGCTCCCGCGCCCATTATCGCCATGGCGCGACGAAGGCCATTGAGAACGACTCGCAATAGGGTCGATTAAAGCTGCTGGCGATCGGTGAGTCCGAATTGGGCAAGCGCTGGCCCCAAATCGGCGGGCTCAGGGCCTGTAAAGATGGCGATGCCCGCGTAGGCATCGACTGGCCATTCCTGGCCTCCGGTGAGGTAGGCAATGCGACGGGCGATGCCGGGGCCGCCGTCGACCTGGGCAATCGCCGGGAAAGTGGTGGAAATCTCATCTGCGAGCAATGGGAAGTGGGTACAGGCCAGCACCATCACATCCATCTTCTCGCCATCGGGATGGAGTAGCATCGGGGCGATGGCATCGTGCACAGCCTGGATTGAGATGGTCTGGCCGGCCAGCTTGGCTTCTGCCAGCTCGACCAGTTCCGGGCTGCCGTGGCGGATAACCGTGCAATCGGCGGCGAACCGCTCCGCAAGGTCGTCTACATAGGGTTGGCGCACCGTCGCCTCGGTTCCAAGCACTCCAATCACCCGGCTCTTCGACAGTTCGGCTGCAGGCTTGATCGCCGGTACCGTCCCGACCACCGGGATGTCGAGCGCCGCGCGGGCATGATCGAGCGCAATGGTCGAGGCGGTATTGCAGGCAATCACCGCAAGACGCGGCCGGAAGCGTTCGACCAGTCTGCCGAGCAAGGCAGGGACGCGCGTCGCTAGCTCCGCCTCTGATCGCTTGCCATAGGGAAATCCTGCGCTGTCAGCGGCATAGACAATTGGAGCAGTTGGCAGCAGCTGGCGCGTCGGCCCCAGCACGCTGAGACCGCCAACGCCCGAATCGAAAAAGAGGAGGGGAGCGGCTGGATCCATCGGCAGTTGAGCTAGGGTGAAGCCCGCCGCCAAGCAACATTGCAGCACTCAAACGATCTGCTAGGCATCGCAAAATGGATGTCGGGACGATCATTGCGCTGCTGGTCGGCTATCTGCTCGGCTCGATCCCGTTCGGCCTGTTGCTGACCCGCTGGACCGGCAAGGGCGATATTCGCGAGATTGGTTCGGGCAATATCGGCGCGACCAACGTGCTTCGCACGGGCTCCAGGGGATTGGCGGCGGCAACGTTATTGCTCGATGCGGTGAAGGGCGCTGCCGCCGTTGTGATTGCCCAGCGTTTCTGGCCCGACGCCGTCAATTTCGCGGCGGCGGGCGCCCTCGTCGGCCACCTTTATCCCGTCTGGTTGAGGTTCAAGGGCGGCAAGGGCGTAGCCACCTTGCTCGGCATCCTGGTTCCGCTCTTCTGGCAGGCTGCCCTGGTCTATGCATTAATTTGGTTCGGCCTGTTGCTGATCCTGCGCATCAGTTCGGTTTCCGGCATGCTTGCCGCGGCCAGCGCGCCAATCACCGCTGCGGTACTCAACGAACAAATGTTGTTTCCCATGCTCCTCGGCTTCGCGTTGCTGGTGATCTGGCAACATCGAGAAAATATTCGTCGCCTGGTGAGAGGCGAGGAGCCGCGGGTGGGAAAGAAGGATTGACCGCTCCGTCCGACCTCATCGACCGGCTGCGTCTGATCCGCACTCCGGGGATCGGCCCAATCGCCTACCGCCAATTGCTGCTGCGGTTCGGCAGTGCCGAGGCGGCGCTCGCCGCCATTCCCGATCTCGCCCGGCGTGGAGGTGGCAAGGCGCCTGCAGTATTTCCTCGCCAAAGTGCGGAACGCGAAATTGAAACGGTCGAGAAACTCGGCGCGCGCTATTTGTCGCTCGGCCAGGGCCTATACCCGCCAAGCCTTGCCGAAGTTGATGGCTCGCCGCCGCTTTTGACGGCCAAGGGTGACCTCCAGCTGCTCGCCCGGCCGCTGGTGGCGATCGTCGGCGCTCGCAATGCCAGCGCCGCCGCCTGCCGCTTTGCCCGAGGCCTTGCGCATGACTTGGGAAAAGAGGGCATTGTAGTGGTTTCCGGTCTGGCACGGGGGATCGACAGCGCCGCGCACGACGGATCGCTCGAAAGTGGCACGATCGCCGTTATCGCCGGCGGCATCGACACCTATTATCCTGTGGAAAACCAGGCCCGGCAGAATGACATCGCCGCTCGTGGCCTGCTGATTGCCGAAATGCCCCCCGGCACCGAGCCTCGGGCTCGTCACTTTCCCTACAGGAACAGGATTATCGCCGGCCTGAGTGCCGGAACCGTCGTCATTGAAGCCGCTCCTCAGTCCGGTTCGTTGATTACTGCCCGGCTTGCCGCTGATGCGGGGCGCGAAGTGATGGCAGTGCCCGGCTCGCCGCTCGATCCGCGCGCCCAGGGCTGCAATCAATTGATCCGCGACGGAGCGACGCTGGTCCAATCTGCCGCCGACGTGATCGAGGCAATCAGCCAGCTGAACGGCAAGGTCGCCAGCCCAGCTCGACCCTTCGAACCGCCACCAGTCGTGGCAGCAAAGGCCGGGCCTGAGATTCGCCTGCGCGTTGAAGAGTTGCTTGGCCCTTCGCCCGTTCCGGTCGACGAGGTCATCCGCCTATCGGGTGCCGATCCCGGCGAGGTCCAACTTTTGCTCCTCGAGCTTGACCTCGCCGGCCGACTTGACCGCCATGCCGGGAACCGGGTCAGCCTCGGCGGCGCTTGACGCGCTTGAATCGTCGGCCCGACAATCGCGCGTACGTACGTAAAGGAATCCACCGCGTTGAAGCTTGTTGTTGTTGAATCGCCCGCCAAGGCGAAAACCATCGAGAAATATCTGGGTCCCGGTCACAAGGTGCTGGCGAGCTACGGGCATGTTCGTGACCTGCCGGCCAAGGACGGATCGGTGCGTCCCGACGAAGATTTTGCGATGGATTGGGAGAGCTATCCTGACAAGGCCAAGCAGCTCAAAGCGATTACCGATGCGGCCAAGGGAGCCGACGCACTGATACTCGCCACCGACCCCGATCGTGAGGGCGAGGCGATTAGCTGGCACGTTCAGGAAGTGCTGAAGAAACGGAAGGCGTTGCCGGCCAAGGTCGACCGGGTGACCTTCAACGCCATCACCAAGTCGGCGGTGACTGAGGCCATGGCGCACCCGCGTGGCCTCGATGAGGATCTGATCGACGCCTACAAGGCGCGCCGCGCGCTCGATTATTTGGTTGGCTTCACGCTCTCACCAATCCTGTGGCGCAAGCTTCCCGGCGCCAAGTCGGCGGGCCGCGTGCAGTCGGTCGCGCTGCGCCTGATCGTCGACCGCGAGCGCGAGATCGAGATTTTCAAAGCCCAAGAATATTGGCAGGTTTCCGCCAATTTCGAAGCCGATGGCACGCCGTTCACCGGGCGGCTGGTTGCGCTCGACGGTCAGAAAATCGACCGTCTTTCGATCGGCGACAAGGGCTCAGCGGACGCGGCGAAGAAAGTGGTTGAGGACGGGCGTTTCACAGTTGCGTCGGTCGAGACCAAGCCGCTCAGCAAGAACCCGCCACCTCCCTTCACTACCTCCACGCTGCAGCAGGAGGCAGCGCGCAAGTTGGGCTTCTCGGCCAGCCACACGATGCGGCTCGCCCAGTCCCTCTACGAGGACGGGCTCATTACTTATATGCGGACCGATGGTGTTCAGATGGCCGGCGAGGCGATCAGCGCCGCGCGCCGCGCAGTCGCCGACCGCTATGACGCCGGATATTTGCCGGACAAGCCGCGCCAATACAGCAGCAAGGCCAAGAATGCGCAGGAGGCGCATGAAGCGATCCGCCCAACCGACTTCAGCAAGGACCGTGCCGGATCCGGCGACCATGGCCGGCTTTACCAACTGATCTTCAACCGTGCGCTGGCCAGCCAGATGGCTTCCGCGCGGCTGGAACGCACTACGGTCGAGATGACAGACGGTGCCGGGCGAGCAACCTTGCGCGCGACGGGCCAGGTCACTCTATTCCCGGGTTTTATGGCGCTGTACGATGAAGGCCGGGACGACGTGGCCGACGAAGAGGCGGCGCGGATGCCGCAGCTTCGTTCGGGCGATGCGCCGGTCAAGACCGGGGTCGACGCGACGCAGCACTTCACCCAGCCGCCGCCACGTTATTCCGAGGCCAGCCTGGTCAAGCGGCTGGAGGAGCTGGGGATCGGCCGTCCCTCGACCTACGCAGCTACGCTCCAGACGCTGAAGGACCGCGAATATGTGCGGCTCGACAAGAACCGCTTCATCCCCGAGGAGAGCGGGCGGCTTGTTACCGCGTTCCTCGAGCGTTTTTTCGAACGCTATGTCAGCTTCGATTATACCGCCGAGTTGGAAGAAGAGCTGGACGACGTGTCGGGCGGTCGGCTGGGCTGGCTCAAGCTGCTTGACGATTTTTGGCGCGACTTCAAACCCAAGGCTGGCGAAGTCATGGAGCAGAAGCCGTCGGATGTAACGGCTGCTCTGGATGACTTCCTTTCGCCCTGGCTGTTTCCCGACAAGGGTGACGGCAGCGACCCGCGGCTATGCCCGCTGTGCGGGACAGGCCAACTCGGCCTTCGCGGTGGACGCTACGGCGCGTTCGTGGCCTGCTCAAACTATCCGGAATGCAAATATACCCGCCGCTTCGGCCAGGGCGAGGAAGCAGCCAGCGAAGGGCCGGCCGAGATCGGCAACGGTATTGTGCTGAAAAGCGGGCGCTTCGGGCCCTATCTTGAGCGTGAAGGCGTGCGTGCTTCATTGCCCAAGGACGTGCCTCAGGATGGCCTGACGATGGAGATGGCGGAAAAATTGCTTTCGTTACCGCGCGAGATCGGCCCGCATCCGGAGAGTGGCAAGCCGATCACCGCGTCGATCGGCCGCTACGGCCCGTACCTTGCCCACGACGGCAAATATGCGAAACTCAATTCGACCGCCGAGGTGTTCGATACCGGCATGAACGCCGCAGTCGTCAAGCTGGGTGAAGCGGCAGCGGCCAAGGGTGAGCGCGGCGGCTCGCGCGAACCGATCGCTGTGCTCGGGGCGCACCCAAACTCGGGCAAGGAAATCAAGGTCATGGCGGGCCGCTACGGCCCCTATGTCAGCGACGGTGCAACCCATGCGACCTTGCCCAAGACCGCGGAACCTACGGCGGTGACGCTGGACGAGGCGGTGGCGTTGATCGATGCCAAGGCAGCCAAGGGTCCGTCATCCAAAGGCCGCCGCAAGGCACCAGCCAGGAAAACTAGGAAGAAGTAGCGCCGCAGGATCTGCAGGCTGGATCCGCCGCAATACGGATTTGCCGCCAATTGAGGTTCAATCCGTCGAACAGGTGCAGCGTTCCGGCAGCGTCTGGGCCGATCCCGACAATCGCCCGGATTGCGAGCAGCGCTGCAAAATTGCCGGCTGTTCCCGTCAGCGCACCAAGCACGCCTAGCTCGGCGCACGTGTCGCAATCGTCGGCGTCAAACGCATCGCCGACGAAACAGCGGTAGCAGGGGCGTCCGCGGAACAGCGCGACTTGTCCCTGGAATTGCTGCGCGGCGGCGGAGACTAGAGGGATGCCAAGTCGTACCGCCGCATCGCTGACAACCAAACGGGTTGCGAAATTGTCGGTCCCATCGAGGATGAGGTCATGGCCTGAGAGAATGGCGTCGGCATTGTCGGCTTCGATCCGGTCTGCAACCACGCGGCATTCGATGTGCGTATTGCGCTTACCGACGAAGCGCGCCGCCAAGTCGGCCTTGCGTTCGCCGATCTGATTGGCGGCATAGAGCGGCTGTCGTTGAAGGTTGGAAAGCTCGACGCGGTCGTCGTCGATGATCGTGAGATAGCCAACACCAACGCCAGTCAGCGCAGGGATCGCACCTGCACCGATGCCGCCAGCACCAACAACGGCCACTCTTGCAGATTTCAGTCTGAGTTGCCCTGCGCCACCAATCTGGGGAAGGACGATGTGCCGCGCGTAGCGGTCGAGTTCCTCGTCAGAGAGAGCCATGGCCGCCGGTTGAGCCGAATCCGCCTGCGCCGCGAGCGGTTTCGCACAGCTCGTCTACCTCATCCCATTGGGCCAGCGTGACCGCGGCCGGGACCAATTGGGCGATGCGCTCGCCTCGACGGATTGGGAACGGCTCCGCGCCATGATTGATCATGATGACCTTCAATTCGCCCCGGTAGTCGCTGTCGATCGTCCCCGGCGTGTTGGGGACGGTGATGCCATATTTGAGCGCCAGGCCCGAGCGGGGACGAACCTGGATCTCAAAGCCTTCAGGAATGGCGACCTTGAAGCCGGTCGCGACAGCGTGGCGCTGCCCGGGCATCAAATCCAGATCTTCGGCCGCGACCACGTCCATTCCGGCCGCCCCATGGGTGGCATAGCTGGGTAGGGGCAGCCCTTCGCCATGCGGCAGGCGGGTCAGGCGGATACTAATAGTCACTCAAATTCCTCGGCGATGCGTGTGACCAAATGGCGGGCGACGTCTTCCTTGGCTGCCTCGGGCCAATCCTCGACACCGCTGTTGGTCACGAGATGGATGCGGTTATGGCTGCCGCCCATGACGTCCCCCGAAACGTCGTTGGCGACAATCCAGTCAGCCTTCTTGGATGCAAGCTTGGACTGGGCGTTGGCCACCAGGTCATGCGTTTCGGCGGCGAAGCCGATCAGCAGGCGAGGGCGGTCGGGGCGTTCGCCGAGCATCGCAAGAATGTCAGGATTGGGTGCGAATTTGAGCTGAGGGGGTCCGGCGGATTTCTTCAGTTTTGACGCCGCCGCTTCGACTCGCCAGTCCGCGACGGCAGCGACCAGCACGGCGACGTCGGCGGGCAGGGCCTGTTCGACCGCATCGGCCATTTGTTGCGCGGTTTCGACATCGATCCGGGCGACACCGCCGGGCGTCGACAACGATACTGGCCCGGCGATCAGCGTTACGCGAGCACCGGCCTGGGCCGCTGCCGCCGCGATTGCGAAGCCTTGCTTCCCCGAGGAGCGATTGGCGATTACCCGCACTGGGTCGATCGGCTCATGGGTCGGCCCGGCGGTGACAAGCACATGTTTCCCGGCGAGTGGCCCAGGCCCGGCCACATCGACTGAAACGCCTCGGCCGAGCATCGGCTTAATCCGCTGATAGATATCGGTGGGTTCGGGCAATCGTCCCGGGCCATATTCGCCGCACGCCATTGGCCCTTCGTCGGGTTCGAGCACGGTAATGCCGTCGGCCTTGAGTTGCTCAATGTTTCGCTTGGTCGCAGCGTGCTGCCACATGCGCACGTTCATCGCCGGGGCGACGATCACCGGCTTGTCGGTCGCCAGGAGCAAGGTGGTCGCCAGGTCATTGGCCTCGCCGGCCGCCATCCGCGCGATGAGGTCCGCCGTTGCCGGTGCGACCAGCACCACGTCGGCTGCGCGAGACAGTTGGATGTGGCCCATTTCGGCCTCGTCCTTGAGGTCCCAAAGCGAGGTGTAGACCGGGCTTTCGGCCAAAGCAGCGAGACTCATCGGCGTGACAAAATGGGATCCGCCCTCAGTCAGCACCGGGGTGACCTCATGGCCTTCCTTGCGAAGCAGGCGGATCAACTCGGCCGCCTTGTAGGCGGCAATGCCGCCGCCAACGATGAGGAGAATGCGGCTCATTGGTTGGATATGGGCTTCAGCGGCCCGTCTTCGCAAGGTCGGCTGCTTCATCCTCGATGATCGCCGGCGGGACAATGCCCGAGGCAAGGATCGCGGCGAAGGCATCGCGGAATACGAACGGGCGATGCTCGAGCTCGGCGCGGTGGGAAGCGACAGCCAGCAGATGGTCGAGCTCCATCTTGCCGACGATATAACTCGGGCCGTAGCCGGGCTGACGGAGGTAGAGTAGCTGCTCAAACCCCACCAGGCGGCTGGATGCGTCCGACCATCCGCGCGGAGTCCAGGAGGCGTGGAACTGCCCTGCCTCGGCCAGCCCAATCTCATTGGCCTGCACTCGAAGCGAGGCTAGGCCGCGAGCGGCCCGGTTGGCGAGCATGATCCACACCAATTCCCGGCCATGCGGAATGTCGTCGTAGAGGCCGGCCTGCATGACCATTTCTTCCATCGCCGTTGCGAAACCCTCGGACCGGTCTTCGTAGATGTTGAACAGGGGCGGCACCTGCCGGACCGGGCTTGTGTGCGGCTCGTGGCGCAGCCGCGCGAGTTCGATCCAGTGATATTGGTGGCTCGAAAGTGGCAACGGGTCGAGCGCTGTGACGTGAGTGAAGAAGTTGCGCTGGTTCGGTGGGGTGTAGGTACCGGTCTGACCGTTGAGCGCATCGCGATAATAGGGCCGGTCGGCGATGAAGCCGGCGCCGGTTAGCAAGGCATAGAGCTTGGCCTGGCGCTGCTCGGCCATGGCACGATAGGCGGTCGGATCGCCGATTTCGGCGATCGGCGGGGCAGCGCGGTTGCGCACCTCCTCAAGTCTTAAGGACGCAAGCGATCGATCGAGCTCGCGCTGCAACAGTACCTTCTGGGCGTCGAAGTCATAGGGGCTGAGCAGGACATGGGTCAGGTACCAGTTGTAATTGTCCTTGCCGACGCCAGACGGGCCCGTGCGGCGCGGCGCTTCAGCCTTGATCCAGGCGGCGAATTGCTCGGTTGCCAGCCGCGCGTCATGAACCGCCTTGTGCAGCGCGGGGCTGGCGCCGCTGAAGTTGGCGGGCCGCTTCCCGCCAAGATCGTTCATCACCAGCGTACCGGCCTCAAGCTGACTCAATACCTCGGCCTGTTCGTTGAAGGCACGGTCGCCATAGGCCCACAAATCATGCGCCTGACTGCCGGCGAGGTTGGTCCGCGCGTCAGCAAGCATCGCCGGAATTGCGCTCAGTAGTTCGGTCAGCCGCGCGTCATCGGAGCGGGAGAGCGGGTAGGCGAAGTTGTGAAGATCGATGTTGGGCTCGGCCGACGGACCCTCATGCGCCGGCACGTCGCTCATCTCCGCAAATACCGTCTGGTAGTAGCCCGGGTCGCGCGCCCATGGCCGCAGCACCCGGTGGAAGAAATCGAAACCGTTCATTTCGGCCTCTACCAGCCGGTAATCGCCGATTTGGGTCGCAGTCCAACCGGTCCGATCGATCGCCGCCAGGCGCTGGCGGAATTCAGGTAGGCGCACTGCCTTTGCGGCCATGGCGGCAGCGCTGTAGTCGGGGCGACCGTCACGGATCTCGGGGTGGTTGAAGGCGCGCCAGTCGGCGAACAGTTGCACCAATTGGGCATGAGTGGATTGGCTGGGAGCGGCCGCCGCCGGAGATTGCGGCCGCACCGCGGTGAGTGGCGCGGCAACAGCCACAACGGCGGCAAAGCAAAGGGCAACTCGGCTCATGTGAAAGCACCTTCCCGCTTGGTTTGAATGGATTTCGTGAGGTCGGTGACCGCTTTGGGGAGGAACACCAGTCCAGCGAAAGACAAGGGCGCAGCGATCAGCGCCCAATAAAAGGTGTCGGTGCGAGCCAGTAATGCAAGCATGGCCCCATAGCCCGCAAGCAGGATCGCGACCCTTAGAGCCCAGCCGGCGCGGACCGAAGCCCAGCCGAACAGCGACAGGACCAGCAGCGCCGAAGCCAGCGCGGTCGGGAGGCGAAAGCCCAACGTCACCTTGGAGATCGCTTTCAGCGCGAATTGCAACCCGAGTGTCGCCGACCAGCCGGGCGAGGGCGGGTCGGTCGGAAGGACAACCTGGCTGACCCAGTAGGCGTGGACCGTGACATAGATAGCGAAAAGGGCAACCGCCGCCGCCCAGGCGCCAACTTCCTTCCAACGTTTCTCAAGTAACGCCAGACCCGCCATGGCCAGGATCATCGGAAGCGCAAGTTCGCGGATCATCAAGGCCGCTCCGCCACAAATCACAGCAGGCCATATGCGCTCCGGTCGATGGAGCGCGATCATCAGGGCCAACAAGACCGCTGCCCAGCTTTCGTGGAACAGCCCGGTCTGGGGTTGCAGCAGTCCGCCGAGGCCGCCAGCCATCAATATCAGGGTCGCGGCAAGAAGGGGCCGCGGCAGACATGTCCGAAGCCTGATCCACCAGGCGAACATGAGCGTGGCTGACAGTAGCCAGAAAATGACCACCATCACGCGTTCGCCGAGTGCCGCGTAGATCGTCGCATGGGTCGGCAGGCGGAAGGTGAAAAAGGGTTTCAGCGGATAGTTGCCCTTGCGCAGCTCATCGGCGGTGATTTGGTAATAGTCCCCGCCCCGCCGAACACCGGTGATGATGTCGCGGTACAGGTGGAGGTCGCTATGTTGCGCTTCCGACGTCCGTAATTTGGGCGCGGGTCCTGACGACGGCGACCAACAAGCGACGGCGAGCATTCCAAGTAACGCGGCGAGGATGGCCAGCGCTGAACCGCGGGACCAACCTTGAAACCTCGTCTCGAAGGCCCCCCAATTCATCGGTTACCCCACCAGCCAATAGGTCAAAGTGGCGGCGATGGCAGCCGAGCCCAAAGCAATCGCCAGCGGCGTCATCCATCCTTTGCCCTCGATCATCGCGACGTCAGCGAGCGGTGGTGGGGGAGGTGCGGCACCGGCTGGCGGATAGGCGGCGTCGATCCTGCGGATGAGATCGGGGATCAACTTGAGAGCGCGGACCGTGTCGACGATACGATCGGCATAATAGGCTTCGGGGCCAAGCTCGGTCCGGAGCCAATCCTTGAGGAATGGCTCGGCTGCCTCCCACATGTTGATATCGGGATCGAGCGTCGTCGCCACGCCTTCCTCCATGACCATCGTTTTCTGCAGAAGCAGCAGGTGTGGCTGGGTCTGCATATCGAAGTCGCGGGTAATCGAGAACAGGCCTTCGAGCATCCGGCCGATGCTGATCTCCTTGACCGGAAGGCCGCGGATCGGTTCGCCGACCGCACGCAGCGCTGTGGCAAATTCATCGACGTTGTGGTGCGCCGGGACATATTGCGCTTCGAAATGGATCTCGGCGACGCGGTCGTAATTGCCGGTGATCAAGCCATAAAGGATTTCGGCCAGCCATAGCCGCGCCTTGCGGTCGATCCGGCCCATGATGCCAAAGTCGATCGCCGCGATCCGTCCGTCCTTCAAAGCGAACAAATTGCCTTGGTGGAGATCGGCGTGGAAATAGCCGTCGACCACCGCCTGGCGAAGGAAGGCGCGGACCAGTGTCGTTGCGAGCGCTTTTGGATCATGGCCGGCGGCGATCAGCTCGTCACGTTTCGAAAGCTTGATGCCGTCCAGCCATTCAAGGGTCAGTACCCGCCGCGCGGTCCTGCTCCAGTCAATGTCCGGGACGTGGAAGCCTGGTTCGGCGACCATATTGTCGCGAAGCTCGGAGGCGGACGCTGCCTCGCGCTGCAGGTCCAGTTCCCGCCGGGTCCATTGTTTAAAATGGGCGATGACCAAGCGCGGCCGCAGCCGCTCGGCCTCGCCGCCGAGCAGCTCGACATGGGCGGCGGCCCATTCATAGGTCTCGATCGCCCGGGCCAGTTCTTCCTCGATGCCGGGTCGAAGCACTTTGACCGCAACCTCGCGGCCTTCGGTCGTAACGGCATGATGGACCTGCGCGATCGATGCCGCCCCGACCGGCTCTTCGTCGAACTCGCTGAACAGGCTGGCAAGTGGCGCTTCCAACGCCCGCTCGATCGCGGCCTTGATGGCCAGGAAGGGTTCAGGCGGCAGATCATCCTGTAGCTGCAGTAGGTTCGCCGCCGCCGCCTCGCCGACGAGGTCGGGGCGGGTCGAAAGCGCCTGGCCGAGCTTGATTGCCGCCGGCCCGATCTCCTGCAATGCGGCGGCGTAGTCAGGTATCGCCGGCATGCCAATGCCGAGGCGCAGGACCCGGCAGAGTCTGCGGACATTTGGCGGGGTCAGCGGATCGCGTTCAATCCCCTGCAGCGCGCCATGGCGCGCCAGCGTCCTGCCCCATTTGCACAGGCGCCACAGATGGACGACGGCAGTGGTCAAATCTTCCAGCCGCCCCAGATCGCGACCATGCCGCCGAGGATCGGCTCGACGCTGGTCGACTTGAAGCCGGCGTCGCCGATCATCGCCCGGAACGCTTCCATTCGTGGGAAGCGGCGGATCGATTCGACCAGATAGCGGTAGCTGTCCTCGTCATTCGCCACCGCCTTGCCGATGCGCGGAATGACATGTTCCGAATAGCGATCGTATATCTCGCCGAATCCCGGCCACTCGCTGGTCGAGAATTCCAAAATATATAGGCGCCCACCGCGCTTCAGGACACGATGCGCCTCCCTTAGGGCCGCCGGCATGTCGGTGACGTTCCGGATGCCGAATGCGATGGTATAGGCATCGAAGCTGTCGTCAGGAAAGGTCAGCTTCTCGGCGTTTTCAACCTGCCAGACCAGGCCGTCGATCCCGGCTTTCCCGGCGCGCTCCATGCCGACCCCGAGCATGTCGGGATTGATGTCGCAGACAGTGACCTTGGCCCCCTTGTCAGCCATGCGGAAGGCGATGTCGCCAGTGCCGCCCGCCATGTCGAGAATATGCTCGACCGGCCGCGGCTTGACCTTGGCGACGAAGCGGTTCTTCCACAGCCGGTGCATGCCGCCCGACATCAGGTCGTTCATCAGGTCGTAGCTGCGTGCAACCGACGTGAAGACCCCGCCGACCCGGCGGGTTTTCTCGTCAGGAGTAACCAGCTCGTCGCCGAAATTGACCTTATCCATGCCAGCGCCCTAGCAGGGAGATGAAGGGCGGGG
Source organism: Sphingomicrobium sp. (assembly GCA_035491735.1). Lineage (GTDB taxonomy): Bacteria > Pseudomonadota > Alphaproteobacteria > Sphingomonadales > Sphingomonadaceae > Sphingomicrobium. The sequence continues at coordinate 16,790 of DATJKE010000026.1, forward strand.
AACGCCCGAGTTTTGCCAAAGGATGCCCCTTGCCCGAACTGCCCGAAGTCGAAACCACGGTGCGCGGCCTCGAGCATGTGCTGAAGGGCCGTCGAATTCGGCGGCTGGAAGCAAGGCGGGCCGATCTGCGGCGGGCTTTCCCCAAGGATCTGGGCCAGCGGCTAACGGGCGCGCTCGTCACGTCGCTTGCCCGCCGTGCCAAATATGGCCTGATCAACACCGATCGCGGCGACACCATGGTATTTCACCTGGGTATGTCCGGCGCCTGGAGGATCGATCCCCATGAACTTGGAAAGCACGATCACCTGCTGATCGAAACTGACGAGGGCAGGCGGCTCCATCTGCGCGACCCTCGTCGCTTCGGGTCCGTCGACCTGGTGCCGACCGAAGATCTGACTGAGTGGCCTGCATTCAAGGCGCTGGGACCCGAACCGCTCGACGGAAGTATCGATGGTCGGTGGCTGAAAGAGCGCTTCAGTGGAAGGACGGCAGCAGTGAAGTTGCTGTTGCTCGACCAGCGGATCGTGGCCGGGCTGGGCAACATATATGCCTGCGAGGCGCTGTTTCGTGCGCGGATCGACCCGCGCAGGGCGGCTGGCAAGGTCAGCCGGGCCAAACTGGATATGCTGGCAATGGCGATTCCGGCAGTGCTCGAAGACGCAATCCGCGCCGGCGGCTCGACCCTCAAGGACTTCGCTGCGCCCGACGGCGAACTCGGCTATTTCTCCAAGCAGTTCGATGTCTATGATCGGGAAGGGAAGCCGTGCCGCAATTGCGCGGGAATGGTGAAACGAATCGTACAAGGTGGGCGCTCGACCTTCTTCTGCCCCTCATGCCAGCGCTAGTTGACGATTCGCCGCCTCGACGCTAGGGGGAGCGCCACGCCGGTGCGGCCCCATGGGCGCGCGCCGCTTTTATTTGGAAATATAAGGACTTTTAGATGGCGAACACGCCGCAAGCCAAGAAGCGCATCCGCCGCAACGCCAGCCGTGCAGCAATCAACGGCGCTCGCGTCAGCCGCATCCGGACCTTCATCAAGGCGGTCGAGTCGGCGATTGCCGCCGGCAAGAAGGATGACGCTGCTGCGGCGCTGAAGCAGGCCCAGCCGGAGATCGCGCGCGGAGTCGCAAGGGGCGTGATTCACAGGAACACCGCCTCGCGGAAGTTCTCGAGGTTGACCAAGCGGGTCGCTTCGCTCGGTTAAATTCTGATTTACGTTATGATTCGGGACGGGTCGTCGGAGTTGCCGGCGGCCCGTTTCATTTAGGTGACTGAAAAAAGTCTAGGGATTCCCGCGATTCGCAAAATTCCATTTTGGACCGATTGAGGCCAATTGGCTTAAAACGGCCATTTTTGACGGGATTTGGCAGCTTCCCTCTGTCAAGCCGGTTTATTTCACATTGATGAAAATTCGGCTCTTGAATCGCACGCGCGAGACTCTCAAAACGAAGTTTCCGGCGGCGAATCCGCACCGGGGGGCTAGAGACTGAGGATGCTTTCGGTGTCGCGAATCGCGTCGCGCACGGCGGTTTCTCATGTCCGGCCAAGTTACGAGTTAGGGAGGGCGCGCGCCAGTGCAGGGCAGTCGGGAAAATCTGTGTGTCTCCGATGCCGCCGCGGTGCCTGCGCCCCTCGAAGCCGCCTGGGAAACCATTCGCACCGGATTGCGCCGCGATTGCGGTGCCCGCACCTTTGATGGGTGGCTGAAGCCCGCAGAACTTGGTGCGTTCGACGGCGATGCCGGCGAGCTTGAGATCATCATGCCAAGCCAGTTCATGGCGGATTGGGTGCAAAGCCATTTTGGTGAGCGGTTGGCCCTTGCGTGGCGCAATGTGCTGCCCATCGTTCGCGACGTTCGAATCATCGCAAGTCCCGACGGTCCAAAGCCGGCGCCGCTGCTGGTGCTGGAGGACATCCCGGCCGCGCCGGCGACCGCCGCGGAGCGTGATCCGTCCGCACCGAACTTCGATCCGCGCTACCGCTTCGACACGTTTGTCGTCGGCAAGGCCAATGAGGTTGCGGCCACCGCAGCCCGGACCCTGGCGACCGCCGATAGCGTCGCCTTCAACCCGCTTTTCCTTCATGGCGGAACTGGCCGCGGCAAGACTCACTTGCTGCACGCGATCGGCCAAGCGTTCCTCGAGCGCCGCCCGATGGCTCGCGTGGTGTCGATGTCGGCCGAAAAATTCATGGTCGAATTCATCCGGGCGCTGAAGGAAAACGACACGATCGGTTTCAAGAGCCGGCTGCGCTCGGCCGACCTGCTCCTCATTGACGATGTCCAGTTTATTGCCGGCAAGGATTCCACGCAGGAGGAATTCTTCCACACGATGAACGAGATCATCACTGCCAACCGACGGCTGGTGATCACTTCCGATCGTGCGCCGCAGGATCTCGACGGCATTGCCCCACGCATTCTTTCTCGGCTCAGCTGGGGACTCGTCGCCGACATCAACCCTGCCGACTATGAGCTCCGCCTAAACATCATCGACGCGAAGCTGGCAGCGCTTCCGGGCGTCGAAATGCCGCGCGGCGTGGTCGAGTTTCTTGCCCGGCGGATCACAAGCTCGATCCGCGAGCTGGAAGGCGCGCTCAACCGTATTGCTGCTTATGCCATGATGACCGGTCGCGCGATCGACGTTGCGTTCGTTGAGGAAGTGCTGGCCAATGTGCTGCGCGCCAACCAGCGGAGGATATCGATCGACGAAATCCAGACGCAGGTCGCTGAACATTATCGTATCCGCAAGGCCGAGATGACCTCTGCCCGGCGAGCACGCGAGGTCGCCCGGCCGCGACAGGTCGCCATGTACCTGTCGAAGCAGCTGACCCCAAAGTCGCTGCCGGACATTGGCCGCAGATTTGGCGGTCGCGACCACACGACTGTGATTCATGCGGTCAAGCAGATCGAGCGGCTCCGCGCCGCGGATTCCGAGCTTGATGCCGACATCCGATTGCTGACGCGCCAGCTGGAGGGCTGATCTTGGGGGGTAGCGAGCGCCCGCAGGCGCCCGGCGGAAGAGAGGTCCAGTCCCCAACTGGTCGAGGGCCCGCCTAGCGAAGGACCCCATCAAAGTTATTCCTTGATGGGAACCCGGACTAGGCGGGCCCTACCTGTTTGCCCATCGCTCAGTAAGAAGCGGCAGCGGTTTGCTTGCCTTCGGGCGGGACCGTGATCTTAACCGTTTCACCCGAATTGCCGGGGAAGCCGGTGAACATCGCCTCGACCAGGCTCGGCACGGTCTTGTTCAACGCGGCCGTTCGGGAACGGGCCATCGCCTTTCCCTCGAACAGGGCGATATTGTCGACCTTGCGCCGAATGTTGAGGTCCAGCTGCGTCACGTAATAAGTGTAGCTGCGGATATCGTTGTAGAACCCACCGCCACCGTACCAGAAGGGGTCGTTCCAACCGAAAGAGTAGCCCCGGCCCCAGCCCCGGCAACACCCGTATCCATGACCCCAATAGCCGGAGCCGTACCCGAAGTGAGACGGGTAGCTGACGATTTCCGTCTGAGGGTCACTGACGCCATAGCCGACGTTGACAACCAGCGTAGCCTGACCGAGCGTTGGAGCCCGGGTGTAGCCAATGGCTTGCAGGTTCTGAGAAACTTGCTCGGCATAGCCGGAGAATTCCAGCCCGCCCTGGTCGGCCGGATTCATCGGCATGATGTAGAAGCTTTGCCCTTGCGGAGCAGGCATAGCCTGAAAGCGGGAGACTTCGGTTCGAAGACCGGTGGCGCAGGCGGAAAGGCCCAGTGCCGAAATGCCAAGCAGCGCAGCTGCGGCGAGTCTATAAGTACGCATAATCAGCCACCCATCTGATGAGACCTTCGCTATTTCGCCTGAGCAAAGGTCTATGACAATAGGTACTTATACCATGAAACGTGCTGAATAGGCGATGAAGCGCGAAAGTCGTCTTGGCAACTCAATGGCTTACCGGCCGAGACCTACCGCCCTATAGGCTTCGGCCAACGTTGGAGCGGCGAGCGCCACAGCTCTTTCAGCACCGGCGTCCAGGATGGCGTCAAGCGCAGCTTCGTCGCGCCGCAGTTCCATCAGCCGTTCGCGCAAAGGCGCCAGGAGGGCGATCGCGGCATCGGCAAGCGCCGGCTTGAATGCCCCAAATCCCTGGCCGGCGAAGTGTTTCAGCACGTTTGCGGGCGTATCGCCTGTCATCTCCGCATAGATGCCAACCAGGTTCTTCGCTTCTGGCCGTCCTTCGAGCTTGGCTGGATCGTCTGGCAATGGCTCGGGATCGGTCTTTGCCTTGCGGATCTTCTGCGCGATCAAGTCGTCGCTGTCCGTAAGGTGGATGCGGCTCTGCTCGGACGGATCCGATTTCGACATCTTCGCCGTGCCGTCACGCAATGACATGACCCGTGCCGCCGTGCCGCCGCCAATGTACGGCTCCGGCGGAATGAACAGCTCCACTTCGAAGTCGTTGTTGAACTTGAGCGCAATGTCGCGAGCCAGCTCGATGTGCTGCTTCTGGTCTTCGCCCACCGGGACGTGCGTCGCCTGGTAGACCAGGACGTCGGCCGCCTGCAGCACCGGATAGTCGAAGAGCGCAACCGATGCGCCCTCCCGGTTCTTGCCGGCCTTGTCCTTCCATTGCGTCATCCGGTTCAGCCAACCCATGCGGGCGGTACCATTGAGGATCCAGCAAAGCTCGGCGTGCGCCGGCACGGCGCTTTGCGCGAACAGGGTCGATTTGGCCGGATCGATGCCGCTGGCAATCAGTGCCGCCGCCATTTCGCGGACATTCGAACGCAGCTGCGCGGGCTCGATATCGACCGTCAGTGCATGCAGGTCTGCAAGGAAGAACAGGCATTCGGCCTCATCCTGCATGCGCACCCAGCGAAGGATCGCTCCGAGCAAGTTGCCGAGGTGCAGGTCGCCGGTCGGCTGGATGCCGGAAACGACGCGCATGGTGTTGCTCATACCGAATCACTCCCGCGCTTGCCGCGCCGGCGCAACAACGCCTGGATGTCTTCCTTGTCCATGCCGCCCAAAAACCACACGGCGGGGAAATAGACGGCCATGCCGCCACCGACCAAGGCCATGACGCCGACCAGCCGATGACCGGCCGAGCCGGTGAACCAGCCGGGGATGGTCAGCTTGATCGCGTAGAGCGCGCCAACCATCAGCGCGCCGGCCAGCAGCTGCCTGGCGATCCGGTTAGCAAGCCATCCCTCGATCCGGAAATGGCCGCGACGATGCAGCACAGTGTAAAGCATCAGGCAGTTAAGCCAGGAGCAAATGGCGATGGCAGCCGCGAGGCCGGCAATCTTGAATGGCGGGATGAGGACGAAGTTCAGTACGACGGTGGCCACCAGCACGATGCAGGCGATCTTGACGGGGGTGGCCGTGTCCTGGCGCGCGTAGAAGCCGGGTGTCAGCACCTTGACCAGAACATAGGCCGGAAGGCCCAACACGATGATAGACAGGGTGAGAGCGGTGAGCTGCGCATCCTCGGCGGTGAATCGGCCACCCTGAAATAATGCGGATGCAAGCGGTCCCGCGCTCACTGCCAGCGCAAGCGCGGCGGGCAAGCACAGCAGCATTGCCAGCTCCGCCGCCTGGCCCTGGACCCGTGCCGCCTTCTCGGGCTCATTAGCGCCAACATGCCTGCTGACTTGCGGCAGGATGGCGGTGCCGAGCGCGGCGCCGATCACTCCGAGCGGCAACTGGTTCAAGCGGTCGGCATAGTTGAAATAACTCAGAGCGCCGGTGCCAATCCTCGCCAGGAAGAATGTGTCGATGAAGGCGCTAATCTGATAGACGCCCGCGCCCAGCGTCGCCGGGATGACGACGCGAATGAATTGGCGGACTCCGGGAGTCATGCGGGGCCGGCGCAGCTTCAGGACAATTCCGGCGCGTTTGCAGGCCACGAGCAGCAATCCGAGCTGGAGTACGCCGCCAATCGTCACCCCGACCGACAGGGCGATAGCCGTCGTCGTTCCGCCAACCGGCACGAATATCAGCGCCGACAGCATCGCCAGGTTGAGCAGGGCAGGGGCGAACGCGGCCGCGGTAAATCGCGCCAGGCTGTTGAGTATGCCCGAGAACAGGGAGACCAGGCTGATCAGCAGCAAATAGGGGAAAGTGATCCTGGTGAGGAAAGCCGCCAGCGCCAGCTTCTCGCCATGATATCCCGAGATCAGGAACACGAATGGACCCATGATGATCTCGAAGATCAGGGTGAAGATTATCAGCGCCGGGACGAAGACAGCCAGCACTTCCTCGGAGAAATGCTTGGCCTCAACGTCTCCATTCTCGCCTTGGAGACGCTGGGCGTAGAGCGGCACGAAGCCGGCCGAAAAGGCGCCCTCGCCAAACAGCCTGCGGAAGGTGTTGGGAAGCCGGAAGGCGACGAAAAACGCGTCCGCCTGCCAGCTTGCTCCCATCACCCGGCTCATCAGCATTTCGCGGGCAAAGCCCGCAATCCGGCTGACCAGGGTCAGGCCGCCGATGGTGCCTGTCGTTTTGACGAGGTTCATGCGCGGCCTGGCAATTGATCAGGCGTGGCCGACCGGCGGCTCGCCATCGCCGCCAGGCTGACCCTCCACCTGCTGCTGCACGTCGGCCTGCGCCATATATGCGCTGGCAAAATCGATCGGATCGAGCAGCACCGGCGGGAAGCCAAGATTCTGGACGGCTTCGGCAACGATCTGCCGGGCGAATGGGAACAGCAATCGCGGCGCCTCCACCAGCAGGAAGGGCGGTAGCGCTTCTTCGGGAATGTTGCGGAAGCCGAACAGGCCGGCGTAGCTCAAATCGACAATGAAATGAGTGCCGTTGTCCGACTTGGCGTTCACCTCGATCTTCAGCACGATTTCATGGACATCTTCGCCGACCTTCCCCCCGGTGATCCCGAACTGAACGTCAAGCGAGGGCTGGGTCTGCCATTGAAACACCTGGGGCGCCGACGGACTCTCGACTGACAAATCCTTGATGTACTGGGCGATCGTGCTCGCCTGAGGCTGTTCTTCGGCAACTTGGCCATTGCCCTCGGGCGCGGGAGTGATCGGGTCCTGGTCGGCCATGAACTTTCCTTAAGAGAATTTGCGTAATGATGTCGGGTGGAGCTGGCCATTTTTGGCCTGTTCCGGCTGGCCGAGCGACTAGCAGCCGCGCCTTTGCGGTGCAATGGCGAGCCCATCTGTTGGAGCGCCCTTTGAATATGTGCGTTGTCGGGACTATGTTGGCGCCAATAAAGAAGTTCGAACGGAATCGTCATTGACTGCAATCGTCATCCTTGCGCTCGTCGCCTTGTTCATCGGCCTTAGGCTGTACAGCGTGCTGGGCGAGCGCACCGGCCATGAACAACCGATCCTTAAACCCGCCGATCCCGACGCGGATGCGCGCATGGAGCCGCGTCCCGCCGCACGTGCCGCCGCTTCGTCCATGCCTAGCGAGCCGGATGAACTGGCCTATCTGCCTACGGCGGGACCAGGTGTTCGGGCGCTGCTGGCAGCGGATCCAAGCTTCGACGTTGCTCGTTTCCTGGAAGGCAGCAAGGGCGCCTACCGCCTGATCCTCGAGGCGTTCTGGAAGGGCGACATCGAGGCGATGCGGCCTTACGTGGATGCCCATGTGTTCGAAACCTTCGCCGCTGCGGTGGAGCAACGAGCCAAAGATGGCCTGACGCTCGAAAATCGCCTGGTCGCCATCGACCAGGCTTTGGTCGCGGGAGCCGAGATCGAACGGAGCGTGGCGCTGGTGACCGTCCGGTTTGAAGCGGATATTGCCGCTGTGACGCGCAATTCGGCCGGCGAGGTCGTTGCCGGGTCGCTATCGGATGCAATCCAGACGCGCGACCGCTGGACGTTCCGTAAGGACATCAGCTCGCGCGATCCCAACTGGCTGCTGGTCGAAACCGACGAGGAAGAGTGAGGGCGCCGCTTCGCGCGCTCGCGCTCGCCGCAACGCTTACGCTCGCCGCCTGCGCCACACGCGCGCCGTCTCCGCCAACTGCGCCGACACCAGCGCCAACTCCAGCTCCAACGCCAACTCCACCGCCGCCGCCAGTTCCGCCTCCACCGGCGACCGCGCGCGAGGCGGGCGTTGCATTGGCGACTCCGGCTTCGCTCAACCCAGCCGATGCCGAGCGGGCTCTAACCGCATTCCGTTCAAGTTGCCCGGTTCTGATCCGACGGCAGGACCAAAGCGGCCTTACCCTTACCGCCGATTGGCAACCTCTTTGCGCCGAGGCCGCCAGCCTGCAATCCGCCGACGCGATCGCCTTCTTCCGCGACCGGTTTGAGTGGGTGCGGGTTGGGACCGGCGAAGCATTTGCCACCGGCTATTATGAGCCCGAAATTCACGGGTCGCGGACCCAGGCGCCCGGCTATGAGGTTCCGATCTACGCCAAGCCGCTCGACCTTGTCCGATGCACCCAGCTTGATGGAACGACCGGGCGGGGGCGTCTGGACGAAACCGGCACCTGTGTCCTCTATTACACCCGCGCCGAGATCGAAGATGGCGCCCTGGCCAATCGCGGCCTGGAATTGGCTTGGGCTGCCGACCCGATCGAACTCTTCTTCCTCCAAATTCAGGGCTCAGGCAGGGTCAAGCTGCCGGATGGCCAGGTGTTACGCATCGGCTATGCCGACCAGAATGGCCGCGAATATGTGGCGATCGGGCGGCTCCTGCGCGATCGCGGAATTCTTCCTTCCGGCCGCGCAAACATGGATGCCATCGTGGCTTGGATGCACGCCCAGCCCGATGGAGGGAAGTCGCTGATGCGGGAGAATCCAAGCTATATTTTCTTCAAGGAATTGACCGGTCCCGGCCCGCTGGGTGCGCTCAACGTCGCAGTAGCGGCTCGTTCCTCGGTCGCCGCCGATCCGAAATTCGTGCCGCTTGGAGCGCCGGTTTTCCTGGCGGTTGATCGAACGGAGGCTTCGGGCCTGTGGGTCGCCCAGGACACCGGCGGTGCGATCAAGGGCCCCAATCGCGTCGACACTTTCTGGGGTGCAGGCGATGAGGCCAGGCGAACAGCGGGCGGAATGTCGGCCAAGGGACAGGCGTTGATATTGCTGCCCAAGGGTTCAGTGGCGCGTGCGCAAGCTGTCCGCTGAGGAGACCGAGCTTTGGGCCAAGGTTACTGCAACGATCAGGCCGCTTTCGCGCGAACCGGCTGAGCTGCTCGCGGCCGAGGCTCCCAAAACGGTTGCGGCGGTCAAATCGAAGGGATGGGTTGCCGAGCCACGGCCTGTAAAGCCGCCTGGAACGCAGCTCAAAAGCCACCAGTCCGCGACTCTTGACGGCAGCTGGGACCGTCGGCTTGGATCTGGACGGATCGATCCCGACCGAACGCTGGATTTGCATGGCCACAGCCTCGATCGTGCCTGGCAAGCGATTGACCTTGGATTGGAGCGGGCGATTGCCGCCGGGGACAGGATCGTGCTGCTGATTACCGGCCATCAACGTCAGGGCGAACCGCCGCTGGAGCGCGGCCGAATTCGGGCCGCGGTTCACGATTGGCTGGCGGCTTCACGCCATTCGTCGCGGATTGCTGCCGTCAGGGGCGCACACCGCCGCCACGGAGGGGGTGGCAGCCTCTACATAATTCTGCGGAAAGGCTGACAATTTCTACCGTTTCTTAACCTCAACTGTTTAGCCCTGCTTTCCTGGACTTCCCGCGTGGCGCAGTCGGGTGGCAAGGGGCAGGCAAGATTTCGACGTTTAAGGATGGAACGGCACAGAAGATCAGCAACGCGCTCTTGTCGGGCGCGGCTGGCATCGCGTCGTTCCTGTTTTCACTGACTGCCTTCCTCTACATCACGCGATTTAACGAGCAGGTGCTAGCCTCGATTGGCGCCGGCCTTTTCTGCCTGCTGATCAGCTACATCGCGTCCGAGCGGCCCAACAGCGAGAGTGCCAGAGCATTGAACGCGCTTGGCGATCGCCTGCTGGCGGTCGAGCAAGGCGACTTGACCAGCCCCACGCCGAGAATCGTTCGCGATTGCATGCCCAAGCTAGCAACAGCGGTCGACAGCCTGTTTGCCGAAGTCCGGGCGTCGATCGAAAACGCCCATGCCCTGGGCATGTACGATCCCGTAACCTCCTTGCCCAATCGCCTGCACTTCCGTGCCGAGGCCGACAAGATGCTCGCGGCTCGGCCTGAAGCGACCAAGGCGGCGATGCTGTTCGTCGACCTCGATCGATTCAAGAACGTCAATGACAGCCTCGGCCACGCCCGCGGCGATCAACTGCTGATCATGGTCGCCAACCGGCTCCGCGTCGTGGTCACCGCCGAACTGGGTGAAGGAATGGGCCAGCGCCCGCTTCTGGCCCGCCTTGCAGGTGACGAGTTCACGATTTTCTTTCCAGAGATCGAAGCACCTACAGATGCCGAGCGGGTAGCCCGTCGAATTGCCCTCGCCATTTCCGAGCCATTCGAACTGCACGGCCACAGCATCGACATCGGCGCCTCGGTTGGCGTCGCCATCAGCCCCGACCATGGCACTGGAATCGAGTCGCTCATGCGCGCCGCGGACATTGCCATGTACCGCGCCAAGAATTCCGGCGGCGGTCGCTATTGCCTGTTCAGCGAGGAACTGGCGGAAGAACATCAGCGCAAGGTCGACACCGAGGCGGCGCTCAGCGAGGCCGTCCAGCGGGGCGAATTCGTGCTGGCACTTCAGCCGCAGTTGAGCTTCGCCACGGGCGAAGTCAGCGGCGCCGAAGCGCTGCTGCGCTGGAATCATCCGCGGGAAGGTATGCGGTCGCCCGCCACCTTCATTCCGATTGCCGAGCAGACCGGAATCATTGCCGAAATAGGCGACTGGGTGATCGCGGAAGTCGCCTCGATGCTGGCCGAATGGCATGCCCAGGGAATCAAGCGTCGACTTGCCTTCAATGTGAGCCCCCGTCAGCTCGATCGTGCCGACTTCTTTCAGCGCATGAGGGGCAGTTTCAGTGATGCCGGTGTGCCGCTGTCATTGGTCGAGCTGGAATTCACCGAATCGGCCGCGATGGAATGTTCGGAGACAGTGCTGGCGGAGATTGCCGCGCTGCGCCGGGACGGTGCGTCGGTTGCAATCGACGATTTCGGGACCGGCTATTCGAACATCGCGCGGCTGCGCACCATGCCGCTCGACCGGGTCAAGCTGGACCCGTCGCTGATTGTGGACATCGAGAGCAGCGAGCAGGCCCGCGTGGTCGTGCAGGCCGTGATCCAGTTGATCAAGGGCGTCGGAGCCGAGGTGGTGGCCGAAGCCGTAGAAAATGTCGCTCAGGCCGACATCCTTCGCGCGATGGGCTGCGAAACAGTTCAAGGCTTTGTCTTCGCGCAGCCGATGTTCGAGGAAGAATATCTGAGTTGGACTCGCAACGCCGACCGCGGATCGCGCAGCGTCGCCTAGGCAAAAACCTTTTCCAATACCCGACGGTAGATGCGGCTGAGGGCGTGGATGTCCTCGACCCGCGCATGTTCGCCGACCTTGTGCATGGTGGCATTGGGCAGGCCGAAATCGACCACCGGGCAGAGCTGGATCAGGAAACGCCCATCCGAGGTGCCGCCGCTGGTCGAAAGTTCGGTCTCGATGCCGGTCTCCTCGCGGATCGCGGATACGACGACGTCGTAAAGCTCGCCCGGAGGCGTCAGGAAGGCCTCGCCCGAGATGCGGGCGCGAACGGTGGAGCCCGGCGCCTCCCGGGCCGCAATGTCCTCTACCATCTTCACCAGGTCGGCTCCGTGCTGGAGGTTGTTGAAGCGGATGTTTAGCTGCGCCGTCGCTGAGGCCGGGATGACGTTGCTCGCCTGAGTCGGCGTCGACACGGCGGTGAACTCGAGGTTGGACGGCGGGAAGGCGGCTGTTCCGTCATCGAGATGGACGGCGTCGAGCGCCGCAATGACCCGCGCAAGCTTCGGCATTGGATTGTCGGCGCGGTGCGGATAGGCGACATGGCCCTGCGTGCCTGGCACGTCGATCCACATGTTGACCGAGCCGCGTCGTCCGATCTTGATCGTATCGCCGAGGCGGTCGACCGACGTCGGCTCGCCAATCAAGATCATGTCGGGCCGGATTCCACGCTCATTGAGCCAGTCGATGATCCGCGGCGTGCCGAAGGTGGCATAGCCCTCCTCGTCGCCGGTGATGAGGAACGAGAGGGTGCCGTTGTCCTGTGGAACCAAGGCTGCCGCCGCGGCGAACGCGGCGATGGCGCTCTTCATGTCGTTGGCGCCGCGGCCGGTGAGCACTCCGTCCTCGATTAACGGATCGAACGGATCGCTGGCCCACCCTTCGCCGGGAGGGACTACGTCAAGATGGCCAGCGAAACCGAAATGGGGCGCGCCAGACCCGCGCATCGCCACCATATTTTCTGTTGGGCCATCGGGCGCCTCGCCCATCACCCAACGGTGAACCTCGAAGCCATTGGCCTGCAGCGCGGCTTCGAGCACGTCGAATACCGCGCCTCGAGCAGGAGTGATGCTGGGACAGGCGATCAGCGCCTTGGCGAGCTCGACGGGGTCGATGGACGAGGTCATTCCTGTCGCGTAGCAAGGCATTCGCCATGCCGAAAGTCGATCTTGAGCCAATCGCTCCTTCAAACGCCACCGGTTACCCCGATCCGTTCCATCAGGAAGTTCAGGGCCGATGGTGGAAGAGGATCGCTCCCCTCGCCGGACTTACCGAGCTTGGCGCCAGCCATGTGACGTTGGAGCCGGGGGCATGGTCGAGCCAGCGGCATTGGCATGACGGCGAAGACGAAATGGTCATCATGCTCTCCGGAACTGCCGTGCTGGTCGAGGATGACGGCGAATCCGAAGTCGGACCGGGCGACATTCTGGCCTGGGCCAAGGGCAGCACCAATGGCCACCATCTGATCAACCGCTCGAATGGGCCTTGCACCTTCGTGGCCATCAGTGCCGGACCGCG
>DATJKE010000027.1:0-2015 GCA_035491735.1 Sphingomicrobium sp.
GGGCAGACTGCGCTCGAGCCCGTCGAGCACGAACTGGGCGGCAAGCGCCGCGAGGATCACGCCGAGGATGCGGGTGATCATCCCTTCCAGCTTGGCGCCGATCAGCTTCATCAGCGGCCCGGCAAGCAGCAGGGAGACGAGTGTCAGGAGAATGACGGCGGTCATTGCGGCGAGGACGATCGCTCCTTCGACCAGGCCATTGGCACGGGCACAGAGGAGCATGACGGTTGCGATCGAGCCTGGGCCTGCGATCATTGGGATCGCCATCGGGAAAACAGAGATGTCCTCGGCCTCCGGCGTTCCCTCAATCTCCTTGGCACGCTCTTCGCGCCGTTCGGTCCGCTTCTCGAACACAATCTCCAGCGCGATGATGAACAACATGATTCCGCCGGCCAGACGGAAGGCCGACAGGCTGATCCCCAGCGTCCGAAGCAGCGGCTCGCCGAGCAGGGCAAAAAATAACAGGATAAACCAGGCAACCAGGCTCGACCGGATCGCCATCTTGCGGCGATGTGCCTGCGCCGTGCCGCTGGTCAGCGAGGCGAAGATCGGCGCGCAGCCCGGCGGGTCGATGATCACCACGAACGTGACGAAAGCGGTAGTGAACAGCTCGATCATTTCGGCGGGGCCACCACATCCTCGATGACCCTCTGATATTCCTTCCCGTTCCAGACAAAGGCACGGAAACTGCGCTGCCCTGCGCCGCCGACTTCTATCGTCCAGGCAAGCGAGCCATCCGGCGACTTGGAAGCGCTGGGCAATCCGGCCGGTTTGCCCTCGCACGAAGCGGGGCTTGGCTTGATATCCCCGCCTTCGGCTCGCGCGGTCGCAAGTCCATCACCTCCGTCGTAGATCCACTTCCAACTGCCGTCCGGCTGGCGTTTCCATACGGTGGTGAAATAGCCGACAGCCTTGCCGTACTGGCGCACCCAGGGTCCCGTATTGACGGCATAGCTGCCGTCGCAGCTAACGAAGCTCTTGCCCGGCCACCAAAAGACCGAGGCCGGCGGGTCCTTGAGGTCCTTGAGGAATTCCTGCGCATTGACCCGTTGCGGCACGTACATCTCCGCGTCGTCCGCGGCATATTTGCGGAAGGCAGTCCATTGGCCGAGCTTCTGGGCGTCCGCGACAAAGGCCCGTTCCGCGTCGATCGCGGTCATTGACGGCTCGGCGGCGGCCAGCAGCAGGGCAAGGATCATAGGTCCTCCGGTAAAGCATAACCGTCCCGCCGGGCGGCAGAGACGACCGTATTGCGGATGAGGCAGGCGATGGTCATCGGCCCGACGCCGCCGGGTACAGGCGTGACGGCACCGGCAACCTCACTGGCCGAGGCGAAATCGACGTCCCCGGTGAGATGGCTGTTGCCGCCTTCGCCGGCGACGCGGTTGATGCCGACGTCGATCACGGTCGCCCCGGACTTGAGCCAGTCTCCCTGGATCATGCCCGGCCGGCCGACCGCTGCGACGACGATGTCGGCCCTTCGCACGACCTCGGGCAAGTCCCGCGTGCGGCTATGCGCGATGGTGACCGTGCAATGCTCGGCCAGCAGCAGCATAGCCATCGGCTTTCCGACGATGTTGGACCGCCCGATGACCACCGCATTCTTGCCGCCGAGTTCGCCGAGTTCGGCCTTTAGCAGCTTGAGACAGCCGAGAGGCGTGCACGGGATGAAGCCGGGAAGTCCGATAGCCAGCCGGCCGGCATTGATCGGGTGAAAGCCGTCGACGTCCTTGTCGGGGTCGATCGCGGTGATGACCTGATTGGGATCGATGTGATCCGGCAGCGGCAGCTGGACCAGGATTCCGTCGACCGCTGGATCGGTATTGAGCTCCTCGATCAGGTCGATCAGCTTGCCCTCACTGATCTCGGCAGGGAGCTTGTGCTCGAAGCTCTGCATCCCGGCCTCGATCGTCGCCTTGCCCTTGGACCTGACGTAGACCGTGGAGGCCGGGTCCTCGCCGACCAGCACCACCGCCAGACCTGGCGCCCTCCCCTTGGCGACGCGAAACTTGGCA